>JAFIEB010000037.1 GCA_020832735.1 Oceanicaulis sp.
CTCGTCGAAAACGCCTTCTGCCGCATCAAGGACTTCAGGCGCGTCGCCACACGCTACGACAAGCTCGCCAGAAACTTCCTATCAGCCGTCGCCCTCGCCGTCCTCGTCGCCTTCTGGCTATGAATGAGTCTGGACCCTAGGATCATATATTTTGTCTAGATATGCTCCAGACGCCTTAACTGGATTGCCATTTACTATAGACGCGCAAATATCAGCAATTAGTTGTTCGTCGCCGCTATCCCGTAATTCATTTGTTCGCAGAATTCCTTGATAGCACCAAAATATATCTTCTGCCCTTAGGCCAAATCCTTGGGGCTGCCGCTGAGTCTCAACGCTAATTTCTGGCATTTCATTTAACTTAAGGCGCTCGCGTGATACGTCTCCGCGAATTTCGGCGGACAATGATCGAACCACCTCAGCAAATGAGCTAAGAACGCCTGCCTGGCGCCGCTCTTGGTCACTTAACTGGCGTCCGCCTGAATTAATCCGACCAAATATGTCAGTAATTCGCTCTTCATCTTCTCCTGGAAATTCAGTCACTGCGAGCATGTATTCGAGAAAGTCGGAGGACTCTTCGGCTGACAATCTGGGGACTTCTTCGCCAAATTCTTTGAACGCCCCGGCATCTCGCGCCGAGCGGGCGCGGGCTAGTTGGGACAGATCAAAACAGCCGCGGTCGATTTGGTAGCCATGCTCAATATAGGAAAATATTGCATGCAATCTCTGCATGCCGTCAATCACCTCATAGATGATACCGTCTTCGGCCGAGGCGTCCTTTCGTGCTGCCAATAAAAATAGAGGGATTGGATAGCCCTTGAGTATGCTATCGATAAGCTTTTGCTTTTCTTCAATGGTCCAGACAAGCTTGCGTTGATATTGCCTATTAACAACCAGCTCTCCATCGCGGAATCTCCGATAGAGAGCTTGGATGTTCAATCCTTTCGGTGAAATTGACATGTGTTACCTCAAATTTTCCCTAATCGCTTCTAGTTGGTTCGGGCTCTAGTTGCAACGGTCAGGCCTTCCCCTCCCGCCCCGGCGCGGCTTAACTCATGCCATGCGCCCCCAATCCCTCTTCCCCCTTTTTGCTGACATCACCACGCTGAAGGGCGTGGGGCCGAAGCTGGCGGAGTTGATGTCGCGGGCGGTTGGCGGGGGGCGGGTGAAGGATGTGTTGTTTACGCCGCCCACCGGCCTCATTGATCGCACCCGGCGCCTGTTCATTTCCGATGCCGGGGATCTGGGCGGCGTCGTGACGCTGGAGGGGGAGGTGGAGGCGCATGTGCCGCGCCCCACGATGAAGCAGCCCTACAAGGTGCGCCTGCGCGACGAGACGGGTTTTTTGCATCTCGTCTTCTTCAACGCCCGGCCCGATTATCTGATGCGCGTGCTGCCGGTGGGGACGCGCCGGGTGGTGTCGGGCAAGGCCGAGCGCTTCGGCTCTGAAATCCAGATGGTGCATCCCGACCTGATCGCCGCGCCCGGCGAGATCGCGGACGCCGATTTGCTGCAGCCGGTCTATCCGCTCACCGCCGGGCTGTCGGGCGCGGTGATGCGCAAGGCGGTGGCCGGCGCGCTGGAGGCGGCGCCGGACCTCAATGACTGGATCGATCCGGCGCTGGCCGCGCGCGAGGCCTGGCCCGGCTGGCGTGAGGCGCTGGCGGCGCTGCATGCGCCCGCGTCCGCCGATGATCTGGAGCCCCACGCGCCCGCGCGCCGGCGCCTGGCCTTTGACGAGGTGTTCGCCCACCAGCTGGCCCTCAAACTCGCCCGCCGCGAACGCCGCGCCCGCAAGGGCCGATCGCTGGAGGGCGATGGCGCGAAGGTGAGGGCGGTGATCGAAGCCGCGCCCTTCACCCCCACAGGAGCGCAGTCGCGCGCCTTTGAGGCCGTGCGCGAGGATTTGCGCGCGCCCGCGCGCATGATGCGCCTGATCCACGGCGATGTCGGATCGGGCAAGACCTTCGTAGCCGCGCTCGCCGCCGCTCATGCGGCGGAAGCCGGCGTGCAGACCGCCCTGATGGCGCCCACCGAAATCGTCGCGCGCCAGCATGCCGGCGTGCTGGAGGCTTTGCTGGCGCCCGCCGGCATAAGCGTCGCCGTGCTGACCGGCCGCGACAAGGGCGCGCGCCGGGCGGAGATACTGGAGGGGCTGGCGTCCGGCGCGGCGCAAGTCGTATGCGGCACCCACGCCCTGTTCCAGGAGGCGGTGGTGTTTCACGATCTGGGCCTGGTGGTGATTGACGAGCAGCACCGCTTCGGGGTGTCCGACCGGCGCAGGCTGACCCTCAAAGGCGCCGCGCCCGACGTGCTGGCCATGAGCGCCACGCCCATCCCGCGCACGCTGACCCTGGCCGCCTTTGGCGATCTCGATGTCTCGCGCCTTGATGAAAAGCCCGCCGGTCGTATTGCGCCGGATACGCGCGTGGTCTCGGCCAATCGATTGTCGGATGTGGTGGAGGGGCTCAAACGCGCGCTCTCCAATGGCGAGCGCGCCTACTGGGTGTGTCCGCTGGTGGAGGAGAGCGATATCTCCGACCTCGCCGCCGCCGAGGCGCGCCATCACATGCTGGGCGAGATGCTCCCCGGCCGCCGCGTGGGCCTGGTCCATGGCCGCATGCCCGCGCGCGGCAAGCAGCAGGCGGCGGAAGATTTCCGCGCCGGGAAAATCGACGTCCTCGTGGCCACCACGGTGATCGAGGTGGGGGTGGACGCGCCCGACGCCACCATCATGGTGATCGAGCACGCCGAGCGCTTTGGCCTGGCCCAGCTGCACCAGCTGCGCGGCCGGGTGGGGCGCGGCGACAAGGCGTCCACCTGCCTCCTGCTCTATCACGGCCAGCCCGGCGAGACGGCGCGCGCGCGCCTGGACATCATGCGCCGCACCGATGACGGGTTTGAAATCGCCGAGGAAGACTGGCGCCTGCGCGGCTCGGGTGATCCGCTGGGCCTGCGCCAGTCGGGCCTGCCGGACTACCGCCTGGCCGATCTCGCCGCCCATTCCGACCTTATCGAACTCGCCAGCGACGCCGCCCGCTACGAAACCGCCCGCGAGGACGTGTTCGGGGGGGATCGCGGCGAGGCGCTGCGGACCTTGCTCTATCTGTTCGAGCGCGATGAGGGCGTGAGGTTGATGCGGTCGGGGTGAGGGGGGTGATCATCTGAACGCCACGGCTCTCAACATGCGTTTCCCCGGCGAAAGCCGGGGCCCAGTTGCAGCGGCGTGTCTGGATCCCGGCTCTCGCCGGGAAAACGCATATTTGAGAAGGGGAGGGGATAAAGCGTCTGGCGCTGCACTCCATCCTTGTCAGACGACTTTGGCGCCAGACCCCCTCAAGGGGAGGGAAAGAAAACCAAACCCTGCCTTCCCGGAAACCGCGAAGCGGTTATCCGGGATCCATCCATTGTCATTTCAGCCTGCGTGGCGGCTGCAAGGTCAGGTGGATGGGTCCCGGGTCTCGCTCCGCTCGCCCGGGAGAGCAGTAAATGGATGGTTTACCTGCCTGTCCGGATGAGAGCCCCACCAATATTTCGCAAGCGCAGCATCACCAGACAGGCTTTACGCCGCCATGCGGCGCCTGCTAAACGGCAGGAAGCCTCAACAGGGAGCGCGCAGCAATTGCTACGCGTGTGAAATATATGGCGTCGAAATCCTCCTCGTCTGCGCCGCGGTCTGCGCCGCGGTCATCGTCACGGTCATCGTCACGGTCCAAAAAACCCGCCAAACCGCCGGTCACGAAAGACCAGCTCATGGGCTGGTACCGTGACATGCTGCTCATCCGCCGGTTTGAGGAGAAGTCCGGCCAGCTTTACGGCATGGGCCTGATCGCAGGCTTCTGCCATCTCTATATCGGCCAGGAGGCCGTGGTGGTGGGCGTGCAGGGCGCGCTGCAGCCCGGGGACCAGGTGATCACCGGCTATCGCGATCACGGACACATGCTGGCCACGGGGATGGACGCCAATGGCGTGATGGCCGAGCTGACCGGCCGCGAGGGCGGGTATTCGCGCGGCAAGGGCGGCTCCATGCACATGTTCTCGCGCGAGAAGCAGTTCTTCGGCGGCCATGGCATTGTCGGCGCCCAGGTTCCCATCGGGACGGGGCTGGCGTTCGCCAACAAATACAAGAAGAACGGACATGTCTGCGCGACGTATTTTGGCGACGGCGCCGCCAATCAGGGCCAGGTCTATGAGAGCTTCAACATGGCCAAGCTCTGGAATCTGCCGGTGCTCTACATCATCGAGAACAACCAGTACGCCATGGGCACCAGCGTGAAGCGCGCCAGCTCCGAGGTCGAGCTCTACAAGCGCGGCGTCAGCTTCGGCATTCCCGGCGAGGCGGTGGACGGGATGGATGTGATCGCCGTCTATGAGGCGGCCAGGAAAGCCGCCGCCCACGCCCGCGAGGGCAAGGGGCCGTATATCCTGGAGATGAAGACCTACCGCTATCGCGGCCACTCCATGTCCGACCCGGCCAAATACCGCACCCGCGAGGAGGTCAACGAGTTCCGCGACCACAAGGACCCGCTGGATCTCGCCCGCAAGATGCTCATCGACGCCGGCTGGTCTGATGAGGATGCGCTCAAAGCCATGGACAAGGAGATCAAGCAGATCGTCAACGAGAGCGCCGAGTTCGCCAAGAACAGCCCCGAGCCGGACCCGGGCGAGCTCTATACCGACGTGCTGGTGGAGGGTTAGGTCATGCCCATCGAAGTGCTCATGCCCGCCCTGTCGCCCACCATGGAGGAGGGCACGCTGGCCAAGTGGACCGTCAAGCCCGGCGACACGGTGAAATCGGGCGATGTCATCGCCGAGATCGAAACCGACAAGGCGACGATGGAGGTTGAAGCCGTCGAGGAAGGCGTGGTCGGCAAGCTGCTGGTTGAAGAGGGCGCTGAAGGCGTGAAGGTCAACGCCGTGATCGCGCTGCTCCTGGAAGAGGGCGAGGACGAAAGCGCGCTGGAGGGGGCGGGATCTTCATCCAAAAAGGCTTCCCCCCCACCCCAACCCTCCCCCGAGGGGGAGGGAGAAGAGGCCGGGCGTGGCTCTGACGCGAAGAGCGCCGACGGCGAAGGCTCCAAGAAATCTGACGAAAACGGCTCCAAATCCTCTCCCTCCCCCTCGGGGGAGGGCCGGGGTGGGGGGAAACCCGGGAAGGTGAAACACGCCAAACCCCAAGCCTCCGATCCCGACATCCCTGAAGGCACAAAAATGGTCTCCATCGCCGTGCGTGACGCGCTGCGCGACGCCATGGCCGAGGAGATGCGCCGTGACGAGACGGTGTTCGTCATGGGCGAGGAGGTGGCCGAGTATCAGGGAGCCTACAAGGTCACGCGCGAGCTGTTACAGGAATTCGGCCCTCAGCGCGTGGTGGACACCCCCATCACCGAGCACGGATTTGCCGGCCTTGGCGTGGGCGCGGCGTTCGGGGGCCTGAAGCCCATCGTCGAGTTCATGACCTTCAATTTCGCCATGGATGCGATCGTTCAAATCATCATCTCGTCGTCCAAAACTCTCTAGTTGTCCGGGGGCTATTTTGGCTGTCCCATCGTGTTCCGCGGGCCCAATGGCGCGGCCAGCCGCGTGGGCGCCCAGCACAGCCAGGATTTCTCCAGCTGGTACGCCCATGTG
>JAFIEB010000050.1 GCA_020832735.1 Oceanicaulis sp.
TTCGGTGATCGACGGGGTCTCGGTCTATGAGGCGCGCAAGCGCATGGGCGTGCGCCTGGCCGAGGAAACCCCCGCCGATATTGATGTCGTGGTGCCCGTGCCTGATTCCGGGATGGCCGCCGCGCTGGGTTACGCCCAGGCCATCGGCAAGCCCTTTGATCTGGGCATTATCCGCTCCCACTTCGTGGGCCGCACCTTCATCCAGCCCACCCAGGCCAAGCGCGATCTGGGCGTGCGGCGCAAGCACGCCGCCAATCCGGCCGTGCTCAAGGGCAAGCGGGTGCTGCTGATCGATGATTCCATCGTGCGCGGCACCACCTCGAAGAAAATCGTGCGCATGGTGCGCGAGGCGGGCGCCACGGAAGTCCATTTCCGCTCCGCCTGCCCGCCGATCACGCACCCCGATTTCTACGGCATCGACATGCCCATGCGCGAGGAGCTGATGGCCGCCAGCCATAATCCCGAACGCATGCGCGCCATGCTCGAATGCGACTCGCTGGGCTTCCTGTCGGTGGACGGCTTGTACTGGGCGGTGCGCGGCGAGGCCCGCGATCCCGACCGGCCCCAGCTGGCCGACCATTACTTCACCGGGGAATACCCGACCCGGCTTGTGGACCGCGATCACGCGCGCTCCAACAAGGATGAACAACTCTCGCTTCTGGTGGATGCATGACCCAATCCCGCCCGCTTGAGGGCCGCGTAGCGCTGGTGACCGGCGCTTCGCGCGGCATCGGCTATTCCGTCGCTCTGGCCCTGGCCGGCGCCGGCGCCCATGTGATCGCCACCGCCCGCACCCAGGGCGGGCTGGAGGAGCTGGACGACGCCATCCGCGCAGCGGGCGGCGGCGCCACCCTGGTGCCCATGGACCTGACCTCAGCAGACGGGATTGAAAAGCTCGCCGAGGCCGTCGCCCAACGCTGGGGCAAGCTGGACATCCTGATCGCCAACGCCGGATCGCTGGGGACGCTGACCCCGGCGGCGCAAATCCCCTCCAAGATCTGGAACGAGGTGCTGGCGGTCAATCTGATCGCGCCCGCGCGCCTGATCCGCGCCTTCGAAGCCCTGCTCAAAAGTTCGGACGCCGGCCGGGCGGTGTTCACCACCTCGGGCGTGGGCCCGCGCCGCGTGCGCGCCTACTGGGCCGCCTACGCGGCGTCCAAGGCGGGGCTTGAAGCGCTGGTCATGAGCTGGGCGCGCGAGCTGGCCGACACGCCGGTGCGCGTCAATCTGCTGGATCCCGGGCGCGTGCGCACGCGCATGCGCGCCAAGGCCGTGCCGGGCGAAGACCCGCAAAGCCTGCCGCATCCCGATGATATCGCGCCGGATTTCGTGACGCTCTGCCTGCCGGACGAGACGCGTCACGGCGAAGTGGTGGAGGCGGGCGGCGCGGAAGGCTAATCGCGCGAACGCCGCCAGCGCCGGCTCCGCTCGCGGGGTGCGAACGCCTCTTCGAGCACCGCCTCGCGCGCCTCAGGCTCCATGGTGTCGAGAATCTCCAGGATCAGCGCCTCGCTGCGCGCTTCCATGCGCGCGCGCGCCGCGCGCGCCTCGGCCATGGCCTGGCTGGCCGCCTCGGCGTCGAAGGGTTGGGCGCGCAATGCTTCGGATGCCGTGCGGCGCGCGGTCATCGCCTCGCGTCCCAGCGTGCGCATATCCGTCCGGGCCGCCTCGAACCGCTCGCGCGCCTCGGCGCGCTGCGCCTCGGGCAGAGCCCGCATGAAGGCGCGCATGCTGAAATGCCCGCGCATCATGACCGGCCCGGACACGGGCGCCTGCGCCGCGGGCTCCCGCGCGGGCGCAAACCAGTGGCGCGCCCCCGCCCCGATCAACACGCCATTGAGCAGCACAGACGCTATCAACAATACGATCCAGATATTCAACCGGCTCATCGCGCGGCCTCCTCCAGCCAGTCGCCCTCATCTTCAGCCAGCACCGCAAAGGCGGCGCTGAACAACGCCTCCTGAGAATCCGGGGCCGCTTCGCCTGTATTGACCAGCCAGCCTGCGCTCACGCCCAGCACCAGCGCGGCGGCCGCCGCCATGGGCGCCCAGCGCGGCGCGGACGGGCGGGCGGCCAGGCCGCTGGCGATGATGGTCTCATACAACGCCGGATCGGGCGCGGGCGTGCGCGCCGCGTCCAGCAGATCATCCAGCGCGCCCTGCGCAGCCAGCGCCGCCTCGGCCTGGACCGGTTCAGCGGCCATGAAGGCGCGCGCGGCGGATTGTTCAGCCTCGGGCCACAAGCCGGGATCAGGGCCGTACAGCCCCGCCAGGTCTTCAAAACGCTCTCGCGTCATCATGATTCGCCTCCTCGCCCTTCACTGAGCGTACGGATGATGCCGTCAGCCTCGCTGGCCAGTTCCGCCTTGAGCGCGCGCCGGGCGCGCGCCAGCAGGGATTCCAGCGCCTCGACGCTGATCTCGAGAATGCCGGCCGCCTCGGCCTGGCTCATATCCTGAAAATGGCGCAGCTCCAGCGCCGCGCGCTGGCGTTCAGGCAGCGCCGCCACGGCGGCGCGCACGCGCTGCGCGCTTTGCCCCGCAGCCAGAATCTGATCGGCCCCCGGCGCAGGATCCGGCGCATCGGGTGCGTCCTCGCCCGCCAGCGGCATTTCGCGCCGCTTGCGCAGCCGGTCGTGACAGGTGTTGATCGCAATGCGCCCGATCCAGGTTTCCAGCCGGGCGCGCTCCGGGTCATAGCCGTCAATCTTGCGCCAGACCTTCACAAACACGTCCTGGGCGGCGTCCTCAGCCTCACCGGCGTCACGCAACAGCCGCATCGACAGGGCGTGCACCATGGGCAGGCAGCGCCGCGTCAGGGCCGCGATGGCCTCGCGATCGCCGCGCGCCACGCCATCGGCGAGCGCGCGGTCAATGGCGCTCTGCGTCCCGCCTGCGCCGGCCGGCGGGCCGGCGCGTCCTGTGATCAGGCGCAGGGCGGGACGCATCATGCCTTGGCTCCTGACGGCGTCAGCCGCCTTGGTTACGGCGCCAGCCGCGTCCGCGGCGCTCGCCGTCACCGCGGCGTTCGCGCATGCGCTCGCGCGCCTGTTCGGCGACAGCGCGGCGCTCTTCAGCGGTGACCACGCCGTCATTATTGGCGTCGACCCGGTCGAACTGGTCAAGACCGCGCGCGATAAAGTCCTCGCGGGTGACCTCGCGCGGACCCGCATCTGCGCCCCGGCGCTCGCGCCAGGCTTGAGCCCGCGGGCTGTCAGCACGCAGCTCCATCATGGCGCGGCGGGCCGGCGAGGCGTCCTCGGCGTTCAGCACGCCGTCATTATTGGTGTCGCGAAAATCGAACTCGGCGGCCAGGAAGGCGGCGAAGTCGTCGCGGGCGAGATCGGCGTCGCGATCACCAGCCGCTGCGGTGAGCATCATCAGCCCGCGCATGCCGCGCCGGGCGCCGCCATGGGCGTGCTCGCCGGACGCCGAAGCGCCATGTTCGTCAGCGCCATAGGCCGCAGCCCCGGCGCCGGAAGCAGCGCCCAGCGTGAGCGAGAGCGCAGCCAGTGAAGTCAGGAGGGTGGTGTTCATGAGTTTCGCCTTTGTCTGCAAGGGAGCCCCGGCCCCGATGACAGTGATACGCAGCCAGGCGGGAATATCCGTCGCGCTCAGCCGGGATCCGGCGCCCTGGCCCGGCGCCGGAACAGGGCGCTCACATACTCAGAGCGCTCCTCCAGGCGTTTTGAGAGGCCGTCCAGCGTGTCACAGCCCGCAGACCGCGCCAGGCGCCGGGCGAAGGGGGCGCTGGCGCCCGACGGATCGAACCCGCCGCCATGGGCGGCGCGGATGAGCTGGATCACAGCCGAGTAGTCAGAATGAGCGGCGGTCAGCGCCTCGGCCTCGGCCTGCGGCAGGGCGCCGGCGGCGGCGAGCGCGGCGAGGGCGGGCGCGGTGCCGGGGTCGGCGCGGCGCCCGGCGATGAGCTGGGCGGTCTGGGCGATGAACTCGATCTCGATCAGGCCGCCCTCGCGCATTTTGAGATCCCAGGCCGAGCGGGCCGGCTTTTCGCGCAGAAGCCGCGCGCGCATGGCCGCGGCGTCGGCGCGGATCGTATCGGCGGGAACCTTGCGGGCGATGGCCGCCGCCACGGCCGCGTCCAGCTCCGCCCCCAGCCCGCCATCGGCCACGATGCGGCCGCGGGTCAGCGCCATGCGCTCCCAGGTCCAGGCCTCATCGCTGGCGTAATAGGCGGAAAAGCGCGACAGGCGCACGGCCAGCGGTCCCTGATTGCCCGACGGGCGCAGCGCCATGTCCACGGGATAGAGATCGCCTTCCTCGGTGGGCGCCGACAGGGCCGAGACCAGGCGCTGGGTGAAGCGGATGAACCAGGTCTCCACCCCCAGCGGTTTGGGGCCGTCGGACGCCTCGCCGTCAGCTTCATAGACGAGCATGAGGTCAATATCAGAATCGGCCGAGAGCTCGCGTCCGCCCAGCTTGCCCAGACCCAGCATCGCCCAGCGCCCCGGCGCCGGGCCGTGGCGCCGGGTCATTTCCTGCTCGGCGGCCTTGGCCATGGCGGCGACAGCGGCGTCGGCGAGCGCAGCGAAGGCAGCCCCGGCCTCTGTGGCGCCCGCGCGTTCCAGCAAGAGCTGGGCGCCAATGCGCAGGCGCTCCTCGCGCGCAATGCGCCTTGCGGTGTTCAGCGCGTCTTCAAACGGCAGCTCGGCCAGCGCCGCAAAGCGCGCTGCGACCAGGCCGGGCGCATCCTCGCGCAGGGGCCGTACGAAGGACGGCTCCAGCATCACGTCCAGCAAGGCGGGCCGGCGGGCGAGCAATTCAGCCAGGCGCGGCGCCAGGCCTAGAATCACCATCAGCTCGCGCGCCAGATCAGGCTGATTGACCAGCAGGGACAGAACCTGAACCCCGCTGGGCAGACCTTCAAAGAAGGCGGCGAAGCGCGCCAGAGCGGCGTCGGGATCGCCGGTGGCGGCGATGGCGGTCACCAGCCTGGGCGCAAAGCGCGAGAACAGGCGCCGCGCCCGCTCGGTGCGCGCCGCGCGCGCGCGGCCCGCCGCCCAGCCGGACAGCCGCGCCCAGACCTGGGCGGGGTCTTTGAAACCCAAAGCGGTCAGCGTGGCGATGGTGTCGGGCGTCGGCTCCACGCCGGTGAGCACCAGGCTGCCCGCGTCCGTGGCGAGGCTTTCGCCATCCTCAAACTGAACCGAGAACAGGGTGTGGACCTCCTGCAAGGTGGCGCGGATGCGCGCGTCGAAGGCGGCCAGATCCCCCTCCCCCGACAGCGCCGCCACGGCGCGGCGGGCCTCGTCGGATTCAGGCAGGGTCTGGCTCTGGGCGTCCTCGATCATCTGCACGCGGTGCTCGGCGTCTCGCAGCACCGTGTAGGCGCGCGTCAGCGCTTCGGCCTCGCCCTTGTCGATCAGCCCCTCCCCGGCCAGCGCCTTGAGGGCGTCCAGCGTCCCCGCCGGGCGCAGGGCCGGCTTGCGGCCGCCGAACACCAGCTGCAGCACCTGGGCGTAGAACTCGATCTCGCGAATGCCGCCGCGCCCGAGTTTGAGGTCATGACCCGCCGCGCGCACTTTCGAGCGCTCGCCCACCGCCTGGATCTGCTTGGCGAGCGCCCGGATATCCTCAACCGCGGCGAAATCCAGCGCCCGGCGCCAGATGAAGGGTTTGAGATCGGTGAGGAACGCCTCAGCGCAGGCCCGATCACCCGCGCTCCAGCGCGCCTTGGCGTAGGCGGCCCGCTCCCAGTTCTGGCCCACCGCCTCGAAATAGCGCCGCGCCATGTCCGCGCTCACCGCCGGCGGGGTCGATCCCGGATCGGGGCGCAGGCGCAGATCGACCCGGAAGACATAGCCGTCGGCCGTCACCTCCTGCATCAGGAAGGCGAGCTTCTGGGCCAGGCGATTGAAACTCTTGGGCCGGTCCTTGCCTTCGGGCGCTTGCGCGATATCCGGCTCCCAGGCGATGACCAGATCCACATCGGAGGAGAAGTTGAGGCTGCGCTGGCCATGCTTGCCCAGGGTGAGCACGAAATAGCCGGGCACCGGATTGGCGGGGTCATCCACATCAAACCCGGTGAGGCGCGCAGCGGCGGCCAGAGACGCCTGCACGCTGGCGTCGGCGAAATCCGACAGGGCGCGCGTGACGGTCTCCAAAGGCCAGGCGCCCGCCAGATCGGCCAGCGCCACGGTCAGATGCATGTCCGCCTTGGCCTGGCGAAGCGCGCGCAGCACGTCGGCCTCATCCTCCAGCGCGCCCGCGGCCCGCGCCGCGTCCAGCGCCCGCTCCAGCACGGTTTCAGGCGATTGCTCGCCCAGCGCCTGCAGCGTGGCGGGCCGGCGCGCGGCGGAACGGGCGAGATAGGGCGCAGCGGCGAACACCGCGTCCAGAAACGCGCCGGCAGCCTCGCCGCCTTCCTCACCACCCGCCTCCCAGGCCGCAAACGCCTCCGGCGCAATCCGCTCACGCCAGCGCGCGGCGCGCGCAGGATCAATCATCGGCAATGTGCGGGCGAGGCGTTGAGGCAGGGGCGCGGTCATGGAGCGAACCGTGGCGCGCTGCGGGGATGAGAGCAAGGCGGGGGAGCGGTTGCCGCGGCGCAACTATGATACAAACCTCAAAATGCCTAAAATCATCGCAATCATTGCCAAAGCACTCACAATCCAATGCTGCTTTACTATTTCAATCAAAACTCGGGGGTGCAGCCCATATCTGTTAAAAAAATTCGCCTTAGTTTTTAACTTATTCTGCAACGCATATTCCGCTATATAAGAAATAAAATCCACCTTCTTTAAAGTTGATTGATGAAGCTTCATATACTCATGGGCATCAAAGGCTTTAGCTTCTTCAGATCCAGCAAGAAAAAATTCAGATTCAATGTTATTCATTTTACAAACATTAACAAGAACTGGCTTTTGCGCGTACTCAGGTCCATATATTCGTTGCATCAAATCTGCCAAATCGATTTTCCGAGTGTCTGGGACCAAGACCGGCTCCCCACGCAAAACTCGAAACCGATGCTCAAGCGCTTGAAAACCATAATTTATATTGCGCATATTCCAGTGCGCCCATGTAAACCCAAGATGATTTCGAACAAAGTTAAAATAATCAAATAATAATTTATACTCTAAATACTCATACTCATCCGACTTAATGGCAAGATCGACACCCTCTCGCTCCGCATAGTGGTGTATTGAAAACGATGTTGAGGTTCCATTTGATAGATTTCGAATACTAATTGAAGCAATTTTTGGTGAAAATCCATCATTGCGCTTAAAAAAACTCTCACATGAGTAATGAATTACAAGAACTGTGTCTGAAATATCAAATAATTTTGAAAGCCTTTTCCTAGACTCGCGCTGCTGCAGAAATCTGTATAATTCATTCATGGAATTCGACTCATTTTTTCAATTTTCATTTTCGATACAATGTCAAATATTGTATCTACATTCTGCCTTAACTCCTCACGCGACTCAATCTCTGGAAGCCCCGCCTCAAGCACCTCCGCAACTGCAGCGCTGTAATCACGATTATAACGCTTATTCAATTCGGACCAATTAACACCACTCAGGCAATTATAACTGCCATCTATAAATCCATCAAATTTTTTTTCGATAATAATCGCAATTATTGGATATCCAATTGTATTTTGCCATTTAGATGAGTTGTCGTCTGAGTAAAACTTATCGAAGCCATCTGACCAACTCAATGTATAGTTTTTACTTCCATCTGAAGAACTAACTATAGCATTATTGGCATCTATATATTCAATTCTATTGTCTAAAATTACAGTAATTGCTTCGTATATTTTTTCTATCTTTGGTGCTTTGAATTCCATTTCGCACTCCGTTTTTGCTACAGCGCGCGCTGTTAACTACAAGGTGGCGGCATGTAAAGTGGCGACGTACAATTACCACGCGCAACTAAAAGATGTTATCAGAATATGTCGCACATCCAACAAAAATATCTAAGTTTTTAGCCTTCAAACAAGCATCCTATATGCGCCGCCTCGACCTATGCTCAAACTCAATCCCGCCGCAGCGGCATCGTCAAACAGTGCGGTCCGCCGAAATTGGCCCACAGCTCGCGGGCGGGGAAGGTGGTGACCTCGATCCCGTCACGCTCCAGAGCGGCCTGCGTCAACGGCGAGCCGTCATAGGCGATCATCTGGCCGGGCGCCGTGGCGACCACGTTGGAGGCCTGGCGGCGCATTTCGCCCAGCGTGTCGCGCATGAAGGCGGTGAAAGCCTCCTGCCCGCTTTCGGGGCTGCGCCCGCCCACATGGGTGACGCGGTAGCCGCGATCGCGGACATAATCGAGGAGCTTCATGTCTTCGAGCTCCTCCTTGGCGCCGGTGCCGGCGCGGTAGAGCGTCACCTTCCCGAACTCTTTCAGGAAGTCGAGCGCGGACGCGGCGTCGCTGTCGCTGATCGTCGTCTCGGTGCGGGCGCCGCGAATGTATTCGCTCAAGGGATCCTCGCCCGCATGGGCGTGCTCCAGGAACCAGGGCACGCACAGCACGTGGCGGTCGGCCACATGGGTGAAGAAGGTGTCGAGATGCAAGAACAGAACGCGCAGGCCCGCCAGCGCGCCGCCGCCCATGGCCGGCTGATGGCGGGTGAGGTACTCGCTCTTGTGCACCTGCACGGCGAGCACATCCATGTTCAGACGGCGCGCCAGCATCGGCGCGGCGCGCGGATCGCTGCGCTGGCCCACGCCCAGGAACAGGGTGTCGGGCCCCACCATCTGGGCGTCGCCGCCCTCCAGGATCACGCCCTCGGCCACCGCGTCGAACACCACCGGATACTCAGCCAGTTGCGGCGCGTGCATCAGCGCAAAGCGCAGCGTCATGTTCTCGCGCAGGCGCCGCGGGCTCAGCGAATTGCACACCACCAGGCCGCCCGGCGTCATGAAGCTGGCGTCGCGCGTCCACATGGTGGAGGTGGAATCGCTGACATCATGGCGGTAGCCGCCGATATCGCGCAGCCGGTACTGGCGGTTCGGATCGCGGCCCAGCAGCGTCGCGGCGCTGACCGCGTCCGCATCGCCCGACAGGCGCGGATGCACGCCCGACAGCCAGGCCTCGAACGATCCCGACGCGCGCGCCGCATCGATGGCGCCCTGCAGCGCGTCGGCAAGCTCGAGCACTTCAGCGCCGGTCTCGCGCAGGCGCCGGGTGAGATGGCCGTGCTGTTCGACATAATCGGGCCAGTGGGTGGAGAGATTGGGGATGAGGCCGCCGGTCTCGCGCTCGACCGGGTAATCCTCCAGGACCGGGGAATGGACCAGCACATGGCGCAGCGCGCCGATATCATCACGCACAAAACCCGGCCCGGCCTGCGCCGCTGCGCCCGCCGCACTCTCCGTGCGCGCACACGCGCGCGCGCCGAACAGCGCCGTCACCGCCGCGCCGCCCGCCAGTCCCAGCGCTGCGCGCCGGCTCAATGCCGTCATGATGTCTCTCCCCAGGCTCTGTTGACGGAGAAAAGCTAGCAGGCTTTCACCGGCCCGGCGCGGGGAAAATGAGGGGCGCCGCACGCAACCGGCGCGCGATTTTTCGCTTGCCTTGGTAACGCGCAGCGGGGTGAATGGGGTGATGTGCGCAAGGCGGCGCTGCAGGAACAGGAGACCCCCATGATCGCAGTCACCGTGCTCGCCGCACTGATCATCCGCGTCCTGATCATCGTGCAGATCCTCTGGTTCCTGTTTGATTATTTCAACGCCATCGCAGAGGCGGCGGGTGGAGACATGGGCGGGATCACCACCTTCTTTCCGGCGCCGGCCCTGCTGGCCCTGCCGGTTCTGATCTGGATCGCCCTGCTGATCTGGGCCCATCCGCTGTGCCGGGCGTTCGCGGGGCGTCACCGAGATGCGCAGATTGATCTGGGGCTTCGCGGCGCGGACCTGTACCGCCTGGCCGCGCTGGGCGGGGCGATCGCCATCCTGATCCCCGCCGCCTCGCAGCTGACCTTCATCTTCAATGCCCCGTATACGTTCGACTGGTATATCGGCACGCTTCTGGCGGCCGGGATCGGCCTGATCCTGCTGGCGCTGAGCCTCGTGCCCGGCCCGGCCTACAAGGCGGCGCTCGCCGGCCTGCGCGGGGCCGCGCGTAGCGGGCGCGAACCATCATGACCGCGCCGCCCGGTCAGTGGATTGCAGCCGCCGGAATCATGATTGTCCGCATCGCGGCGGTGTTCCTGATCGCCGCGCGGATCGGCGAGCTGGCGTACTCGGTTTTCGCTGAGCAACTCATGCCCCACATCCACACCTCGGACAGTTACGCGGTTTTTGCGGGCGCATTCGCCATCAGCGCGGGCGCCTGCGCTGTAGCCGCGCTGGCGGCGCCCGCCTTGCTGGCGTGGAGCCAGGCGGGCGCAGCACGCCATGCGGGCGAAGGCGAGGCCCTGGACCGGGGCGGCCGCGCCATGATCCTGGTGGCGGCGCTGCTGGTCTTCCTGATCAACCTGCCGGAGATGGCCAGGACGCTTCTGATCGGATGGATCGTGATGACAGAACCCCGCGATCCGGCGCTGATCCTGGCGGAATACTGGACGCGGCCGGAGGTCACCCTGCCCGTCTTCGCCCTCATCGTGATGCTGCTCTCCCCCGCCCTCGGCGCCGCGCTCAATACTGCGCGCCGCGCGCTGCAGTCTGCAACCCGGCCAAACGCCGCCGCATCGTCAGGAAACCCGGCATGATCGCCATCACCGCGCTGGCTGCGTTGATTGTGAGGGTCTACGCCCTGTTCCAGATCGCCTCCATGAGCGTGGGCTTCTGGATGATGTTCCGATACCAGCGCACTTTGCTCGAGGGCGATTATCTCAGTGAGGCCGATCTGGCCGGAACGTTGGAAGCGCTCGCCGACACCCGGTCGTTTCTGATCGCGTCCGCCATCGTCTGGGTGATCGTGCTGATCCTGGCCGGTCCGGCCTGCCGGTTGCTGGCGGGGCGTTACCGCGATCTCAAGCTGGACCTGGGGCTCAAGGGCACGGACGCGTTTCGCCTGACGGCGCTGGCGGCGGGCGTGTTCATCCTGATCCCGGTGCTGGCCACCGCTTTCAAACCCATTGAATACGTCGTGCGTGTTCACTTTCAGGGCCCGTCCGGATGGCAGCCGGACACCATCATCGGCGCCGTGGCCAGCCTTGTCCTGATTGTCATCAGCGTGCTGCCCGACAGGGTCTATCGCGGCGCTGGCTCCCGCGTTCGCGGCGAGAACGGCGGGGATGACGCGCCATGACCACGCCCCCGTCTGTCTGGGTTCCGGCGCTGGCGGCGTTCGCCGTGCGGGTGATGGCGCTGGTGGCGCTGATCACCGCGCTCACCGATTTCGCCCGGCTGCAGGAAGAACTGCGCGACTATTACGGCAATCAGTATGTCGAAATGGCGCTGGAGCTCCTGCCGGACGTGTTGCTCGGCGCCGCCCTGTGCGGGGTGCTGGCGCTGCTGGCCCCGGCGCTGGCGGCGTGGAGCCAGCTGGGCGCGGGGCGCGCAGCGGGGCCGGGCGAAGTGATGGACAGGGCCAGCCGCGCCCTCATCATGGTGATGGCTGCAGCCTGCCTGCTTGTCCCGCTGGTGAAAGCCCCTGAGTCGATTCTGCGCGGCTGGCGCTTCTTTTTGGATTCTTATGAACATATTCGCGCCAGCACGGCGTTTCTCAATGAGGCCATGATCGCCATAGTTATCGCCCTTGTCGTGATCATGCTCTCGCCTGCCCTCGGCGCCGCGCTCAATACTGCCCGCCGCGCACTGCAACGCAGCGGGCCGGCGCAAGCCTCCGCCTAACCCTCCCCCGCCGGAAAGGTCAGCGCGATGCGCAGGCCGGGGCCGTGGCCGTCTACGGCGCCGGGGCCCTCGTCCAGGGTCAGGCGCGCGCCGTGGACCTCGGCGATGGCCTGGACCAGCGACAGGCCGAGCCCAACGCCCGGCAGGGAGCGTGATTTCTCCAGCCGCACAAACCGCTCCAGCACCCGCGCGCGATGCTCCATGGGAATGCCCGGCCCGGTATCGGTGACCGACACCTCCGCCTCGCCCGCGCCGGTGAAGCGCCCGCGCAGCACCACCGCGCCGCCTTCGGGCGTGTATTTGACCGCATTGTCGAGAATATTGGCCACCGCCTGGGCGATCAGCTCGCGGTCGCCCATCAGCCACAGCCCGGCCGGGCAGTCGCAGGCGAATTCCAGCCCCTGATCCTCGCACACCGGCTCGTAGAGCTCGGCTACATCGGCCAGCAGGCCCGTCAGGTCCAGCCGCTCGAACGCGCGCCGGCGCTCTCCGGCCTGCAGGCGGGCCAGAGAGAGCACGGCGTGGAAGGTGCGAAGGAGCTCGTCCACGTCCGCGATGGCGCGCTGCAGCGCCGCCTCGCGCGCCTCGGGGTCTTCAGCCTCGACCAGCACGCCCTCGAGCCGCCCGCGCAGGCGCGTCAGCGGCAGGCGCAAATCATGGGCGATGGAATCGCCCGCCGTGCGCATGCGCTGCATCAGGTGTTCGACCCGGTCGAGCATGGCGTTGAAATTCTCGGACAATTCGTCGAGCTCGTCGCCGGTATGGGTGCGCGGCGCGCGGGTCTCCAGCCGGCCGGCCCGGATCGCGCGCGCCGCCGCATTGATCGCGTCCAGGCGCTTGGAGAAGCGCCGGCTGACCACCGCGCCGGAGATGATCCCCAGCCCCAGCGCCAGCGCCGAGGCGAGCAGCACCGCGTTGAGCGTGTTGGAGATGAAGCGCGTCTCGTCCTCCACATCCATGCCCACGAAGACGCGGTGGCCGCCGGCCAGAACCACGATCTGCCCGCGCGCATTGCGCCCCTCTCCGCCCTGGGCGCCGTCGGCGGGCGCGCGCTCATAGACGAAGCGCACGCGCCCCTGCGCGTCGGCGGGAACAGCCGGAAGGGCCGAGATATTGCCTGAAATGCGCCGCCGCTCGGGGTCCTGGAACAGGTAGAGGAACTCCCCGCCCCCCACCGAGCGCTGGACGATATAGCGGTTGGCCGCCTGGGCCCCGCCCGCGGCGTAGCGCGCCTCGATCTGGGCGATCTCCCCGGTGATGGCCGCATCGGCCCGGTTCATTGAGGCGCCCACCGTGGCCGCATAAACCAGCGCCAGGATGACGAAGCTGGACAGGGCGAACAGCCCCGCAGACAGCAGCGTCAGGCGGAACGCGGTGGTTCGCAGGAAGGGCGGCAGGCGCCAGGCGGATCCGGCCGTTTCGCTCACGCCGCCTCCGCGCGCCGGGTCAAGGCTGCAGCCGGTAGCCCGCGCCGCGCACGGTGTGCAGCATGGCGGTGGCGAACGGCTTGTCGATCTTGGCGCGCAGGCGAGAGATGTGCACGTCGATTACATTGGTCTGGGGGTCGAAATGATAGTCCCAGACCTTCTCCAGCAGCATGGTGCGGGTGACCACCTGACCGGCGTTGCGCATCAGAAACTCCAGCAGGCGGAACTCGCGCGGCTGCAGCAGCAGCACCTCGCCGCCCCGCCTCACCGTGCGCGCCAAGAGGTCCATCTCCAGATCGCCGACCTCCAGCCTGGTCTTGACCGCTTCCGGATTACGCCGGCGCGCCAGCGCATCGACGCGCGCGATCAGCTCGGACGGGGCGTAGGGCTTGACCAGATAGTCGTCCCCGCCGGCTTTCAGGCCCTCGACCCGGTCGTCCACCTCGCCCAGCGCCGACAGGATCAGCACCGGGGTCTTGTCGCCGTCTTCGCGCAGGGCGGCGATCATGGACAGCCCGTCGCGGCGGGGCATCATCCGGTCCACGATCAGGACGTCGAACGCCCCGTCGCGGGCCAGCTCCAGCCCGTCCTCGCCATCATGGGCGGTGTCGGCCACATGCCCGCACTCGCGCAGCATTTTCGCGATATTGCGGGCGACTTCACGGTCATCCTCGACGATCAGAACGCGCATGCCGGTCCATATCCTCCCTTACCCGCACAGCGCTCGTGGCGCCTGTACGGTCTACTCCATCTCGCTCAGTTCCAGCGCCGCATAGCGCCGCTGTCCGCCCTGCATCGCCACGAACACCAGCAGCGCAGCGCGCCCGCGCGCGGTGGCCTGCTCGGCCGCGGCGCGGAAATCCTCCACCGAGCGCACGTCGCGCCCGCCCGCCTCCAGAATGGCGTCGCCGGGCCGCAGCCCCTTGCGGGCGGCTTCGGAGTCCGGCTCCACATCGGAGACCAGCAGGCCGCGCTGACCCAGCTCCAGGCGGCGGCGGTCCTGCTCTGACGGGGTTTCCAGCGTCATGCCGAACATGCGCGCCGCATCCGGCTCGGCCGGGGCGGGCGGCTCGGCAGGTCCGCCGACATCTGCGGGACGTTCGGCCAGGCGCACGCGGATATTGCGCTCGCGGCCGTCGCGCAGCACGCGCACGGTGATCTGCTCATTGGGCGCGAACGCGCCCACGCGCTGGGTCAGGGCGCGCGCGCTGGACACGCGGTCGCCATTGATCGACAGCACGATATCGCCGTTCTGCAGCCCGCCCTGGGCGGCCGGCGTGCCGGCCAGCACCTGGTTGATCAGCACGCCCTCAATATCGGCGTCGAGCCCCATGGCGTCGCGCAGATCATCAGTGAGATCGGCCGGCGAGATGCCCAGATATCCCCGGCGCACCTGACCGTCGGCGATCAGCTGGTCAATGATCGAGGCGGCAATGTCGGAGGGGATGGCGAAGCCGATGCCCACATTGCCGCCGGTGGGCGAGATGATGGCCGAATTGACCCCCACCACCCGGCCATTGAGGTCAAAGGCCGGACCGCCCGAATTGCCCCGGTTGATCGGCGCATCGATCTGCAGGAAGTCGATATAGGCCTGGGCCGGGCTCATCTGGCGCCCGGTCGCCGATACGATGCCGGCGGTCGCCGTGCCGCCAAGGCCGAACGGATTGCCCACCGCGACCACCCAGTCGCCCACGCGGATGTCGAGATCGCGCGCCAGCTCCACATAGTCGAAGGGGCGCGATGACTCCTCCACGCGCAGCAGCGCCAGATCAGTCAGTTCGTCGCGCCCGACGATCTCGGCGGTCAGGGTGCGCCCGTCGCTGAGCGCTACGCGGATGGTTTCGGCGCCCTCAATGACGTGATTATTGGTCACCAGCAGCCCGTCAGCGCTGATGAAGAAGCCCGACCCCTGCGAGCGGCGCGGGCGCTGGGCCTGCGGCCCCGGCATACCGCCGAAACGCTCCAGGAATTCACGGAACTGGGGCGGCAGCTGGCTCATGTCCGGCGCGTCCTGCGGGCGCGCCACGCCTTCAGCCTCGATGGACACCACGGCCGGACTGACGCGCTCGATCAGATCGGCGAAGCTCATCGGCGCGCCATTGGGCGCGGCGTAGGCCTGGGCGTAGGCGGCCGGGGCGAACACTCCGGCGGCAGGCGCGGCGGCGCAGAGCGCGAGGCCTGCGGCGGCGGAGACAAGCAAACGCTGGGTAAAGGTCATGCAGTTGGCGATCCTGTCGCTGGGGGGACGCGCGCATGGCGCACGCCCCGTTGCGCCTCAACACTTGGCTGAGGCCGGTTCTCACTCATATTACGGCGATCTTACAGATGCGTAATCCTCTTCAATCGTCTCCGGCGATTTCGGTCCGGATGACGCTGGCGCGCTCCAGCGTGCGGTGCACCGGGCACTTGCCTGCGATCTCCTTGAGCTTGTCCTCAAGATCGCCGGCGCCGCCCTCCACCGAGACAGTGCGCTGGAACACGTCGCGGGTCTGGCCGCTCTCCTCGCCGGTTTCGCGCTCATGGCTGACATCAGTGCGGATGCGCCCCAGTTCAAGCGACTTGCGGTTGGCGTACATGCGCAGCGTCATGGTGGTGCACGCCGCCAGCGCCGCACACAGGATCTGATAGGGGTGCGGGCCGCCGTCCAGCCCGCCCGCCTCTTCAGGCTCATCGGCGATGAAGGCGTGATCGCCCGCCGCCGCCCAGCTGTGAAATCCGCCCAGCCCGGTCTCCTCCACCGACGCCGCCCGGCCTTGCGGCGGGCGCGGCGGCCCGGGCCATTCGCCTGCGCCGGCATAGCGCAGCGCCCAGGCCGCGATCACGTCGGCGGCGTAGTGAGCGTGCGACTCGCGCGACAGAAGGTGATCGGCGTCATCCAGGCTGAGGAAGGATTTGGGGTGTTTCGCGGCCACGAACAGGCGCGTCGCGTTATCAATGGAAACCAGCTCGTCGCGCGGCGCATGGGCGATCATGAGGGCCGCCCTCATGCGCGAGGCGGCGTCATCGAGCTTGCGCCCGTCAATATCATCCAGGAATTGTTTCTTGATGCGGAAGGGCCGTCCGGCCAGCGAGACTTCCGCCACGCCCTCGCGCTCGATGGCGTCGATCTGGTCGATGAAATGATGGCGCACATGGTCGGCGTCCGCCGGCGCAGCAATGGCGGCCACGGCGCGCACGAAGGGCAGTTTCTCGGCCGCTGCAATCACCGCCGCCCCGCCCAGCGAATGGCCGATCAGCAGGCCCGGCGCCGTATGCTCGGCCTCCAGCCACTGCGCAGCGCGCACCAGGTCCTCCACATTGGAACTGAAATTGGTGTTGGCGAAATCACCTTCGGAAAGGCCAAGCCCGGTGAAATCAAAGCGCAGCACGGCAATGCCGTGGCGGGTCAGGCGCCGGGCGATGCGCTGGGCCGCGTGAATGTCCTTGGAGCAGGAAAAGCAGTGCGCAAACAACGCCCAGGCGCGCGGCGGCCCGGACGGACGCTCCAGGCGCGCAGCCAGCGTATCGCCCAGCGCGCCTTCGAAACTCACCTTGTCTGACCGCATGGCCCTCTCCTTGCCGCTGTTCGCGCGCGAGGGTGCGCCTGCAGGCGCTGGCGGGCAAGGCCGCCGGGCGTCACGCCCGCGTGCGCGGCTTTCGCATCGCCGTGAAGAACAACGCCCCGCCCAGCAGGAGGAGAACCAGCGGCGCGATCCACAAGGGCGCGGTGCGCGCCTCGAAGGCCGGGCGCATCAGCACTTCATGTCCGAAGCGCTCCACCATGGCCTGTCGCAGATCGGCGTCGGAGCGGCCTTCGGCCACCTGCTCGCGGATATAGCGGCGCATGTCCTGGGCCATGGGGGCGTTGGAATCCATCACCGACTCGCCCGCGCACACCATGCAGCGCACTTCGCGCATCATCGCCTGGGCGCGCGCCTCGTCCTCGGGGGCGAGCTGCGGCTGGCCCGCCTGCAGGGCCAACGCCATGAGGGCGGCCTTGAGCATCATGTCGCCCGCGCCTGCGCAGCATCAGCCGTCCCGGCGGCCTTCACCCCGTCGCCGGCGCGCGCCCGCGCCGGGGCGCCGGCCATCAGCCGGGCGGTCAGGGCCAGCCCGCCGCCCATCACCACCAGAAAGGCGCCCAAGCCCAGCATCCACACCAGAGGATGGAAGGCGGCGCGCACCTCATAGGCCATCACGCCGTCCTCGCGCGTGCGCGCCTCACCGACCGACAGATAGATGTCTCCGCGCAGGTCCGAGCCCAGCCCGACCTCGCGCGTGGTCTGGTTGGCCGCCGGATAGAAGCGCCGCTCGGGCCTCACGACAGAGCGCCCGTCCACCCGGATCGTGGCCCGGTCGGCCATGAAGTTCGGGCCGTCGGCGCGGCGCACCTCCTCCAGCGTCAGCGAGCGTCCGGCGATGGTCATGCTCTCGCCCGGGGCCAGCGCGCGGTGAATGTCGGGCGGACGCGACGCGTCGGCGGCGCCGCCCAGCGCGATGAAGCCGACCCCGGCATGGGCCAGCGCCCGGCCCGTGACCGCCAGGCGCGCGGCGCGGACTTTGGCCGCTTTCCAGTGCACGCCCACATCCATGGCCGCGCCGCACAGCGCCCAGGCGCCGACCCCGCCCGCGGCCACGGCCAGAACCGGCGCGCCAAAGGCGATGAAGGCGATGATCACGCCCGCCACCGGAACCAGCAGGAAAGCCGCGCGCATCTGTTTGAGGCCCGGCTTCGCCCCGCCATTGGCCCAGGGCATGAACGCCGCCATCGGCATCAGCGCGGCTGCGAGGATCAGAAGCGGCGTCGCCGAAGCGTCGAAATAGGGCGGGCCGACCGAGATCATGGGCCAGCCCATAATGTCCACAAACAGCGGATAGAGCGTGCCCACCATCACCACGCCGGCGGTGACGGCGAGTAGAAGATTATTGGCGCCGATGAAGGCCTCGCGGCTGGTGGGTTCAAATCCGTCGCCCTCTCCCAGCGAGCCGGCGCGCAGGGCGAACAGGGCGAACCCGGCCACCGCCGACACGCCCAGCATGCCCAGAATCCACACCCCGCGTTCAGGATCGAGCGCAAAGGCGTGCACCGATGTGAGCACGCCTGATCGCACCAGGAAGGCGCCCAGTATGGACAGCACATAGGCGATCAGGGCCAGGAACACCGTCCAGCCGGGAAACGCACCGCGCTTTTCTGTCGCGATGGCCGAATGGACCAGCGCCGCGCCCAGAAGCCAGGGCATGAAGCTGGCGTTCTCCACCGGGTCCCAGAACCACCAGCCGCCCCAGCCAAGCTCGTAATAGGCCCACCAGGCGCCCAGCGCGATGCCGGCGGTCAGGCTGGTCCAGGCGCCCAGCGCCCAGGGCCGCAACGCGCCGGCCAGCGCGCGCCCGCCCGATCTCTGCACCAGGCCGGCCGCCGCGATCGCGAACGCCGCCGACAGCCCGACATAGCCGACATAGAGCATGGGCGGATGGATCGCGAGGAGCGGGTCCTGCAGGATCGGATTGAGGTCCGCGCCCCGGATCGGAGCGGGAAAGACCCGCTCGAACGGGTTCGAGGCGAACGCCAGGAAGGCGAAGAACAGCGTGGACAACAGGCCCTGGAAGCTGACCGCGCGCGCGCGCAGGGCGGCGTCCTTGGGTCCGATGCGCGCCAGCCCCAGCCCGAACAGGGCCAGAATCCAGCACCACAGCAGCATCGAGCCCTCATGCCCGCCCCAGGCGCCGGAAATCTTGTACAGCAGCGGCTTGTCCACATGAGAGTTGGCCGCGACGTAGGCGATGGAGAAGTCCGAGCGGATGAAGCTGATGACCAGGAGCAGGAAGGCCGCGCCCGCCGCGATCACCGCGATCTCGGCTGCCGCCGCGCCCGCGCGCGCCGCACCCGAGCGCCCGCCCTGGTCCGCGCCGCGCCACGACAGCAGGGTCTGGGCGATGCAGGCCAGGAAGGCCAGCGCGACGAGATAGCGGCCGATCTCTGCGATCATCGGCGCGTCTCCGCGCCCGGACCGGCGTATTGTCCGGTCCCCGGCGGGCCGTCCTGCCAGTAACCGGACTCTCTGAGCGCACGCGCCACTTCGGGCGGCATATAGGACTCGTCATGCTTGGCCAGCACGGTCTGGGCGGTAAAGCGCGCGTCTTCGTCAAACACGCCGTCGGCCACGATGCCCTGGCCCTCGCGGAACAGATCGGGCAGGGAGCCGGCGAAGGTGATGCGGATGTCGGCGCGCCCGTCAGTGACGGTGAAATTCGCGCCGCCCGAGGCGGGACGCTCCACTGAGCCGTTCACCACCAGCCCGCCCACGCGCACGCGCTGGCCGGGCGGCGGCGGGTTCTCCGCCACCATGGCGGGCGAGTAGAAGAACACCATCGCATCGCGCATCGCCGTGAAGGCGAGCGCGGCGGCCACGATCAGCACGGCCGCGCCTGCGGCGATCATCCAGAGGCGTTTGCGGGCCTGTCTCACGCGTCAGTCTCCTCAAGCTCGAAAGCCTCGGCCAGGGCGGCCAGCAGGGCGCGCGCACCGGGATCGTCATGGAAGGCGGCGCGTCCGCGCGCCAGCGCTGTGGAGGCGGCGCCGGGATCGTCCTGCATCATGCGCGCGCGCGCCAGCGTCAGCCAGCCCGACACGTCGGCGGGCTCGTCGGCCAGGCGCTGCTCCAGCCCGTCAATCATGCCCGCGATCATGGCCTCGATATCGGGCCGCTCTGCGCCTTCGGTCATGGCGGCGGGATCGGCCCCGCCCATGGACGGGCGCGACAACAGGTCCGCCGCGCGCGAGGCGATGATCATGCGGTAGGGGTCATCCTCGTCCAGCCGGGCGATGATCGCGCCCCAGTAACTTGCCGCCTGGCTCCGGTCGCCGGCCTCATAGGCCGCCGCGCCCAGGAAGAAGGCCGGTTCGGGCATGGCCGGGTCTTCAGCATGCGCCGCGCGGAAGGCGCGTTCCGCCTCCGGCGTGACCGTACCCTGGTTGAGCGTCATGATGGCCTGGCCCAGATCGTTGAACAGGCGCGCCTCGGGGCTGACGCGCAGCGCGTGTTCAATATGGGCGATGGCCTCCAGCTCGCGTTCGGTGGCCGCCAAATAGCGTCCGAGCAGGCGGCGGGCCTCCACGTCGCGGGCGTCGCGGCGCACCGCGTCGCGCAGCCATTCCTCCTGCTCCACCGGGCTCAACGTGGCGGGAGCGGCCGCGCGCAGGGCCGCCATACGCGGCTCATAGGGCGCGCCGGGGGCGTCAGGCATGCCGTTGACCGCGTAGGCGGCCAGCGCGCCCAGCGCCAGCACCGCGCCCGCCGCGACGCCGATCAGGCGCCCCGGTCCCCCCTCGCGCAGCAGCGGACGGGCGAGATGGACAGCCGCCAGCACGCCCAGCGCCAGGCAGATCAGGGTGAAAGCAATCATGACGCCATCGCCTGGTAGCTTATCAGACGGTTATTGGCCGGCATTTCGAGCCGGCCCGCCCGCTCGAAACCGCAGCGCGCCGCCAGCGCGTCCACCGCGTCCAGCGCTCGCACGCCCCAGCCGGGATGGCGCGCCTTCAGGCTGGCGTCAAACTCCAGATTGGAGGGCGCGGTCGCATCCCCTTCCAGGAACGGGCCGTAGAGATGCAGCTCCGCCCCGGGCGCCAGCACGCCGCGCGCGCCTTCAAACAGGCCCTCGGCGGCGGCCCAGGGCGCGATATGGATCATGTTGGCGCAAAACATCGCATCCGCGCTCAGCCCTTGCTCCCAGCCGGGCTGCGTGACGTCGAGATCGAGCGCGCGGCGGATGCGCCCGCCCGCCGCGCGCGCCCAGGCGCCGGGGGGGGGGCGGGGGGGGGGGGGGGGGGGGGGGGGGGGGCGGGGGCCCCGGGGGGGGCGGGTGCGTCAGCTTTGCGGCTCGTCGCCAAGCGCATGCGGGTCCGGCCCGTACCATTCGCCCTG
>JAFIEB010000054.1 GCA_020832735.1 Oceanicaulis sp.
GCTGGCCCTTCCGGGCCCAGCTCCAGCAGCGCGCCCCCCCCCGCCACCTTGCGCGCGCGGGGGCGCGGGGCCAGCGCG
The DNA here is from genome assembly GCA_020832735.1 of Oceanicaulis sp. Lineage (GTDB taxonomy): Bacteria > Pseudomonadota > Alphaproteobacteria > Caulobacterales > Maricaulaceae > Oceanicaulis. Next base: position 79 of record JAFIEB010000054.1, read on the forward strand.
GCGAAAGCCGCGCGCATGGACGCAGGGTTGGCGTTGTAGCTGTCGTCAATCAGGGTGACGGTGCGCCCGTCTTTCAAGGTCAGCTCATGGCGCGCGCCGCGTCCGGCGCCGGGCGTCAAATTGGCCAGCACATCAAGCACGAGTTCAGGATCGATCCCGGCGGCCAGCGCCGCGGCGGTCACGCCCGCCGCGTTCACCGCCTGATGGGCGCCCGGCTGGGCCAGGCGGAAGGGGCGCACGCGGCCCAGCACGTCCATCTCCCCGGCCCCGCCCTCGCCCTGCGGCTCATAGCGCAGAATGCGCACCGCAGCGCCGCGCGCATGCCCGAAATCAAACAGGAAGCCCGCGCGCGAGCGCTGGGCGGCCGCGGTCAGGCGCAGGGCGTGATCGTCATCGGCCGGGATCACGGCGACCCCGTCCACCTCCAGCCCGGTGAATATCTCCGCCTTGGCGTCCGCAATCGCCTCCATGGAGCCGAGATTTTCCAGATGCGCCGGAGCGATTTTGGTGATCAGCGCCACATGCGGGCGGACCTGGGCCGTCAGCCCGGCGATCTCGCCAGCATGGTTCATGCCCATTTCAAACACCGCGGCGCGGGTGGCGGCCGGCATGCGCGCCAGCGTCAGCGGCACGCCCCAGTGATTATTATAGCTCGCCACGCTCCAGTGGGCCGGCCCGGCGGCGCGCAGCACGGCGGCGAGCGCCTCCTTCACGCTGGTCTTGCCGACAGATCCGGTCACGCCGATGCGGATGGCCGGGCTGCGCAGGCGCGCGCCCTGGCCCAGCGCGCGCAGGGCGTCGAGCGTATCATCCACCACCAGGCGCGGACCCTCGCAGCACCCCGGATCAGAGGCCAGCACCGCGCTGGCGCCCTTGTCCAGCGCTGCGCGGGCGAAGTCATGTCCGTCGCGCGCATCCTTCAGGGCCACGAACAGATCGCCGGGCTGCAGCGTGCGGGTGTCGATGGACACGCCGGTCGCCGCCCAGCCGCCATCACTCAGGCGTCCGCCCGTGGCGAGCGCAGCGTCGGCGGCGGTCCACAGCGGCGCGGTCATGATGCACTCTCCAGCTCTTGCAGCAGGCGCGCGACGATGGCCGGCTCGTCGAACGGGATCACCCGCCCGCCCACGATCTGACCGGTCTCATGCCCCTTGCCCGCGATCAGCAGGGCGTCGCCAGGCGCCAGCATCGCAATGCCGGCGCGGATCGCGCTTTCACGGTCGCCAATCTCCTGCGCGCCCGGGCACGCCGCCAGGATCGCCGCGCGGATCGACGCCGGGTCCTCGCTGCGCGGATTGTCGTCGGTGACGATGCACACATCGGCCAGCCGCGCCGCGACCGCACCCATGGCCGCGCGCTTGGACGGATCGCGGTCCCCGCCCGCGCCGAACACCAGGATGATGCGGCCGCGCGTATGCGGGCGCGCCGCGCGCAACAGCTTGTCCAGCCCGTCGGGCGTATGGGCGTAGTCCAGCAGGACCGGCGCGCCGTCCGCCGTCACGCCGGCCGGCTGCATCCGCCCCGCCACCCCGCTCAGGCGCTCCAGCGCGGCGAAGACAGGGTCAGGCTCAAGCCCCGACGCGATCGCCATTGCGGCCGCGCCCAGCGCATTGGCGGTCTGGAACTCCCCGATCAGGGGCAGCTCGATGACGTGTTCGCGCCCGCGCCAGTCAAAGCGCACAAGCTGGCTCGCCGCGCGCGGCGTGAGCTCGCGCACCGTCAGGTCCCGGCCGCGCCAGCCGATGGAGATCACCTCCAGGCCGGCGGCCCGGGCGCTCTGCTCCACGCGCGATGACCAGTCGGAATCCATGTTCACCACAGCCGGAGCGCCAGACGGCGTCAGCGCGGTGAACAGGCGCATTTTGGATGCGAAGTAATCCTCAAAATCGGGATGATAATCGAGATGATCCTGGGTCAGGTTGGTGAATGCGCTGACCGAGACGCGCGCGCCGTCCATGCGGCGCTGCTTGAGCCCGTGGGAGGATGCCTCCATGGCCAGATGCGTCACGCCCTCGCCCGCCAGCGCATCAAGCGCGGCGTGCAGGGCGATGGCGTCGGGCGTGGTGTAGCCGACCTCGGTGCGTCCGCTGGCGCGGGTCACGCCCAGCGTGCCGAGCGCCGCCGCCTCCCGCCCGGCATCCGCCCAGATCTGGCGCAGGAACTCCACGGTGGAGCTCTTGCCATTGGTGCCGGTCACCGCGGCGATATGGGCCGGCTGGCGCGGATAGAAGCGCGCGGCGACAGCCGCCAGCGCGGCGGCCGGATCACGCGCCTCGATCACGGGAACATCGGCTGTAACGCCGGGCGGCGCCAGCACGCATGCCGCGCCCTTCTCCACCGCCATGGCGATGAAGGCGCGCCCGTCAACACGCACGCCGGGCAGGGCCGCGAACAGATCGCCAGGCTTCACCTTGCGGCTGTCCAGCGCCAGGCCGGACACCATCAGATCCTGCGCGCCGGCGGGCGCAGTCAGCTCTGATCCGATGAGATCGGCGAGGCGATGGCTCATTGCGGCGCTCCTCCCGCCTGGAGCGGCACGGGCTCTTCGGCCGGAAGCACGGCGCGCGCACGCGGCGCGAACAGGGCGGCGACCTGTTCGGCGCGGGCCGACGGGTCGGCGTCGCGACGGCGCAGGTCCAGCACCCCGGCCAGCTGGCGCAAAATGTCCCCGGCGGCGGGCGCGGCGTTCCAGCCTGCGGTGGCGAAACCGTGCGTGGCCCGGCTGGGGCGCGGCCGGTCGAAGCTGACCGTCAGCACATATTGGGGATCGTCAAAGGGAAACACCGCCACGAAGGTGGTGACGCGATGATCGCGGTCATAGCCGCCCGGCCCGGCCTGCAGCGCGGTGCCGGTCTTGCCCGCCACGGCCAGCCCCTCGACGTCTGGACCGCCGCGCTGGGCGCGCGCCACCGTCTCGCGCATCACAGCCAGCACCTGGGCGGCGGTGCGCGCGCTCATCACCGGTTCGCCGGCGATGATCTCGCCCGGCGCCACGGGGCGCAGGGTCGGGGGCACGTACACGCCGCCATTGGCCAGCGCCGCATAGGCGGCCGTCAACGCCAGCGGCGACACCGCCAGGCCATGGCCATAGGCCGCCGTCATGGTCTCGGTCCGCCCCCAGTTGCGCGGCATGCGCGGACGCCCGCTCTCGGCCAGCTCCACAGGCGGGCGCTCATGCAGGCGCAGCCCCTCGTAGAAGGCCTGCAGATGCGGCGCCGTGATCTGTTCGGCCATCAGCGCCGAGCCGATATTGGAGGAGTGGACGATCACCTCGCGCGCCGTCAGCACCCGGCGCTGGCCGCGGAAATCATCGATCGAATGACCGCTCACTCGCAGTGGCTGGCGCACGTCGAACCGGTCCTCCAGCGTCACCTGACCGCTCTCCAGCCCGGCGGCCAGGGCCAGCGGCTTGAACACCGACCCCAGCTCGTACACGCCCAGGCTGGCGCGATTGAAACGCGGATCGGCGCTGTCGCCCGCCGGCGCGCGCAGATGGGGATAGTCGTTGATATTGAAACCGGGCAGCGAGGCCATGGCGATGATCTCGCCGGTTCCCACGCGCATCAGGATCGCCGCTGCGCCCTGGGCCTGGTGGCGGGCCATGTGTTCGGACAGGACGCTCTCCACCCGGTGCTGGGCGGTCAGGTCGATGGACAGGGCCACAGGCCGGCCGGAAGGGTCGTTGAGCTCCGCGTCAAAGGCCAGCTCGGCGCCGGACAGGCCGCGCATGTCGCGCCCGGCATAGCCGATCACATGGGCGGCGGCGGTCTGGCTGGTGTAGACGCGCGCCGGCTGGGTGCGGAAATACACGCCCGGCAGGCCGAGATGATGGATCGACTGACGCGCGCGCGGCGACAGGTCGCTGGCCAGCGGGATGAAGCGATGGCGCGCGCGCATGCGCGACGCCACCCGCTCGGTGTCCAGATCGCTCAGCACGCTGGCCAGGCGCGCAACAGTGTCGTCGATCAGCTCGCGCGGAATGTGCTGGCCGTCAGCATAGGCGGCGTGGAAATCCAGGGTATGGGCGAGCAGCTGGCCATGACGGTCGGTGATCGAAGCCCGGCGCGCCGGCGTCTCGCTGGCGGCCAGGCGCGCCTCGGGCGCGCCCGCGCCCGGCCACCGCGAGACATCCACCCCCCGCACCGCCCCCATGACAAACGCCGCGCCC
>JAFIEB010000060.1 GCA_020832735.1 Oceanicaulis sp.
CTTTACCCCGCACGCCGCCCAGACCCTGGCCGCCCAGATCGTGCGCCGCCAGGCGGACGGCGCGCGCGTGTTCGACATCCGTCTCGACCCGCCCGAGCTTGGCCGGGTCGGGGTGCGCCTTGAAATGAGCGCTGACCAGACGGTCAAGGCGATGCTGAGCGCCGAACGGCCCGACACGCTCCAGGACATGCAGCGCAGCGCGCGCGAGCTGGAAAAGGCGCTGGCCGAGGCCGGTCTGAGCCTGGCCGAGAACGGCCTGTCCTTCTCGCTGGGCGGCGGGCGCGGACAGGGCGAGGGCGCCAGCGCCCGGCCAGGACCTGCTGCGCGCAGCGAGCTGGCGGTGGAGATCGCCGCGCCGGGCGCGCCCGCGCCTGAGCTTTACGGCTTTGCGCTGGCCCGCCCCTCAGGCCTGGACATACGGGCATGACCGGGCGCGGCGCGATGAGACAGGAATATCCGATACGGCCAGCGGGCCGGACCAGAAAGGTGACGTGCAATGGCGCTTGATCTCAACCCGATCGGCCAAATTCTGCCGGGCGCAAGCCGCAGCAATGACAGCGGGCTGGCGGCGGGCAATCTGGCCGACAATTTCGACACCTTCCTGCGCCTGCTGACCCAGCAGCTGCAGAACCAGGACCCGCTCAACCCGATGGATTCCCAGGAATTCGTCACCCAGCTGGTGCAGTTCTCGTCCGTCGAGCAGCAGATTGCCCAGACGCGCTCGCTGGATGCGCTGCTGGCCCTTCAGGGCGCCAACGCGGCGATGTCGGCGGCGGGCTATCTGGGCCGCGATGTGACGGTGTCGGTCAACACCGCCGAGCTGTCGAACGGAGAGGCGCGCTGGACGTATGAGCTGCCGCGCGCCGCCCAGCGCACCGATCTGATGATCAGCGACGCGGCGGGCCGCGTGGTCGCGACCCTGCCTGGCCAGACCGGATCGGGAAGCCATCCGCTGGTCTGGGACGGCCGCGATGCGGCGGGCAACACCCTGCCGCCGGGCGTCTACACCCTTCAGGCCAGCGCCCGCGACGCCGAGGGCGAAAGCATAACAGCTTCGGTGCGCGTGTCGGGCCGGGTGACCGGCGTGGACCTGTCAGGCGGCGAAGCGCGCGTGGAGCTGGGCAAGGTCAAGGCGCCGTTCGCCAATGTGATCGCCGTGCGCGAAGCCGGCGTTTGAAATCCGGGCGCCTCAAAGGCGCTCCAACAACACGCCCGCCCTCCGGCAAAAGCCGGTTGAGCAGGTCAGACTGTGGGAGACGAACGTCATGTCTATCAACTCGGCCATGATCGCAGGGGCGTCCGGCCTGCTGGCCAATTCCTCCGCGCTGGCGGCGATTTCGGACAATATCGCCAATGTGAACACCACCGGCTACAAGCGGGTGAACACCGTCTTCACCCCCAATTACAAGATCGGCGGGGGCGGCGAGGCGCGTTATAATTCGGCTGGCGTGACGGCCAATTCGCGTCTCGACGTGAACTCGGCCGGCCTGCTCAATCCGAGCGGATCGCCGACGGACCTGGCCATTGACGGCAACGGCTTCTTCGTCGTGCGCCCGACCCCGACGTCCAATACCGGCGCCGATGCGGTGCTGTTCACCCGCTCAGGGTCCTTCCAGACCGACAGCTCGGGCTTCCTGCGCAATGATGCGGGCATGTATCTCTACGCCTGGCCGGTCAGCTCGGACGGGACTGTGAACCAGAACCCCTCCAATCTCGACCAGCTTGAAGCCATCAACCTGTCCAATATCGGCGGCGCGGCGGAGGCCACCTCCTCCATCCGCATCAACGCCAACCTCCAGGCCAGTCAGGCGATTTCGCCGGAGGCGGCGACCTATGACGCGTCTGATCCGGCGTTCAACATGGCCTCGGGCGCGGTGACGCCGGACTTCCAGCGCACCATCCAGGTGTTCGACAGCCAGGGCGGGGTGCGTTCGATCACCATGTCCATGCTCAAATCACCGACCGCCAATCAGTGGTTCACCGAGCTGCACGTGGAGCCGGCCACCGACGTGGTCACCGGCGCGGGCCTCAATAACGGGCAGATCGCCACCGGCGTCGTGGCCTTCGACACCAATGGCCAGATCAATCCGGGCGCAACCACCCTGCCGTCCGGCCTGAACTTCCTGGCGTCGAATAATCCCGGCGCGCCGGGCCCGAACGAGGTGCAGTGGGCGCCTGGAACCGGGGTCGGCTCCCAGGCCATCAGCCTGGATCTCGGCACGGCCGGCTCGCCCGGCGGCATCACCCAGTTCGACAGCCCCTCGACGCTCAACTCCACTACGGTGGACGGGGCCATCTTCGGGGCCTTCGCCGGCGTGGAGGTCAGCCAGGAGGGGTTCGTCTCGGCGCGCTTCACCAACGGCGTGGTGCGCAAGATCTACCAGATCCCGATCGCGACAGTGGCCAATCCCAACGGCCTGGCCAGCGTCGGGGGCGCCTCGTTCCAGATCACGGAAAACTCCGGCGCCTTCACCATGAACGCGCCCGGACGCGGTGCGTCGGGCACCATCGCGGCCAGCTCGGTGGAGAACTCCAATGTCGACATCGCCACCGAGTTTTCCAACCTGATCATCACCCAACGGGCCTATTCGGCCTCCTCGCGCATCATCACCACGGCTGACGAAATGCTGGCCGAAGCCATCCAGATGAAGCGCTAGATCTGAAACCCGATTCCCGCCGTCCCACCGGCGTCACTCTCGCCCCGGCGCGCCAGCGCCGGGGTGAATTTTCTCTAAACACCTGATTAGGCGTCTGTTTACCCTGGGCTTTAGAGGTTCGGAAAGACGCTTGAGGTATAACCGTCCCATCAAAAGGGCGCGCGCCAGACGCGCCTGTTGACAAGGATGGGTCGGATGGAACGTCGAGCGAAGAAGGAAAACTATGTGATCGGGCCGGACGGCAGCCCGCTCACGGTGGCCGATCTGCCGAGCCCGGAGACCCAGCGCTGGGTGATCCGGCGCAAGGCCGAGGTGGTCGCGGCGGTGCGCGGCGGGCTGCTCAGCCTGGACGAGGCGTGCGACCGCTACCGGCTGACGGTGGAGGAATTCCTCTCCTGGCAGCGCGCCATCGACCGGCACGGCCTGGCGGGACTGCGCACCACGCGCATCCAGCAATACCGCCAGTAACGCCTCACGCCGGCAAGGCCGCACTCAAGAGACATCACTGCGGGCGTGCGCTGTCCCCGGCGCGCGCCCGCAGTGCATTCTGATTCAAGCTGTTAAGGGCTCGTTTACGCGGGCGGTGGGAAAAACTTGCCTAGCGGGGCGCAGACAGTGCGTCCGGAATATGCCTTAGGCAGGGGCCAACTCACGTGACGGCGTTTTTTGAACAACTTTCCCGTCTGGGAATTGGCCGGCTCAGCTTGATCTTCGGGCTCACCGCGGGCGTGGCGCTGGCGCTGATCCTGTTGCTGGTCAATCCCGGAGGCGGCTCCCAGGCGCTGCTCTATTCGGGACTGCAGCCGCGCGATGCGGCCTCGGTGACCGAGCGCCTGGAGGGAGCGGGCATCCGCTATGAGCTGCGCGAAGGCGGCTCGGCGGTGTATGTGCCGGCCAACCAGGTCGATCAGGCGCGCCTGCGCGTGGCCTCGGGCGGCGCGCTGGGCTTCGGCTCGGTGGGCTATGAGATTTTCGATTCCAATGACGGCATCGGCGCCACCAGCTTTGTCCAGAACGTCAACGCCCGCCGCGCGCTGGAAGGCGAGCTGTCCCGGTCCATCAACGCCATCAACACGATATCGGGCGCGCGCGTGCATCTGGTGCTGCCCGAGCGGCGGCTGTTCTCGCGCGAGCAGCAGGAGCCGTCCGCCTCGGTGGTGGTCAGCGTCAGCGGCGAGCTGAGCGCGGGCCAGGTCTCCACCATCCGCAATCTCATCGCCACCGCGGTGCCCGGCCTGTCGCCCGGGCGCATCACCCTGGCCGATGATCAGGGCCGCCTGCTGGCCAGCCCCAATGAGAGCGACGGCGCTTCGGGCGCGGCCATCGAGGAGCGCCGCTCGGGTCTTGAGGCGGCGCTGCGCCAGCGCATTCTGGACGTGGTCGAGGGCGTGGTCGGGCCCGGCGCGGCGCGCGTGGTGGTCACCGCAGAGCTCGACCGTGAGAGCCTGACCGAGACCGAACTGCGCTTTGATCCTGACAATCAGGTCGAGGTCAGCCGCGAGGTGCAGAGCGAGGAATCCCAGGAGCCCGGCGGGCGCCACGGCGCTGTGTCGGTCAGCGAGAACCAGCCCGGCGCCGAAGAGGGCGAGGCCGGGCAGATGGGGATGTCGCGCCGCTCCACCAATGTACGCAATTTCGAAAACTCGCGCACCACACGCACGCGGGTGGTGGAGCCGGGGGCGCTGCGCCGGCTGTCGGTGTCGGTGGCGGTGGACGAGCGCGCGGTTCGCGGCCCGGATGGAACCATGCTCTATGAGCCGCGCCCGGAAGCGGAGATGGAGCGCATCCGCGCCCTGGTCGCGGCGGCCGCCGGCATGGATGCGCGCCAGATTGACGGCGAGCGCCATGTGCTGGAAGTGGCCCAGATGTCGTTCTCGCGCCCGGACCTGAGCGCCGGAACACCCGCGCCTGAAGGCCTGCGCCTGGAGCGCGCGGACATGCTGCGCATCATCGAGCTGGCGGTGATCGGGCTGATCGGCTTGCTGATCGTCATTCTGGTGGCGCGCCCGCTGGTGCGCGGCGCGGTGGGCGGCGGCTCGGCGGCCCTGCCGGCGCCGGCCGGGGCGGGCGCTGTTGCGCTGCCCGGCCGATCCGGCCAGGCCCAGCTGCCCGCGCGCGCCGAGGGCGAGGATCAGGCCCTGCTGCCCGAGGATGAAAGCGATGACGAGCGCATCGACGTGGCCCAGATCGACGGTCAGGTGAAGAAGTCATCGGTGCGCAAGGTGGCCTCGCTGGTCGAGCAGCACCCTGACGAGACCATGAGCATTCTGCGCACCTGGATGCATGAGAGCGCGTGATGTCCAGCAAGACCGCAGCCCTGCGCAAGATTGACGATCCGGGCCGGCTGGCCGGGCCGGAGAAGGCCGCCGTATTGTTGCTGGCGCTCGGCGATGAGCAGCGCCGCCTGTGGGAGATGATGGACGACGAGGAGATCCGCGTCGTCTCCCAGGCCATGGTCGGGCTGGGCAATGTCACCGCCAGCGCGGTGGAGAAGCTGATCCTGGAATTCGTCGGCTCCATGTCTTCGACCGGCTCGATCACCGGCTCGGTGGAGCAGGCCCAGCGCGTCCTCTCGTCCTTCCTGCCCGAGGAGAAGGTCGAGACCATCATGGAGGAGCTGCGCGGCCCGGCCGGGCGCACCATGTGGGACAAGCTGGCCAATGTGAACGAGGTCGTGCTCGCCAACTATTTCAAGAACGAATACCCCCAGACGGTCGCGGTGGTGATGTCCAAGGTCAAACCCGATCACGCCTCGCGCGTGCTGGCGGCCCTGCCCGAGGACTTCGCGCTGGAGGTGGTGATGCGCATGCTGCGCATGGAGCCGGTGCAGCGCGAGATCCTGGAAAAGATCGAGGAGACGCTGCGCACCGAGTTTATGAGCAATCTGGCGCGCACCTCCAAGCAGGACAGCCATGAGCTCATGGCCGACATTTTCAACAATTTCGACCGCCAGACCGAGAACCGCTTCCTGGCGAGCCTTGAGGAGCGCAACCGCGACAGCGCGGAGAAGATCCGCTCGCTGATGTTCGTGTTCGAAGATCTCGGCAAGCTCGACCCGCAAGGCGTGCAGACCCTGATGCGCTCGGTGCCCAAGGACCAGCTGGGCCTGGCGCTGAAAGGCGCCTCGGACACGCTGCGCGATCTGTTCTTCTCCAACATGTCCGAACGCGCGGCGAAAATCCTGCGCGAGGACATGGCGAGCATGGGGCCGGTGCGCCTCAAGGACGTCGACCAGGCCCAGCAGGCCATGGTCAATCTGGCCAAAGACCTCGCCGCCAAGGGCGAAATCCTCATCGCCGACGGCGGCGGCGAGGACGAGCTGATCTATTAGGGAGGCGCACGTGACATCCGCATTCAGACGTTTCGCCTTCGACCGGGAATACGCCGCGGACGGCACCGTGCTGCGCGACGGCGAGAAGCTGCGCCGCGTGTTCACCGAGGACGAGGCGCGCGCCATGGCCGATGCGGCGGCGCGTGAGGCGGCCGGATCGCACGAGGCCCAGACCGCAACGGCCGCCGCCGAAGCGCTGCGCCACATCGCCGGGCGCATGCAGGCCGTGATCGCGCGCATGGACGCGGAATCCGAAGCCCTGCGCGAGGATGCGGTGCGCCTGGCGCTGACCGCAGCGGGCGTGATCGCCGGAGCGGCGCTGGAGCGCTATGGCGCGGACACGGTGGAGGCGTGCGTGCGCGACGCGATGGCCGAGCTGCGCGCCGAGCCGCGCCTGGCCGTGCGGGTGGCGCCCGAACTGGCCGATGTGATGGCCGAGCGCCTCTACGAGCAGGCTGAAACGATGGGCTTTGAGGGCAAGGTGATCGTGCGCGCCGACCCCGACACGGTTCCCGGCGACGTGGTGCTGGAATGGCGCTCGGGCGCCATTGAGCGCACCGCCGCCGACATCACCGCGCGCCTGCAGGCGGCGGCTGACAAATGGCTCGCCGGACCGGCGGGCGGCACTTCTGACGCCGCGCCCGAAGGCGCGGAGCAGACCGGCGGCCAGGCCGCCTGAAGGAGACGATGATGGCCCAGGACGATCTCAAGCTGGACGACCTCTCCCGGTCCGAAGAGGGCGCGGGCGAGCTGACCCCGGCGCCGGGCGCCGGACAGTCCCTGATCGAGGACGAGGTGCGCACCGCTGTCGATCTGGCGCCGGTGTTCGACGTGCCGGTCAATATCTCGGCCGTGCTGGGCAAGGCCCATATCGACGTGAACTCCCTGCTCAAGCTGACCTCCGGCTCGGTGCTGGAGCTGGACCGCAAGGTCGGCGAGGCCATCGACATCTACGTCAACAACCGCCTGGTCGCGCGCGGCGAGGTGGTCGTTGTGGAAGACCGGCTGGGCGTGACCATGACCGAAATTATCAAGGACGGGGATGCTGCATGACCTGTCCTGCAGCCGCAGACCAAGGAGCTGACCGATGCGTGTTCTGATCGTGGGGTCCCTGGGCGGACAGTCCACCGCCGCCACCAAGATCGCCATGGACCGCGGCGCGAAAGTCGCCCAGGTCGACACCATCGCCCAGGCGACCGCCTATTTGCGCGCCGGGCGCGGGGCGGACCTTTTGATGGTGGACGTGTCGCTCGATATCGGCGCGCTGATCGCTGCCAACGAGGCTGAACGCATCGTGGTGCCGGTGGTGGCGTGCGGGGTGAATGTGCGCCCTGAAGACGCCGCCGGCGCGATCCGGTCAGGCGCCAAGGAATTCATCCACCTGCCGCCCGATCCCGATCTGATCGGCGCGGTGCTGGCGGCGGTGTCCGACGACGAGCGCCCGCTGGTGGCGCGCGACCCGGCCATGCTGAGCGTGGTGGAGCTGGCCGAGCGCATCGCGCCGTCGGAAGCCTCGGTGCTGATCACCGGCGAGAGCGGCGTCGGCAAGGAGGTGATGGCGCGTCACCTGCACAAGAAATCCAAACGCGCGGGCAAGCCCTTCGTCTCGGTCAATTGCGCTGCGATCCCGGAAAACCTCCTGGAATCAGAGCTGTTCGGCCACGAGAAGGGCGCCTTCACCGGCGCGGTTGCCCGGCGGGTGGGCAAGTTCGAGGAAGCCGACGGCGGCACGCTCCTGCTCGACGAGATCTCGGAAATGGACGTGCGCCTGCAGGCCAAGCTGCTGCGCGCCCTGCAGGAGCGCGAGATCGACCGGGTCGGCGGCGGCAAGCCGGTGAAGGTCAATATCCGCATCATTGCCACCTCCAACCGCGATCTGCGCGCCGCGGTGCGCGAGGGCGTGTTCCGCGAGGACCTTTTGTTCCGCCTCAACGTGGTCAATCTGGCCGTGCCGCCTCTGCGCGAGCGCCCGGAGGATGCGGTGGCGCTGGCCGATCACTTCCTGCGCAAATACGCCAAGGCCAACGGGGTGGAGTACCGCCCGCTGTCAGAAGCGGCCAAGGCCCAGATCACCACGCGCGAATGGCCGGGCAATGTGCGCGAGCTGGAGAACGCCATGCACCGCGCGGTGCTGCTGGCCACCGGCGACCAGATCACGCCCGACGCCATCCGCTCGCCCGACGGCTCGCCGTTCAACGCCTATGGCGGGCAGATCGCGCGCCGCGCGGCCGAAGCCGCCGACGAGGCGGCGCGCATGGTCGGGCGCACGGTGGCCGAAGTGGAGCAGGACCTGATCCTGGACACGCTCGACCACTGCCTGGGCAACCGCACCCATGCGGCGACCATTCTGGGCATCTCGATCCGCACGCTGCGCAACAAGCTCAAGCTTTATTCCGAAGCCGGCGCAGACATTCCTGCGCCCGGCGAAACCCGCGCCGGCGCGGCCTGATGGAGACGCTTGACCGCTGATGGCTGACGCTCCCGCCTCCTCCGCCGGTTTCAACTGGGCGGCCTTTGGCCGCCGGCTGGCGCGCGGCGACATCATCATGGCGGTGGGCGTTCTCAGCCTGCTGGTGATGCTGCTTCTGCCCATGCCGCGCGTCCTGCTGGACGTCGCGCTGGCGGTCTCGATCTGTTTTTCGGTGCTGATCCTGATGACGGCGCTTTTCATCCGCACGCCGCTGGAGTTCACCGCCTTCCCCGCGATCCTGCTGATCGCAACCATGCTGCGCCTGGCGCTAAACATCGCCTCCACGCGCCTGATTCTGTCAGAGGGCCATACCGGCACCGCGGCGGCCGGGGAGATCATCCAGGCCTTCGGCTCGTTCGTGATGCAGGGCAATTTCGTCATCGGCATCATCGTCTTCATCATTCTGGTGATCGTGAACTTCGTGGTCATCACCAAGGGTTCGGGGCGCATCGCCGAAGTGGCCGCGCGCTTCACCCTGGACGCCATGCCCGGCAAGCAGATGGCCATCGACGCAGACCTGTCGGCGGGCCTGATCACCGAGCAGGAAGCCAAGGACCGGCGCAAGGAGCTGGAAGACAAGTCCAACTTCTTCGGGGCCATGGACGGCGCCTCGAAATTCGTGCGCGGCGACGCGGTGGCGGGCATTCTGATCACCTCGATCAATCTGATCGGCGGCATGGTGATCGGCGTGGCCCAGTCGGGCATGCCTTTCGGCGATGCGGCCAACACCTATTCCACCCTGACCATCGGCGACGGCCTGGTGTCGCAAATCCCGGCCCTGATCGTATCGCTGGCCGCCGGCCTTCTGGTGTCCAAGGCGGGCGTGGACGGGGAGGCCGACAAGGCCGTGTTCGGCCAGCTCTCGGCCAATCCGGCGTCGCTGGGCATGGTGGCGGGCTCGGCGCTGGCGATCGGGCTGCTGCCGGGCATGCCGCTGATCCCGTTCGCGATCCTGGCCGCCGCGTCCGGCGCGGGCGCGGTTATGAGCGGGCGCCGGCGCGCTTAGCGCCCCGCGGCGGTGGAGAACAAACAGACCGAACAGGCCGACAAGGCCGCCGCCGACGCGGCGGGCGCCGAGCCGCCCATCGGCGAGACGCTGCATATCGACGAGCTGAAGATCGAGCTGGGCTATGGGCTGCTGCCGCTGATCAATGATGTCGAGGGGCGCCGCCTGACCGACCAGATCCGGGCGCTGCGGCGCAATCTGGCCCAGGAGACCGGCTTCGTCCTGCCCTCGGTGCGCATTGTCGACAACATGCAGATGCCCGGGGAGCAGTATCTGATCCGGGTCAAGGAGATGGAGGCGGGCTTCGGCGAGCTGAAAATGCGCCATCTGCTGGCCATGGACCCGGCCGGCGGCCAGGTCGATCTGCCCGGCGCCCACGTCAAGGAGCCCGCCTTCGGCCTGCCGGCCACATGGATCGATGAAGGCCTGCGCGAGGAGGCCACCTTCCGCGGCTACACCCTGGTCGATCCGGCCGCGGTGCTGGTCACCCACCTGACGGAAATCCTGCGCGAGAACATGGCCGATCTCCTGTCCTATGCGGAGACCGAGAAACTGCTCGACGCCCTGTCGAAAGAGCACAAGAAGCTGCTTGAGGACATCACCCCGTCCCAGATCACCCGGGCGGGCATCCAGCGCATCTTGCAGAACCTGCTCAAGGAGCGGGTCTCGATCCGCGATCTGGCGACGATTGTGGAGGCGGTCGCCGAAGCGGCGTCCGCAACCCAGAATCTCGACGCGGTCACCGAACATGTGCGCACGAGGCTGGCGCGCCAGATCTGCTACGCCAACAAGGGGCCGGACGGCGCCTTGCCGGTGCTGTCGCTGAGCCCGCAATGGGAGCAGGCCTTCGCCGAGGCGCTGATCGGGGAGGGCGACCGGCGCCAGCTTGCGCTCGCGCCCTCGCACCTGCGCGATTTCGTGGCCCAGGTGCGCGAGGGCTTCGAGCGCGCCGGGTCGGCCGGCGACGTGCCGGTGCTGCTGACCAGCCCGCAGGCGCGCCCCTATGTGCGCTCACTGGCCGAACGCTTCCGCCCGCAGACCGTGGTGATGAGCCAGAACGAAATTCACGCCAGCGCACGGCTCAAAACCGTGGGCCAGATCTAGAAAGGCGCTTTCATGCGCATGCGCACCTTCACCGGAGACAGCCTCAGCGCCGTGATGGCCGATGTGCGCCGCACGCTGGGGCCCGATGCGGTGATCATTACCTCGGGCGACGCGCCCGGCGGCGGGGTGGAGGTGCGTGCGGCGGCCGAACGCGGCGCGGTTAGCGCGCCTGCCGAGGACAGCGCCACGGCGTTGGCCCGCCGGGATGCGGCGCGCACCCGCGCGCGCGGCGACGCCAGCGCGGGCCTGACCCGGATCGCCCGCGCCCTGACCTGGCACCAGGTCCCGTCCGCTGCGGCGGAAGGGCTGCTGGAAGCGGCCATGGCGATGGAGGACGGCGAGGCGACCGCCACGCTCGCGCGGGCGCTGGACCAGCGCTATGGCGTGCATCCGGTGGAGGCGGATCCGGGCCGGCCCATATTGCTGGCCGGCGGGCCCGGCGCAGGCAAATCGGCCTGCGCGGCGCGCCTGGCGGCGCGCGCCTGCGCGCAGGGCGTGCGCCCGCGCCTGATCAGCGCCGACGCCAAATCCGGCGCGCGCGAGCAGATGGCCGCCTACGCCAAAGCGCTGGATCTGCCCTTCGAGGCGGTGGAGGGCCCGCGCGAGCTGTCCGCCGTGATCACGCGCGCCGAACCCGGTCCGGTGATCATCGACGCGCCGGGCGTGAATGCGTTTGAACTGGATGATCTCGATGATCTGGCCGATCTCGCCTACGCCGCCAACGCCGAGATGATCGCCGTGATCGAGGCGGGCCTGGCGCCGGGCGATGCGGAGGATGCGTGCGCGCTGTTCGCCGCCATCGGGGCCGGTCGCGCCATCGTCACCAAGCTGGATGCAGCGCGCCGGCGCGGCGCGCTGCTGGCGCCGGGCGCAGCGGGCCTGGCCTACGCCCATGTCAGCGCCTCGCCCTATATCGGCGCCGGTCTGGCGCCGGGCCCCCGGGGGGGCCACGCCCCCGGGCGGGGGGGGTGTGTCGCCCGCGCGGGGGGGGCCCCCCGCCCCCCCCCACCCCCCCCCCCCCCGCGGGCCCCCCCCCCCCCCCCCCCCCCGCCCCCCCCCCGGCCCGGCGCCCCCCGCGAGGGGTGTTCTCGTCCGGTGACTGAATCTCGAACACCAGTTCGCCCTCAAGCTCGGGATCACGCTCCAGAGGCTCGGGCTCAGGGCGGATCAACGCCA
>JAFIEB010000070.1 GCA_020832735.1 Oceanicaulis sp.
ACATGCCCACATCCTCGACCGGCATGCGCAGGAAGAGATCGGCGGAGGCGAGGTTGTCGGCCAGCTTGAGATCGCTGGTCAGCGTGGTCATGCGGAACAGAATGTCGGTGAGCGAGGGACGCTGATTGCCACGTGCCTTGATCAGTGCGTCCGTCACCAGTCCCTTGATGCCCGGAAGGCGCAGCTCATCCGCCGAGCCGACGTCGGAGGCGATCAGCGGCCCGCGGCCGAGCCCGCGCATGATGTCCACCGGCAGGCTGTTGACCACCGCGCCGTCGGCCAGCAGGTCGCCGTTCCACACCACCGGCGGTGCGATGCCCGGAACACACATGCTCGCGGCGACCCAGCCGGCCAGCGACATCAGGGCCAGCCCGGCCAGCGCGCTGGCTGCGGCCAGTCCGGCGCCCAGCGCCAGGCGCCAGCGGTCGCGCCGCGCCAGGGCGAGGAAGAACACCATGTCCTTCATGCCGCCTGCGCCTGTGTGTCCAGCCGGATGATGCGGCTGCAGGCAGCGCGCACGGCCGGGCTGTGGGTGGCGATGATCACGGTGCGCCCGCGCGCGGCGGTCTTCAGCGCCTCGATGAAGCGCTGCTCACTCTCGCCGTCGAGATGGGCGGTGGGCTCGTCCATCAAAATCAGCTTGCGGTCTGCAGCCAGCGCCCGGGCCAGCGCGATGCGCTGGGCCTGTCCGCCCGACACCCCGGCGCCCTGCTCGCCCAGGGGCGTATCCAGTCCCAGCGGCAGGCTGGCGGCGAACTCAGCGACGCCTGCAGCATCTGCAGCGGCCAGAATGGCGGCTTCGGGCAGGGCGGGATCAAACAGGGTGATGTTCTCGCGTATCGTGCCGTGGAACAGGCGCGCGCGCTGGCCCACCCAGCCCGCAGCGCCGGCGAGCGGGGCGTCAAGGGGCCGCCCATCCAGCCGGATCTCGCCCGAACTGAGCGGCGCATAGCCCATCAGCAGTTTCAGCGCCGTGGACTTGCCTGCGCCCGACGGACCCCAGAGCGCCGTGATCTGTCCGGCCTCGGCGGTGAAGCTCAGCGCCGCCAGCCCTTCGCGTCCGTCAGGATAGCGGCAGCCCGCAGCGATAAAGCTGACCCGGGGCGGCGCGGCGATGAAGGGCGCGGGACGTTGCGCGGGCGCGCTGGCGTCTTCGGTCAGGAACGGGGCCAGCGCTTCAGCTGCGGCCAGGGCGTCGGCCCGGTCGTGATATGCGCCCGCCATGCGGCGGAAGGGGTTGTAGATTTCCGGCGCCAGCAGCAGGGCGAACAGGCCCGCCTGGACGCTGATCCCGGCGCCCAGCGCGAACGGCCAGGCGCCGGTGAGCGCCAAAGCGGTCTGGATCGCCACCCCCGCCAGCGCCAGCGCGGCGATCAGCTCCAGCGCGCCCGATGACAGGAAGGCGGCGGCCAGGATCGCCATGGTGCGCGTACGGACCGCCTCGGCGGCTTTGGCCAGCCCGTCGCGCTCGCGCGCGGCGGCGTTGAAGGCGTTGAGCGTTTCGAGCGCCTGCAGCCGGTCATTGAAGCGCCCGGCCATGCGGCGCAGGGCGTCCATCTGCCCGCGCGCGGCGGCCGCAGCGCCCAGCCCCGTCAGGGCGAGCGCAAGGGCCAGCACCGGGCCGCTGGCCAGAAAGATCAGCCCCGCCGCCGGACTGGCCAGCAGGGCGAGGCAGGCCAGGGCGAGCGGGACCGGCGCGATCAGGCGCGAGAGCGGCCGGTAGCGGGCGTAATATCCGTCCAGTTTCTCCACCGCGTCGATCAGGGCGGACGACAGGGCGGCGCTGTCATGGCGCTCGGTAAAGGCCGGCCCCTTGCGGACCAGCGCATCGGCCGCGTCGCGGCGTATACGCGTACGCACCCGGGCGCCGGCTTCAAAGCCTGCACGCGCCTCGCCCCACTGGGCGCCGGCGCGCGCCAGCGCCAGACCCGCCGCCAGGACAGCCCAGATCCAGACCGGCCCGCCGGTGATCAGGGCGGAGACTGCGCCCGCCGCGCACCAGGCGAAACCGGCATAGAAAAGCGCTGCGGCCAGGCCGAGACCCGAGCTTAGCCAGGACAGCCTGGCGCCGGCCCGGCCCCAGGCGTCAAGCGTGCGCATATGCGTGCGCGTCGCGTCGCTGGGCCTGTCAGCGGTCACCGGGTCAGTCATGGGCAGGTCGCGTCCAGGTCAGGCGCCGGGCGGCGCGGATCATTGAAGGACGCGGTATAGCCGATATGACCCGCCCGGCGCCAAGGCGATGGCGCCGCAGCTGAAAAAAGAGGCGCCGGACCAGGCCGGCGCCTCAGGGCTGCGTGCCGGGAAAGGGGTCAAGCGGCCCCGGCGCGCGCGTTCAGGCTGATGGTCCGGCAGCCGGCCCTGGCGCGCTGGTCCTGGCTGACAGTCCGGCAGGCGATCACGCCGGTGCGCCGGATGCGGATCAGGCGTTGAAGCAGGGCGTCGGCCGGCAAGTCGCCGGTGTCGCCCGCATTGACCGGTTCGCAACGCGGCAGGTCGTCCGGCGACAGGAAGGCGACAGCCCAGTCGTCAAAGAGACGGGCGGACGCTTCCTCCATGGAGACCAGTTCGATATCGGTGTGGCGCCGGTCCTGAAGGATGCGCAGAATGGTCTGGGTGACAGCAGTGCGCGACCCTTCGAGCGCCTGCACGAACCGTCCCGAATCAATGGCGAGCACGCCGGTGATGCCGTTGCCCGGATTATGCGCGAGACCGGCTTCGTACAGCGCCTTGAGTTCGGGCGACACTTCCGGCGGCCGGATCTCGAACAGGGGGCGGCTGGTGTAGATGAATCGGGTCAAGAACATGATGACACCTCAAGCGGCGCGGACGCGTTGCAGCAGATCGGCCAGACGTGATTGCAGCTCGCCTGCGCCCTGGCGCACCTGGCGGGACACGGCGCCGACGCTGGCGGCCGCTTCGGCGCTGTCGCGGGTGCGCCCGTCCAGGGCCGCTGTTGATTCTGCGGCGGCCTGATTGCCTGCGGCGGCCTCTTCAGCATTGCGCGAGATTTCCGAGATCGAGGCTGACTGCTCCTCGACCGCAGCCTCGATCGCCAGCGCAGCTTCCGAGACCCGCTCCACCACGCGCGTGATCGCTTCTACCGCGTCCACCGCGGACTGGGTGGCGGTCTGCATCGCGCGGACCTGACCGGTGATCTGATCGGTGGCCTTGGCGGTCTGGCTGGCCAGATCCTTCACTTCGCTGGCCACCACGGCGAAGCCCTTGCCGGCCTCGCCGGCGCGGGCGGCTTCTATGGTGGCGTTCAGGGCCAGAAGATTGGTTTTCTCTGCGATCTCTTCGATGAGGCTGATGACAGACCCGATCTGGCCGGACGCCTCGCCCAGCTCCTGAATGGTCTGGGCGGCGGCGCTGGCGCGTTCGACGGCGGATTTGAGGCCGTCCGATTGCTGGCTCGCCTGACCGGCGATCTCCTGACTGGCGGCCCCCAGCTGGGTGGAGGCGGCGGCGACCGAGCGTACGTTGGCGGCCGCTTCCTCGGAGCCCGCTGCAGCGCTGGCGGCGGCGCCCGAAGCGGCTTCAATGGCTTCCGTGAGGCCTTTGGCCGAGACGTCGAGCTGTTCGGCCGCCTCGATCAGGGCGCGCGCGGTTTCGCCGACAGTCTGTTCGATTTCGTCGGCGGTGGTCTGGCGCATTTTCAGCGCCCGGGCATCGCGTTCCTCAAGATAGGCGGTGATCGCCATCTCCATATCGAGCAGGAAGATGCGCACGACGGCCGATATGCGCGCTTCGGCTTCACGGGCGCGTCCCGGCATGGCGGGGCCGATGGCGTCGCGCAGGATGGCGCCCGTCATGGATGCAAGCACGTGAGCATAGGCGGCGACGTAATATCGCGGCTCTATCCCCAGTTCGGCGTGGACCAGGCCGATCCGGCGCGCAGCTGCGGCGTATCGCGCATCCAGCTTGCCGTCGAGCAGGCCGTCCCAATGGCGCTCCATGGCGCCGCGCGCCCGGGTCTGCGCATCCTGATTTTCGAATTTCCCCGCTGCAGCCGGCGCCTGATTGATCAGGGCGTAGAGCGTATCGAGCGCCGCAGGCAGTGCGCGGTCCACCGATGGCCGTGCGGATTTGAGTGCGGTTAAAGCACGCGAATCAAGACCGATGAATCCGGTCCGTTCTGCAATTGAAAGTTCTGACATGGTCGCCTCCCCGGCAAGCGCAATTTCGCGCCGCCAGGAAGGGGGCGGTTG
Source organism: Oceanicaulis sp. (assembly GCA_020832735.1). Lineage (GTDB taxonomy): Bacteria > Pseudomonadota > Alphaproteobacteria > Caulobacterales > Maricaulaceae > Oceanicaulis. Next base: position 4,209 of record JAFIEB010000070.1, read on the forward strand.
ACGCAGTTAACGAGGAATTAACTCCAGCCTATGGGTGAGTAATTGAATTATTCCATGCAGTTATATTGTATTTGCATTACCCGTAAGCGCTTGTTTCGACTGCATCGTCTGTATGGCTATCTATCTTGAACATCCCGCCCCATTCCGATTTCAGGCGCTGGTACTCAGCCTGCGAGATGATTCGCGTGGTGCCGTGCATGAACCAGCGCGCCATCTCGTCGCGCATGGGTATGAGCGTGTTGCGGAAATACAGGGTTTCGCCGCTCTCTTTCACAGTTGCGAACCAGATGGCGTCCACGAAAGCCAGGCGGCCTTCAAAACCGCCCTCTTCAATCATGCGCGACACTGTGCCGTGGACCTCGGGGCGGTCGCCCAATGACAATGACTGTCCGACCACAAGTTTCGGAGCGCTGTCATCAAGGCGCCCAGACAGGGCGAGAGCGCTGCAGCTGGCGGCTTCAACCCAGATCTGACACTCCTTGAGGCTGAACAGAAATGTGATGTGCGGAGAACGGCTGACCAGAGCCTTGATGTAATCGAAGACCGGGCGATGGGCGGGCGCCGTCAGGAGCGCGCGCAGACGCATTTCCACTTCCGGCGACGGTCCCTGGGCGCCGCTTTCAAGACGGGAGACATAGGCCTGGCTCACCTCCAGCATGTGCGCGGCGGCTTCCTGCTTGATATTATTGCGAGCGCGGAATGCGCGCAGCTCCTCTCCCCAGTTCATTGATACGGCACGCCCTTCTGAAAACATGCCGACAGAAAGGCGTGAATTGTCCGCACATACAATATGGATATGGCGTATAAATTATTCGCGCTCAAGGTTGTCACCTCCCGTGATTGCTCAGCGCTGCGCGCTCTGAGCAGGCTGATTCTTGACCCGCGCCGTCTCCGCCGTACTGTCCAAGCCGCACGCGCATCATGGCGCGGCCGAGGGAGGAAAAAGACATGGGTGTGATTTCGGCGATTCGCAGGGAATGGTTTTACATTACGGAGCTGATGCGCCTTCTGGGCACGCTCAAATCCATCACCCCGGATTCCGAGACCCTGACCCCTGACCTTCTTGAGGCGAGCGTCGATGCGCACGCCAAACGCGTGGCGTTTCTCGACGAGGACAATCGCGAAATCAGCTATCGCGACTTTGACGCCTACGCCAACCGGATCGCCAACTGGGCCGTGGATACGGGCCTGGAGCCCGGCGATACGGTGGCGCTCTATATGGGCAATCGCTGGGAATACGTGGCGGTCTGGTACGGCCTTTCCAAGGTGGGCGTGCTGGGCGCGCTGCTGAACAACCAGGTACAGGGCCAGGCGCTGGCCCATGGCGTGAGCATCGCAGGCGCGCGCCATCTCATCGTAGAGGGCGCCCTGTCCGATCAGTACGAGACCGCGCGCGAGGCGCTGGACGGCAAGATCACGGTCTGGGCCACCGACAAGGGCCAGGACGCCATTTCCGGCGCCAGGGACTTCGATGCGGCGCTGGCCGAAGCCTCGGATGCGCGCCCCGACCGGTCGCGCCGGGCGCATCTGCGCGCCAAGGACCCGTGCATGAAAATGTATACGTCGGGCACCACGGGCCTGCCCAAGGCGGCCATCGTGGCCCACACCCGCGCGCTGTATTACCTGCAGGTGTTCGGGGTGGCGGCCAAGGCGAACAAATCCGACCGCATGATGATGGTGCTGCCCATGTATCACGCCACGGGCGGGCTGTGCGGCGTGGGCGCGGCGCTGTCGTTCGGCGGCGCGGTGATCGTGCGGCGCAAGTTCTCCGCCAGCCGGTTCTGGTCTGACACGGTGGAGACCAGGGCCACCATGTTCATGTATGTCGGCGAGCTGTGCCGCTTCCTGGTCGCCGCCGATCCGGCGCCGGAGGAGAAGAAACACAAGATCCGCGTGGCCATCGGCAACGGCCTGCGCCCTGATGTCTGGCCGCGCTTTGTGGAGCGCTCAGGGATTCCGCGCATTCTGGAATTCTATGGCGCGACCGAGGGCAATGTCGGCCTGCTCAATCTGGATTCAAAGCCTGGCGCCATCGGCCGGGTGCCGCCGCTTCTCAAGAAGCGCTTCAACATCCAGCTGGTGCGCTTTGACGTGGAGAAGGAAGAGCCCGTTCGCGGCGCGGACGGGCGCTGCATTCCGTGCAAGCCGGGTGAAGTGGGCGAGGCGATCGGCGAGATACGGCCCGACGACGCGCGCTACCGCTTTGACGGTTACGAGGACGAGGAAGCGACGAAGAAAAAAGTCCTCACCGGCGTCTTCGCCGAGGGCGACCGCTATTTCCGCACCGGCGACCTGATGAAGGCCGACAGCCAAGGCTATTATTATTTCATCGACCGGATCGGCGACACCTTCCGCTGGCGCGCGGAGAACGTGTCCACCAACGAGGTGGCCGAGGTGCTGGGCATGCACCCGCATGTGGTTCAGGCCAATGTGTATGGCGTGGAGGTGGAAGGTTATCCTGGCCGCGCCGGCATGGCCGCCCTGATCGTGTCGGACGGTTTTGATCTTCAGGCCCTGCGCGCCCATGTGCACCGCGAGCTGGCGGCCTATGCCCGTCCGCTCTTCATCCGGCTGCACAAGGAAACGCCGGAAATGCACACGACCGGCACGTTCAAACTGAAAAAGACCGATCTGGTCAAAGAGGGCTGGGATCCTGAAAAGATCACGGACCCGGTCTATTTTGATGATGCCGAGGCGGGCGCGTATGTGGAGCTGACGCCGGCGATCCGCGCGGAGATTGAAAGCGGGAAGCGGCGCGTATGACGCCCGATACGATCCTGCGCTTCTGGTTCGAGGAGACCGGCCCGGCGCAATGGTTTTCGTCCAGCTCCGCCTTTGACGCTGTCATCCGGCGGCGCTTCGGCGAATTTTGCGGGTCCTTCCGCCAGACCGCCAGCATCAGCGGCCATCCCTGGCTTGCCCGGGCGGATGACGCGCTGGCGCTGGTGATCGCGCTGGACCAGTTCCCCCGCAATATCTGGCGCGGCTCCAACGCCGCCTTCGCCCTGGACCCGCTGGGGCTGGAGGCGGCGCGGATCATGCTGGAGGCCGGCCATGACATGGCGCTGGCTGAGGACCGGCGCGCCTTCGCCTACATGCCCTTCATGCATTCGGAGGATCTGGCCGATCAGGATTTGTGCGTGCGCCTGTGCGAGGAGCGGCTTCCCGAAGGCGCCGGCACGCTGCGCCATGCGCGCGCCCATCGCGACATCATCGCGAAATTCGGCCGCTTTCCCTACCGCAACGCGGCGCTCGATCGCGCTGACACGCCCGAGGAAGCCGCCTGGCTGGCGGCCGGCGGTTACCGGCCTGGCGATTAGGCTGCGCGCTTGGCCTTAACTCCGCCCGCTGTCAGCGCCCCGGCAGGCCAGGGAGGGATCGCCGGCGTCGAGCTGGAACTGGCCGCCGGGGCCGTCCAGCGTGATCACGGCGTGCTGCAACAGATCCATGCCCAGCACCATGGCTGGCCGGTCGCGCCAGCCCAGCGCCCGGAACATGTCCACGTCAGACCGCACCGCGCTCATGATCTGAATGCATATCCCGCCCAGCTGTACGCGCTCCATGCGCGCGCGTTCGTTGACGGCCGCGCTGGGCGAGGATCGGGTGATGCCGGCGATGCGCATGCGCGTGACGCGCTGGCGCGCCAGCTGGCGGGCCAGCGCCGAGTTGATCAGGGTGAAGCCTGACCCGGTATCGACGAGCACCGCCACCGGCTCACGCACGCCATGCATGCGCGCCTCCATCACCGCCACGCCGTGCTCGGGGTCGATGCGCCCGTCGGCGCGCGCGGGCGACGGGACATTGAACGTGATTTCGCCCCGGGGCAGATCAAGGCGCACGCGCTCGCCGGCCAGCGCATCGAGGCCCAGCAATCCCTGCAGCGGCCCGCCAGCCACGGACGCGACCACCGCATTGAGATGGGCCGCGCGCGCCGGACCGAAGCGCACATCGGCGATGCGCAGGCGCTCCTCGAGGGTTTCGGCCGTCAGGGTCTGGACCGGATGCAGGTCCTGGCGCGTGGAGATGAAGCCCAGCGCCTCGGCCACGGGCAGGGCGAGCGTGGTGTGGCTGGCGCCGGTGTCGATCATGAAGGGCCAGGGGCCTTCGCCCGCGATCGTGACATCCAGCAGAAACTGACCGGTGGAGGCGCGCTCCAACGGCACGCGCACGCCTGTCCCTGCGCTCGCGGCGTCATCGGCGGCGTACAGGCTCAGAGCGCTCAGCAGCGTGGCCAGCATGATGGTCATGCCCTCCGGTCTCCGGTTGCGCCCCCGCCCGATGCGAACACTATAGCGCTGCCCGCGCCTGCGGCCAGCACGCCTCCTTGCAGAGGGTCAGCGCGCCTTTCGCCCCTCGGCGCCTAGAACGTCCGCCGCAGCCGGACATTCAGGAAGTCGCGCGGGTCAATGCGCTGCTCCTCGCGGAAGGCGATGGCCTGCGTGGCGCGGTCGGCGTAGACCTCCCGGTCGACGCGGAAGTCATCCCACACCGTCACCGCCAGATAGGCGGCCAGGCCGTTATTGAACGTATATTCGGCAAACAGGGTGACGTAATTGTGCACCTCGAACCAGCTTTTCTGATCCGGGTTGAAGGTCGTGTCCCGGTAAAAGGGCCAGTAGTTCACGCCCCAGCTCAGATTCCAGTCCGGCACGTCGTTCTCAAAGCGGACCGAACCGGTCAGCGGACGCACGCGCGAAATCTGGCGGGTCTGTCCGGTCGTGGGGTCCGTCACCTGCGTGTGGTCGTACTGGGCATTGACCGTCACCCGGCCGCGCTCCAGCCCCAGATCGCGCAAGGGCAGGCGCACATTGGCGGCGATGCGTGTCAGGCTGCCGTCGCCGATATTGCCGATGGCGGCCAGACCGCCGTCAAGCGGGATGACATCAATCACGTCGGAAATCGCGTCGTGACGCAGGGTCAGCGTGGCTACCCCCTCGCCGTTGAAGCGCTGTTCAAACACCGCCTCGCTGATCCAGCGCTGCTGGGGCCGCAGGTCCAGATTGCCGCCGCGGACCTGATCGTTCGACAAAGAGGTGGAGGCGGCGAAATCGCCGAAATTGAGCTGGCCCAGCTCGCGTTCGAACCGCAGGCGCACCTGGCGGTTCTCTTGCGGGTCCCATGTCAGGGCCAGGCGCGGTTTGGGATAGAAAAAGCTGCGCTGCGACGACGCATCGCCGCTCTGGCGCAGGGTGGAGTGTTCCAGCCGCAGCCCGGCCTCAAGGCGCAGCCGGTCGGAGCGCCGCCAGCTTGCCTGACCGAACGTCTCGCCGCGCAATTCCTCAACCAGGGTGGAGGCCAGCGGCAAGGTCACCGGGACGCCGTTATGGGTGAAGGCCTGTGTCGTATCCATGAAATTATAGGCCAGCTCTCCGCCCCCTTCCCAAGTGAGCGTTTCGCTGCGCTGCCAACGCAGCACGCCGCGCACAATGGTCTCGCCGGAATCCCGGTCGGCCTGGAAGCGCTGGTCGAGGCCGGGGCCCGCAGCCGTGTTGGTGAAACCGCCCCAGCGATAGTTCTGGATCAGGCGGGTCTCCAGATTCAGCGTGTCGGAGAGGGCGCGCTCATAGCGCAGGCCCAGATCGGCTCTGCTTGAATCGTCGTCAAACAGGAAGAGCCGCTCAGGCGAACCCGGCGCGCTGAAGGACAGCTCGTCGGAAAACTCGGACCAGCTGTAGCCGCCAGTGACTTCCATGCGCCCTTCACCGGCAGGTCCGGACCAATTCGCCCGTGTTTGCCAGCCCCAGCCATCATAGCTGTTGCGCAGGCGCTCGGTGGAGATGACATTGCCGCCGGCGTCGCGCCGGGTCGAAACGCCCCATCCCGAGGCATCGCGGAGGGGCGTTGTCCGGCCGATCTGGAAACCCCATTGCGCGCCGTTATTGCTGGCGGAAAACTCGTAGCGCCCGGAGGGCAGCGCAGGGCCGCCTTCAAAGACCATGGCCTGACCCGTCAGCGTGTGCTGGCGCGACACTTCGTTGCGCAGGATGACGTTCACGATGACGCTCTGGCCTTGCATGTCGATGCCGGGCGAGCCGCCCCGGATCAGCTCAATCTGCTTAACGCGGCTCGCGGGCGTGCGTGAGAGCACCGAGGACGCGCCGTCATCCTTTGATGCGGGCCGCGCGCTGTTGATCAGCACATTGCCGCCTGCCCCGGCGAACCCGCGCACCGAGGCGCCGTCACTGACCGAGAAGCCGGGAATGCGGCTGACCATGTCCAGCGCACTGGACGGATTGGAGGCGGCGAAGAAGGCCGGTTCGTAGATGAGTATGTTTTCAGCTGTGCCGCCGGCGGGCGATTGGGCCAGAGCGATGGCCGGGGTGAGCGCGGCGAGCGCGATGGCTGCCGAACAGAACAGATGCTTCACGGCTGATTTCCTCCCTGGGTGTGGGAGGAAGCGTGTCTGCATTGTTATTCAGGCCACAGTTACAAAACAGAAAACTACATTAAGATTCAGCAAGTTAATGGCATTTCTGTAATGCTGCAACGCAGCTAGACCGCGGCCAGCAGGGCGCCCTGCAGCTGGTCAGCGCGCCTCTCGCCCCTCCACCCGCGCGCAGGCGCCGTCCGCGTTTGCGGCAAGGCGTATGACCGCGCCGTCCAGCACATCCGCCCCGGCGATCAGCACCGGCAAGGGGGCGTCCGTGTCTTCGAACACGGGCAGGGCGGCGATGGCGATCACCGCCCGCTCCACGTTATGGCCGTCAATGATGATGCGGCGGACTTCGATCAGGCGGGCGCTGATCTGCGTCCCGTCCGCGCCGGTGATGACGCCGCGCCCTTGCGCGCGTGCGCCGCGCGCATCCAGACGCTCGCCCAGTTCGGGATCGCCCACTGACCCGGCCAGGCCGGTGTCTATGCGTACGTGCACGCGGATCGAGTCCACCGAGCCGCCTGTCTGCGGCAGTCCGGGCGCGGGGGTGCAGGCGGGCGCGGCGTCGCGGGTCAGGCGCAGGGCGTGCAGATCAATGCGGACCGCCTCACCCTGGAAAGCGTCAAGACCGAGAAATCCGTCCAGCGCGCCGGCTGAATCGGGCGCGTTATCGAGAAGCACGGGCGACAGATCGGGCAGGGCGGTCCCGCCCAGATGCGCGCCGGAAAGCCGCCGGCGCCCGGCCGTCCCGGATCCGGTCAGCGTGTCCAGCTGCGCGTCGCCCGCCGGCGCCAGGGCGAGACGCTCAGCCGCGGCGCGGGTCAGGGCGCTGACCTGCGCCCCGGTGTCGAGAGCGAGATGCAAGGGGCCGGAAGGCGTCTCCACCTGAACCACGAAATGGCCGTCGGCGCTGCGGGTCAGGGGGATGCCGGGCGCGTCTTGCGTCCATGCAGCCAAGGCCAGCCAGGCCGCCAACGCCAGAGCTGGCGCGGCGGCGGCCATGGTCAGCCCGCCCCGCCCAGCGTCAGGCCTTCCACGCGCAGGGTCGGCTGGCCCACGCCCACGGGCACGCCCTGTCCCGCCTTGCCGCACGTGCCGACGCCGGGATCGAGCGCCATGTCATCGCCGATCATGGTGATCTGTTTGAGCGCCGCCGGGCCGTCGCCGATCAGGGTGGCGCCCTTGATGGGCTCCATGATCTTGCCGCCGCGCACGCGGTAGGCTTCGGTGCAGCGGAACACGAACTTGCCAGACGTGATGTCCACCTGGCCGCCGCCGAAATTCTTGGCGTAGACGCCGTCTTTCAGGCTTTCCAGAATTTCGCCCGGATCATGGCCGCCGTTCTCCATGATCGTATTGGTCATGCGCGGCATGACCGGGTGGGCGTAGCTTTCGCGCCGTCCGTTGCCGGTGGGCGCCATGCCCATCAGGCGGGCGTTCTGGCGGTCCTGCATATAGCCGGTCAGCACCCCGTCCTCGATCAGCACGGTGCGCGAGCTGGGCGTGCCCTCATCATCAAAGGACAAGGAGCCGCGCCGGTCGGCCAGTGTGCCGTCATCGACAATGGTCACGCCCTTGGCCGCCACTTGCTGGCCCAGCTTGCCGGCAAAGGCGCTGGTGCCCTTGCGGTTGAAATCGCCTTCCAGCCCGTGGCCCACCGCCTCGTGCAGCAGCACGGCTGGCCAGCCCGGCCCGAGCACCACCGGCCATTCGCCCGCCGGGGCGTCCACGGCTTCGAGATTCACATGGGCCAGGCGCAGCGCCTCGGCGGCGAGGCTCTTCCAGCTTTCCGGCGCCAGCCAGTGTTCGAACGCCGCGCGTCCGCCCGCGCCCGCCGATCCGGTCTCGCGCCGTCCGTCACGCTCGCACGTCACCGACACATTCAGGCGCACCAGAGGGCGCACCTCGGCGCGCACATCGCCGCCCGCGCGCACAATGGCGATCACCCGGCGCGATCCGGCAAGGGAAGCCGAGACCTGCACCACGCTGGAATCCTGCGCGCGCACCCAGGCGTCGATCTCGGCCAGCAGGGCCGATTTCGCCTCAAAGCCCGGCTCGGCGATCACGTCCACATCGTCATAGAGGCGCTGATTGGCGCGCGCGGGCGGCGGGGCCATCACCGCGTCACGGCCCTTGCGGGCGGCGGACGCCGTCTCGGCGGCGCGCGTCAGGGCGGCCAGGCCCGGATCGCTGGAATGGGCGAACCCGGTGGTCTCGCCAAACACCGCGCGCAGGCCGAAGCCGCGCTCCGACGAGAAATTGGCGATCTTCAGACGGCCATCATCAAAGGCCAGCGATTCCGACGCCGAGGTCTCCAGAAACAATTCCCCGTCATCGGCGCCGGCCAGGGCCTGGTCCAGCACGCGGGCCGCATCGGCGGCGTCAAACTCGAAGGCGGCGAACGCATCTGTGGTCATGTCGGCTCCCGGCGGTTCTCTCTTTGATCAGAGATAGCCGCTTGAGGGCGTGCTTGCGAGGGGGCGGGTGCGCGCGGGCGCTCAGACCGAGACCGAATGGCGCGCGGCGCCGGTTGCCAGATGCGCGTCAAACGCCGCCGCCGCGAGGCGCGCCAGCGGGCGGTATTCCGGCGCGACACAGATGCGCCCGCCCTTGCGCGAGACGATTCCGGCCTGTTCCAGATCCGTGAGGTCGGCTTGCGGCTCAGGCAATCCATGGGCGGCGGCGAGGGCGCCCGGATCAGCCTCGAAATAGGTCATCAGCTGTTCGATGATCGCCCGGCGCAGCCGGTCCTCATCACTAATCGCCACGCCCCTCCGCACAGGCAGCCGCCCGGCCTCCACGGCCTGGCCCCAGGCGCGCACATCGCTGTGGGCCTGGACATAGCCCTGGGGCAGGGCGGAGATCGCCGAGGCGCCCAGCCCGATCAGCACATCAGCCGGATCGGGGGTGTAGCCTTGGAAATTGCGCTTGAGCGTCCCGGCCTTCAGCGCGCGCGCCATCGCGTCATCGGGGCGGGCGTAATGGTCAATCCCGATGGCCTGATAGCCCGCCTGCGTGAGCGCATCCTCCATGGCGTCCGCCTGGTCCAGCCGGGCGCGCGCATCGGGCAGGTCCTCATCCCGGATCAGGCGCTGATGGGCCATCATGTGCGGCACATGGGCGTAGCCGAAGACCGCCAGCCGGTCGGGCATGAGATCGGCGGCGGCCTCGGCGCTGGCGCGCGCGCTGGCCACGCTCTGGCGCGGCAGGCCATAGAGCAGGTCGATATTGATCGCGCTCACGCCCGCCTCGCGCAGCCGGTCAAAGGCGATGGCCGCCAGCTCCCAGGGCTGGATGCGGTTGATTGCCGCCTGCACCGCCGGATCGAAGCTCTGCACCCCGGTGGAGGCGCGGGTGAAGCCGTTGCGCGCCAGACCGTCCGCGTCAGCCCGGGTGAAGTGGCGCGGATCAATCTCGATGGAGAGCTCTGCGCCGGGCTGAAAATCAAAGCGCGCGCGCACCGCGTCCATCAGACGGCTGATCTGGTCCGGCGACAGGATGGCCGGCGTGCCCCCGCCCATGGCGAAATGGGAGACCTGCATGCGCGCTGGCAGGCGGGCGGTCAGGAGGTCAAGCTCGGCCAATAGCCGTTCCAGATAGGCCGCCACAGGCTCGGCGCGTGTGGTCGCGCGGGTGTTGCAGCCACAATACCAGCACAGCGACCGGCAATAGGGCACGTGCACATAGAGCGAGACCGGCCGGGCCGGATTCAGCGCCTGCAGCCAGCCCGTTAGCATGGGGGCGTCGACGCCCTCATGAAAATGCGGCGCGGTGGGGTAGCTGGTATAGCGCGGCGTGCGGTGAGTGGCGTGGCGCAGGAGCGTGTCGCGGCGGTTCATAGAATATCCCTTATCAATCTAGGGATAATTGGCGTATTCCGACGCCGTGCGCGATGGGGCGCCTCGCCGCACCCGTGCCTGAACCCGCGCGGTCAGTCTCGCTCCAGCGCTGTCAGCCGCTCCACCGCCGCGATCTTCTCGATGGCGGCGGCGACATAGACGTCCAGGCCTGAGCCTTCGGTGAAATCGGCCCGGGCGGTGAAATGCACCCGGCGGTCGGCTTTCAGCTGGGCGGTCTTGGCCGCCAGGCCTGCGTCCTCGGGCGGATGCACGGCGATGGAGACCCCGCCCTGTTCCTTGACCGTGCGCATGCACGGCACGTCGGTGTCGCCATCGCCCACATAGATCATGTTGCGGAACGGCACCGGGCGCTCGTCCTCGGGCACATAGCGATTGACCGCGGCGTGGTCGCCGGCGTCCAGAACGCCCTTGTTGATGCGGAACAGGAACTGGGTCTTGTTGGTGTAATTCACCGAGGCGGCGGCCCACTCGGGCACGTCATTGGCGTCGTATTTGAATTCCGAGGCGAAGATGGCGGCGAATTCCGGCCCGATGGCGCTGGCCTCGATCATCTCTTTGAGGCCCGACGAGATGATGTAGTGCTGCACATCCAGCCCCGCCGCCGCGCCGCGTTCGCGCTGGCGTGCGAACCAGCCCTCGGCCACGCCGGGAAAGAAGCCCACGCGCGCGCCGTGGCGCTGGATGTCCTCCTTGCGGAAGCGCACCCCCTGCTTGCGCGCGGCTTTGACCATTTCGTGCATGTAGACAAGGATATTGTCGGCTTTCAGCCGCGCCGCATCGCCATTCACCCGCGCCCAGAACGCCTCCTTGTCCTCCCCGATCTCGGGAATGAAGGAATGCTCCTGCATGGAGCCCGGCGACAGCGTGCCGTCAAAATCATAGGCGATGGCGAGGATGGGGCGGCGGGTCATGGGCGGGAGTTCTAGCCCGGTTTCAGGGCGCGCGGGAACCGGTTTTGCCGCTGCGCTGGCGCCGCGCGCGATGGTCCGCTAGCCTGCCTGCAAGCCATATGGAGCACACCCATGATCCTGTCCCTTCTGGCCCTGGCGCTGCTCGTGAAGGCGCCGGCCGATGCTCACGGCCCTGACGAGGCGCTGGGCCATTACGAAACCTATGACCATGACACGGCCTTCGCCGAGCTGACCCGGGGCGAGCTGGCCGAGTACGCGCTGGCGGGCGAGGACGGCGCGGCTTTCGCCGCTGAGCTCGCCGCCGTGCTGGCCGAGGAGCGGCGCGCCCACAGCGCCGTCCTGCTGCGCCATACCGGCACGGGCGGCTATCTCCTGATCGTGGATGCGCCGGGCGCCGGGCAGACCTGGCGCTCGGGCTCGCTGACCTGGCCGCTGCTACAGACCGGCGAGGCCTGGCCGGACGAGGGCGCGCCGCTGCGCGTCATGTACCGCAACCACGCCCCGGACCTGCCCGATTTCGAGCCCTTCTACGTGCGCGAGACGGCGGAATGATCCGGCGCGCGCCGCCCCCGGACTGACGCCACCGCCCGCCCTTGCGCCCCCCGCCCGGCGCGTGCGAAGTTCGCATTTCAACGTTCCAAGGGGCGTCCCGTGATGATCACGGGGCTGAGATCGCACCCTCAGGACCGGATCCGGGTCATGCCGGCGTCGGGATGGAGCCTATGACGCTAGACGATTACAATGCCCATTGCGGCGCCTTGCCCGCCGCCTCCCATGTCATCCAGTGGGGCGGGGCGCATGTGTGGAAGGTGGGCGCAGGGACAAGCCAGACCGGCAAGGTGTTCGCCATCGCCGGCTGGTCCGATGACGAGACGCTGGCGGTCACCTTCAAATGCTCCGACATCGTGTTCGAGGTGCTGCGCGATGCGCCCGGCTGCCGGCCCGCGCCCTATCTCGCCTCGCGCGGCATGCTGTGGATACAGCGCACGAGCCCTGACAGCGTCAGCGATGACGAGCTCAAAACCCACCTCACCGAAAGCTGGCGCCTGGCCAGCCTTGGCCTCACCCAAAAACGCCGCGCCGCGCTGGGCCTTGCCTGACGCACGGCCCTGTCCCTTTCCGTTCAAGCCCACGAAAGCCCGATCCCATGAACAAGCCCGTCAGCCAGTCTGAATTTCCCACGCCCACCGTCACCACCGGGCCGCTGGCCGGGTCGCGCCGGGTGTTCACCCATCCGCAGGCCGCGCCGCATCTGGCCGTGCCGCACCGGGAGATCGAGCTGCACCCCACGGCCATGGAGCCGGCGGTGCGCGTCTATGACTGTTCGGGGCCGTACACAGATCCCGGCGCCATCATCGACGTGGAGAAAGGTCTCACCCGCGCCCGCACGGCCTGGGTGACGGCGCGTGGACATGTGGAGGCGTATGAGGGCCGGGCGCCCAGCCCGCTCGATAATGGCGGGGCGCAGGGCAAGTATCTCGCCCGCGCCTTCCCGGTGCGCCACCGCCCCTTGCGCGCCACGGGGACCGGCCCGGTCACCCAGTATGAGTTCGCTAAGCGGGGCATCATCACCGATGAAATGATCTACGCCGCCGAGCGCGAGAATATCGGCCGCGCGCAGGCCTTGCCCGGCGCCGCCGAGCGCCGCGCGGACGGCGAGGATTTCGGCGCGGCCATCCCTGAATTCGTCACGCCGGAATTTGTGCGCAGCGAGATCGCGCGCGGACGGGCCATCATCCCGGCCAATATCAATCATGGCGAGCTGGAGCCCATGGTGATCGGCCGCAATTTCCTGGTGAAGATCAACGCCAATATCGGCAATTCGGCCGTCGCGTCCTCGGTGGAGGAGGAGGTCGACAAGATGGTCTGGGCCATCCGCTGGGGCGCCGATACGGTGATGGACCTGTCCACCGGCAAGAACATCCACAACACCCGCGAATGGATTTTGCGCAACTCGCCTGTCCCCATCGGCACCGTGCCGATCTATCAGGCGCTGGAGAAGGTCGGCGGCGTCGCCGAGGACCTGACATTCGACATTTTCGCCGACACGCTTATCGAGCAGGCCGAGCAGGGGGTGGATTATTTCACCATCCATGCCGGGGTGCGCCTGGCCTATGTGCCGCTGACGGCAAAGCGCGTCACCGGCATCGTGTCGCGCGGCGGGTCCATCATGGCCAAATGGTGCCTCGCCCACCACACCGAGAGCTTCCTCTACACGCGCTTTGACGAGATCTGCGAGATCATGCGCGCCTATGACGTGTCATTCTCCATGGGCGACGGCCTGCGCCCCGGCTCCATCGCCGACGCCAATGATGCGGCCCAGTTCGCCGAGCTGGAGACGCTGGGCGAGCTCACCAAAGTGGCCTGGGCCCATGGCTGCCAGGTGATGATCGAGGGGCCGGGCTATGTGGCCATGCACAAGATCAAGGCCAATATGGACAAGCAGCTGGAAACCTGCGGCGAGGCGCCCTTCTACACGCTCGGGCCGCTCACCACCGATATCGCGCCGGGCTATGACCACATCACCAGCGGCATCGGCGCGGCCATGATCGGCTGGTTCGGCTGCGCCATGCTCTGCTATGTCACGCCGAAAGAACATCTGGGCCTGCCCGACCGCGACGATGTGAAGACCGGCGTCATCACCTATAAAATCGCCGCCCACGCCGCGGATCTCGCCAAGGGCCACCCGGCGGCCAAGCTGCGCGATGATGCATTGAGCCGCGCCCGGTTCGAATTCCGCTGGGAGGACCAGTTCAACCTGTCCTTGGACCCCGACACGGCCCGCAATTTCCACGACCAGACCCTGCCCAAGGACGCCCACAAGGTCGCCCATTTTTGCTCCATGTGCGGCCCGAAATTCTGCTCCATGAAAATCACCCAGGACGTGCGCGACTACGCGGCCGGCCTGTCCGAAAACGAAAAAGCCGATCTGGAGCGCCAGGCCGACGAGGCGTCAAAGGGCATGGCGGAGAAGGCGGAGGAGTTCAAACGGAGCGGCGGGGAGATTTATGTGGGGGAGGGGTAGGGGGGAGAAGGCCAGGCGGGAGAAGGCCGAGCGCGAGGCCGAGCTTGATCGCAACCTGCTCTCAAACATCGAGACGCATGGCTGGTCCGGCATGACGGTCAGCCCGCGCGCCGATCACCCCGAAGACGGGCCGATATTTCATTACACGATCGGGTTCGAGACCAGTCTGAACATGCTCAACCTGATCGTGTTCGGCCTGCGCAAGGACGTCATGCACGCCATGATGTGGGACATGTTCGAAGTCTTGAAGGCTGGCCGCATGCTGGCCGACGGCGCGCAGTGGCCGGATATTCTCGACGGCTATACCTGCGTCACGCGCGCCGTACACGAAAGCCGGATCGAAGAGGACTGGTTCAACTATGGCCGCTGGTATCGCCGCACCCACGCGCCTGAGGCCGGCCCCTACACAGCCTTCCAGCTCTTCTGGCCCGGCGTGATCGACCGCCTCCTGCCCTGGGAAGCAGGCAGCGACAAGACCGTTGTGGACGCCCAGCCCCGTCTCGATCTGCCGCGAGATGCGCATTGATTGATGGGCCGGGGGTTTGTTTGATGAAGCTCGCGGGGGGCGTGCGCGGCTAAGCCGCCACCCTCACCGACAACGCCCGCGCCGACCTGGAGCGCCAGGCGGAAGAAGCCTCCAAGGGCATGGCCGAGAAGGCCGAGGTGTTCAAGCGCAAGGGCGGGTAGATTTATGTGGAAAAGGGGTGAGGGGTAGGGGTAAATGTAAAACTTACGATGCATGGCGACAATCTAGCGCAACCTGCCTCAAGTCTGATCCGGCTTATTTCTGAAAGTCGATGAGCAGTGAGTGAAAAAATC
>JAFIEB010000076.1 GCA_020832735.1 Oceanicaulis sp.
CCTGCTGCGATGGTTCATCGCAGCAGGCCTCGCCCCGATTCAGGAGTCGGCGTCAGTTGCCGGGTGCGGGGCCCTTGGGCTTGTCGCCCGATTTCTGGTCCTGGCGCTGGTTCTGGTCCTGACGCTGGTTCTGGTTCTGGCCCTGATTGGTCTTGCCCTGGGCCTCTTGAGGCTTGCCGTCCTGGGTTTTGCCCTGGCCATCCTTGGCGCCGTGCTGGGCCTGCTTGTCCGCGCCTTTGTTGTGATCATTGCTCATGGTGTTGCGTCCTTTGTTGGCGTTATCACCGGCTGGCGGCCAGGGGGGCGGCCATTTGACGGTGAGGGCCGAAAACATGATCGCCCGGCGCCGCTGTTCCGGGGCTGATCTGCATCAGGCGAACTGTTGGCTGGGGGTGCGAACGGGCGCCTGGCGGGCGCCATGCAGCCGTCACCGCCGCCGCGACATCACGACTGTTGCAACGCCCGCCGCCAGAGACAGGAGGGGCACTACGGAGCGGGCGAATGCGCTGGCGAGCACTACGTCTGCGGCTGCGCGATTTTCCGCCGCCGCAATCTCGGCCGCGCGCCGCGCCGCGCGCCGGCGCGCGTAGAGATGCGCCCCCAGCGCGGCCACAGCCAGCACCAGTGCAAAGACCAGCGCCGCCAGCGGGAACCCGGCGACCGCGGCGAGCGCAACAATGCCCGCCGCGACCAGCAGGCCTGCCGCCGCCACCGAGAGCAACACGGTGACGGCGGTGATCGCAGCCCCTTCCGCAGCCTTGCCGGCATGTCCGGTTATCAGGTCGCGTAACGGGCCGAGCAGGGGTAAAGCCATGACCGATCAGGCCTTGTGAGCAAGGAAGCCGAGCAGAACGCCGACGGCCGCTGCAATGCCGACCGCCATCAGCGGATTGTCGCGCACGGTCTTGGTCGCCATTTTGTGGGCGTCGCGGCCGGTCTGGCCGATCTGACGGCCGGCTTCTTCGAAACCGTCGGACACGTCGTGCGTGACAGTCCCGGCCAGCTTGGTCAGGTCAGCGCGCAGGGCTAGAAGCTGCTCGCCGATATCTTCGTTGGTCTGGGCGGCGTTGGTTTTCGCCGTTTGGGAAGCACTCATATTGTGTCACTCCGGACAGGGGGGCATGCCCCGGATGGCGCCGGGGCTCACATCGGCGCGCCTCCGCCCTGACGGGCGGACGCAGGCCGTTTCGTGCGATTGGGGCAAGCGGGCGGGGGGAGGGTGTGCGGGCCGGGCCCGGCAAAGTCCGGTTTGTTGAGCGCACCCTAACAGTTCGCCGCAGGGGCGACACAACATGGATCAGCTTCACGTCTGACGGGCGCGGTGCGCCGGCTCAGAACCAGGGCCAGCCTGGCAGCCCGCCCATGCGCCCGCCCTGGCGCGCATACAGTCCGCGGTCGCAGGTGATGTAGGCGCGCTCCACCGTGACCAGCTCGCCATCCTCGGCCTGGCCGCTCATTACGGCAAAGACGCCAAAGTCGGGGTGATACCAGACGCGCGTGGCCCAGCCGGCGGCATTGGCGCCTTCCACCAGATAGGCATCGCGCGTGCGGCCGCAGAAATTGCGCGGGCCTTGCGCGGCGATGCGGAAATCATAATCACCCGCCCGCCAGCCGTCCGCAGGCGGCGCGCCGCGTTCAGGCCAGGCGAACACGAACGGCCATTCCTGGCAGATCATGGCGTCCGCCTCGCACGCGATCACGGCTTCCGCGCGGCCGAACTCGATGAACACGCCGGCCTCCGGCGAAACGTGCAGATCGCCGTGCAGGGCGGTCAGGCTGACCAGATGATGGACCTTGAAATTCTCCTCGCCCGCCGAGGCCTCGCGCGGCGCGCTTCCCTCGCCGCCGCATCCGGCCAGCAACAGCCCGACCGCTCCCGCAGCGCTGATCAGCGCCGCAGGAGACAGGGCCGCGGGGCCCGTGATGCGTGTGTGGCGTCTGCGTCCCATCACCGCGCGTCCCCTCGCTCATGCCGTCCGGCGCAAGGGCTTGGCATCTCAAGGCCCGCCCCCCGCGGACCCTGCTCGACGCGCGACGGCGCGTCAGCCCTGCTGTTCAGGCAGGCGCACGATCAGGCCGTCGAGCGCCTCGCTGACCTTAATCTGACACGAAAGGCGCGAATTGTCCCGCACGTCGCTGGCGAAATCGAGCATTGATTCCTCCATCGAGGAGCGCGGTCCGGTCCGGTCCGCCCAGTCTGAATCAACATAGACATGGCAGGTGGCGCACGCGCACGCCCCGCCGCAATCGGCGTCGATGCCCGGCACCAGATTGCGGATCGCGCCTTCCATCACGGTCAGGCCGTCCTCCACGTCCACCGCGTGTTCAGCGCCGGACGCCTCGATATAGGTGATTTTCGCCATGAATACGTCAGACCCCATGCTCGGTTCGCCGCCGCGCCGCAACAGGCGCGCGTGCGTTCGCTGGCGTATTTAGGACAGGAACTCGCGCATCGCCACCGTCACATCCCGCAGCCGGTCCGGATCGGGCCGGGCGCGCGCGGCGATCATGCGCTGGGCGGTCATGAATTCAGGCGCGCTGTTGACCGCCTCGCAGGCGATCAGCACGCCGTCTTTGAGGTGAAACAGCGCAAACGCGCCCTCTTCGGGATCGCCGCGGCGCACCATCTGGTCGGCGCCCTCGATCAGGCCCGCGATCTGCAGCTTGATGGCGTACTGGTCCGACCAGAACCAGGGCACGGGATCATAGGGCGCGGGCGCGCCGCAAATCGCGGCCGCCGCCGCCTTGGCCTGCTCGATGGCGTTCTGGACCGATTCCAGGCGCAGCGATCGGCCATAGAGCTCGGAATCAAAGCGCGCCATATCGCCGATGGCGAAAATATCGCGGTCGCTGGTGCGCGCATGCGCGTCGACCAGAACGCCGTCCGCGCAGTCCAGTCCCGCCGCCTCGGCCAGGCTGACGCCGGGGTTCAGCCCCGCCGCGATCAGCACCACATCGGCCTCGATGCGCTCGCCATCGCTCAGGCGCACCCCGTCGGCGCGCTGCGCCCCGGTGATGGCGGCCACGCCCGCACTGACCTGAAGATCGACGCCATATCCGCGGTGCAGCGCCCCGAACCAGCCGCCCAGCAAAGGGCTCGCCGTGCGCGACATGGGCCGGTCAGCCGCCTCCAGCACGCTCACCTCCAGCCCGCGCTTGCGCGCGCTCGCCGCCACCTCCAGCCCGATATAGCCCGCCCCGATAATGGCCAGGCGGCGCGCGCCCTGCAGCGCGGCGGACAGGGCGTCAGCTTCGGCCAATGTGCGCAGCACATGCACGCCGGGCAGGTCCGCGCCGGGAATGGCCGGGCGCCGCGCCGCGCCGCCGGTGGCCAGGATCAGCCGGTCATAACCGATGGCTTCCCCGTCAGCCGTGATCACGCGCTTCGCGGCGCGGTCGAGCGCGGTGACCCGCACGCCGGTTCGCAGGGTGATCTTGGCCATGTCGTAAAACGCCGGCGGCTTCAGCCACAGCCGGTCGGCGGGCAGCTCGCCCGACAGATAGCCCTTGGACAGGGGCGGGCGCTGATAGGGCGGGGCGTCCTCCTCGCCGATCAGGGTCACCGGCCCGTCATGGCCGCGCTTGCGCAGCGCCTCGGCCGCCGACAGGCCCGCCTGACCCGCCCCGATGATGACGATATGCGATGACACGCCGGCCGCCGATCCCTTTGAACTCTGATCGCCGGCCAGCACGCCGCGCGCGCGGCGCGAAGTCAAGCCGGGCCTTCACGCCTTGCCGGGTCTGCATGCGGCGCGCTATCAGCGCGCATCATGCTCGCTCGCTCGCTCCATCTGGCTGATCTGGACGCCGCCGCCCGGCTGGGCGCGCGCCTGGCCGGCTTGCTCGAAACCGGTGACGCGGTGCTGCTGGAGGGCGGTCTGGGCGCGGGCAAGACCACGCTGGCGCGCGCAGTGATCGCGGCTCTGACCGGCGAAACCGATGCGCCCAGCCCCACCTACACCCTGACGCAGAGCTATGAGGCGCCGGGCGGCTTTCTCCTGCTGCACGCCGATCTCTACCGGCTGGACGATCCGGGAGCGCTGGACGAGCTGGGACTGGACGAGGCGCTCGATCACGGCGCGGCGCTGATCGAGTGGCCTGACCGCCTGGGCGCCTGGCGCCCGGCCGACCGGCTGGAGATACGCCTTGAAGAAACCGGCGATGGCGGGCGAGATGTGCATCTCGCCGCACATGGAAACTGGGAGACGCGCCTTGACCGCCTCGCCTGACCGCGAACAGCGCCGCGCCGAACTGATCGCCGCCGCCGGATGGGCGGGCGCGCGCGAGACGCCGTTTCCCGGCGACGCCTCCGCGCGCCGCTATACGCGCCTGAGTTTCAGAGACCGCTCCGCCGTGCTGATGGACGCGCCCGG
>JAFIEB010000087.1 GCA_020832735.1 Oceanicaulis sp.
AAACCCATGCCCCAAAACAAAAACTCACACCGCCAACACACACTCAAAAACCGCCGCGCCCCGGGACGGTGCGCGGCCTCTTTTTTTAGTGCGGCCAGGGACGGGAGCGCCGAATGAAGACGGCGCTCCGCCCGCTTTATCTTAGTCGGCGGCTTCGGCCACGAATTGCGGCCGGGCCTGGATGGCCGCCCGTGTGGCGTCGACATAGACCCGCACAGTTTCATTGGAGTCGTTCCACAGGACTGTGAGTTCATCATAGTCCAGCGAAACCTGACGGGTGCCGATCCCGAGGAAGCCCCCGAAATCGATGATCACATTGGTGACCACGCCGTCTTCATTCAGGATCAGATCGTCGACTGTGCCGACAGACCGGTCATTCACGTCATAGACCGTTTTGCCGGTCAGCAGCACGGTGGTGACGTCCGTCACCGCGATCCTGTTGTAACCGTCGCGGGTTACATTGGGCCGGGTGAAAGACGTGCGCACTGATTGCGATGCACGCGCCGTTTCTGACTCGCGGGCCTCTTCAGCAGCACTAGCCGCTTCGGCCGTACGGGCCGCCTCTGTGGTGCGGGCGGCCTCCCTTACACGGGCGGCCTCGGTCGTGCGGGCTGTTTCAGCAGCACGGGCAGCCTCGCGGGCGCGGGCGGCTTCAGTCGTGCGGGCTGCTTCGGTCGCACGGGCTGCTTCCGCAGCGCGGGCCGTCTCCGTCGTGCGGGCGGCTTCTGCAGTACGGGCAGCGGTCGAGACGCGGGCCGCTTCGGTCGTGCGGGCGGCCTGCGCCGCGCGGGCCTGGGTCGCCGCCGTGCTTTCGGTCAGCAGGCTGCGCTCAAAGCGCGGCCAGTCGGCAACCGTATCGGCGCTGGCGTCCACGACAATGTGCATCTGCGACAGGTCGGTGCGGTCATAGCCGAACGTCACCTGGTCCATCGTCACGGCGACGTCTTTCTCGCCAATGCCGAGGAAGCCGCCCACGCCGATCACCAGGGCGAGGATCTGGCCATCATGCGTCAGCACGATGTCCTTGACCTTGCCGATCGACTCCAGCCCGTCCAGATCGGCCTGGTTCAGCATGGCCATGGTCCGGCCGCTGTCCGCCGCCGCGCTCGCACTCACTTCGGCCGCGGCGCGGGCGTGAACGTCACGGCCCATCAGCTCTGACGCAAGAATGTCAGAATTGTCGCGCGCATTCAGCAATCTGGTCAGTTCCGTGCTTTGGGCCTGCGTGGCACGCTCAGCAGCCTGAGACGCGGGTTGGGCCAGCGCCATGGACGGCAGGCCCATGGCCAGCGCCAGCGCGGTCGTGGAAAGGAGCATTTTCATAGTGTGTCCTCCGTGGACGGGGCGCAGACCGGGGACCGGCTGCGCGTTCATCCGGTAGACCACCAACGCCCCGCAGCGCGGAGCGTTCCAATTTCGGATTCAGGCTGGCGGAGAGGATGCTGCGTGCGGCGTTGTCAGACAGGGCGGGCTGAGCCCGCCAGCATCCAAAGCGCTCAAGTCAGCGATGACGCCTTGCCCGCGCGCCTGCGCAATCGTGCTGGCAGGCGGTGGCATTCTTCAATGGCGGGAAGCGCGCGAATGGCAGGCCCTAGGGGAATCGAACCCCTCTTTCCAGGTTGAAAACCTGGCGTCCTAACCGATAGACGAAGGGCCCGCATGCGCGTGGAGCGTCGATATATCCGCCCCCTCCCCCTTATGCAAGCGCTGCGCGGGGAGTTTCTTCACATCTCGCAGCGCCGCACTCAGCCTGCCGGGGCAAGGTCTTCCAGATGCAGCTCGGCGCGCCGGCCATAGCGGTTGTCTTCAGCGCGCAGCTTGCCCGCCACATGGAAGCGCGCCTCACCCGGCGCCAGCAGGGCCTGGCCCATCGGGCCTTCGGCTGCGCGAAACGCGATCCCCTGCAGGCGCGCGCCGCCGGCGGCCTCGAACGTCACGCGCACATGATTGGCGCCTACCAGCTTGGCGAAGGTGCGGCGCAGGTCCGCGAAGGCGAAGCGCGGCTCGGGATTGCCCTGTCCGAAGGGCGCGGCGGCGCTCAGCGCCTCGCAGAACTCAAACGACACCGAGGCGGGATGGGCGACGGCGTCGAGCTGCAGCGTGCGCGCCTCCTCCGCCGCGGCCCATTCAGGCGCCAGCTCTGATTCGAGAAAGGCGCGCAGCTCATCGATCCGGTCCGCCGCCATGGTCAGGCCGCCGGCCATGGCGTGCCCGCCGCCCGCCATCAGCAATCCGGCGTCGCGGGCGCGCGCGATAGCTGCGCCAAGATTGACGCCGGTGCAGGAGCGGCCAGACCCCTTGGCCAGGCCCGTATCGGGATCGATCCCGATGACGATGGAGGGGCGGTTGAAGCGGTCCTTCATCCGTCCGGCGGCGATGCCGATGACGCCGGGATGCCAGTGTTCCCCGGCTGCGATCAGAATGGGCGCGCTCTCGCTCACGCCGGCCGCCTCGATCTGGGCC
Source organism: Oceanicaulis sp. (assembly GCA_020832735.1). Taxonomy (GTDB): domain Bacteria; phylum Pseudomonadota; class Alphaproteobacteria; order Caulobacterales; family Maricaulaceae; genus Oceanicaulis. The sequence goes on from JAFIEB010000087.1 coordinate 2,464, forward strand.
AGCGCGCCGTCCAGCACCCCCGCCTCGATCTCGCGGCGCTCGCCATTGAGACGGTCCAGCTCGGCGGCGATGGCGCGGGTTTCCTCCAAATCCTCGCTGATGAGCAGGCGCGCGCCGAGATCGGACTTGCCCACCCGGCCCCCGGCATTGATCCGCGGCCCGATCAGGAAGCCGGCGCTATACACGCCAGCAGGCCCCGTAACGCCCGCCACGTCTGCCAGCGCCTTGAGGCCCGGCCGCGACCAGGCGCTCATGACTTTCAGGCCCTGGGCGGTGATGGCGCGGTTGAAGCCGGTGAGCGGCACCACGTCGCAAATCGTGCCCAGCGCGGCGAGATCGGCGAAGGCGAGGAGGTCGGGCTCGGTCTTGCCCGCAAACGCGCCCCGCGCGCGCCCCTCGCGATTGAGCGCCGCCAGCAGCACGAACACCACGCCCGCCGCCGCCAGATGGCCGCAGCCGGACTGGTCGCCGGGCTGATTGGGATTGACCAGGGCGTCCGCGTCGGGCGCTGCGCCGTCCATCAGATGGTGGTCGATCACCGCCACCGGCAGGCCCATGGCCCGCGCGCCGGCCAGCGGAACCACCGCCGCCGCCCCGCAATCGAGCGTGATCACCAGGCCCGCGCCCTGGTTTTTCAGGGTCTCGAACGCGGCGGTGCTGGGGCCATAGCCCTCTTCAATCCGGTCCGGCACATAGATCAGGGGCGGCTCGCTCACCGCCGACAGCCAGCGCGAGAGCTGGGCGGCCGACGTGGCGCCATCCACGTCGTAATCAGCAAACAGGGCGATGCGCACGCCCGCCTCCACCGCGTCCCAGATCAGGCGCGCCGCGTCGTCCATGCCCTTGAAGCTCGACGGGTCGGGGAAGGTGTCGCGCAGGCGCGGCGCCAGGAAGCCCGGCGCGGTGTCCGCCGTCAGGCCGCGCGCCGCCAGCAGCCGGGCCAGCGCATCATTGGCGCCGGTCAGGCGCGCAATCTCGCCGGCCACGCGGTCATCGGCGGGCTTGAGCGCCCAGGCGCGCCCGCCCAGCGAGCGCGTGACGCCGAACAGCGCGCCCGCGCTCACCGCGTCAGCGGACGGCGGGTCGAGATTTTCCGCCGCACGCCCGTGATGGAGGAATAGACCAGGGTCTGGGTCTCCACCCAGCCTGCGCCCTTGCGCACGCCGTGGACCATGCGCCCGTCGGTCACGCCCGTGGCGATCAGCAGGCAATCATCGCTGGCCATGTCCATAAGGGTGTATTTGCGGTCGAGATCCTCGATGCCGGTGCGCCTGGCGCGGGCGCGCTCGTCATCATTGCGGAAATGCAGGCGGCACTGGATCTGGCCGCCGACGCAGCGCAGGCCCGCCGCCGCCAGCACGCCCTCGGGCGCGCCGCCGCGGCCGATATAGATGTCCACGTCCACGTCCGGGTCAGCAGCCATCATCACGCCGGCCACATCGCCGTCGCCGATAAAGGTGATGCGCGCGCCGGCGCTGCGGATCGAGGCGGCAATGGCCTCATGGCGCTCGCGGTCGAGCACGCAGGCGGTGATCTCCGACGGGTCCACGCCCTTGGCGCGGGCCAGCGAGCGGATATTGTCCTCGGGCGAGGCGTCCAGATCGATGACGCCTTCGGCATAGCCCGCCCCGATGGCGATCTTGTCCATGTACGTATCAGGCGCATAGAGCAGCCCGCCGCGCGGCGACAGGGCCAGGATCGCCAGCGCATCGCGCATGCCCTTGGCGGTGACGTCGGTGCCTTCCAGCGGGTCCAGCGCGATGTCGATCTCCGGCCCCTGCCCCGTGCCGACTTCCTCGCCGATATAGAGCATGGGCGCCTCGTCGCGCTCGCCCTCGCCGATGACGATGCGGCCGCGCATATCCATCGCGTTGAAGGCAGTGCGCATGGCGTCCACGGCAGCCTGGTCGGCGGCGATCTTGTCGCCGCGCCCCACCAGCGCTGACGCTGCGATGGCGGCGAGTTCCGCGGCGGTCACCGCATCATTGGTCAGGGCTTCCAGCCCCTTGGCGTTCGACATGCGTATTTCCTTGTCAGTTTCCCGGTCAGCTTCCGGCCGGCCGCGCCGGTTTTTCGGGCGGGACGGCGCGGGCGCGATGGCGCGCGGCGTAGGTCTCGGCGTCTTCTTCCGGATCGGGGGTGGCGGCGGCGATGGCGCGCACGCGCTCGCCGCTGTCCTGCACAGTGCGCGCGGCCGCAGTCAGCGCGGACATATCCTCGCGGCTGAGACGGCGTTCGGGCACATAGACCGGCGCCGCGCCCGGCTGGGTCTCGGCGACGCGGGCCAGGGTCCAGCTTTCGGACGCGGGGGCGGGCATGTCCAGCCGCACGCAGCCGGTCAGGGCGGCGGCGGCGGCGGTGACGGCTAAAAATCGCATGATCATGACGTCTGCGCCGCCTCCCAAGCGTTGGATGAGCTCACGGCTTTCTATACGCTTCTCTGCGCAAGTGTCACGCCCCGCGAGGAGTCGTTCGCCATGGCCGAGAAGAAAAAACCCGCCAGCTCCGGATCATCCGGCCCGCGAAAGCCCAAAGCCGGGAAGAAACCCGCCGCCAAGAAGAAGCCCGCGGCCCAAGCAAAGCCGGCGGCCCCCAAAAAAACGGCCGCCCGGGCGCCTGCCCCGAAGCGCGCCAGCGCGGCGGGCAAGCCCGCCGCCCCAAAACCTGCGCCGCCGGAAAGCCCTGACGCCGCCCGGAGCGAGGCG
>JAFIEB010000108.1 GCA_020832735.1 Oceanicaulis sp.
CCCTACTTTTGTTTGTTAGGGGGGGGGCGGGGCGGGTTTGTGGTCGGGGGGGGGGGGTTTTCGGTTTTATGCGGGGGGGGGCTGACGCGGGAGGGGGGGGTCCGCGGTCAGCCCGGCCGCCAAGCTTGAGAAAGGGTGCTGAGATGAAGAACAAGGTTCAGAACAAGGGCGGGGCCCAGCTGTCGCTGAACGGCAAGACCTATGACCTGCCCGTGCTGGCCGGCTCGGTCGGCCCGGACGTGATCGACATCCGCACCCTGTACCGGGACGCCGGCGTGTTCACCTACGATCCCGGCTTCACCTCCACCGCCAGCTGTGAGAGCCAGATCACCTATATCGACGGCGACAAGGGCGTGCTGCTCTATCGCGGCTATCCCATCGACCAGCTGGCCGAGAAAGCCAGCTTCATCGAGGTGGCCTATCTTCTGCTGCACGGCGAACTGCCCCAGGCCGACCAGCTCAAGACCTTCGACTGGACGATCCGCCGGCACACCATGCTGCACGACCAGTTCGACCAGTTCTTCCGCGGCTTCCGGCGCGACGCCCACCCGATGGCGATCATGGTCGGCACGGTGGGCGCGCTCAGCGCCTTCTATCACGACTCAACCGACATCAATGATCCCGAAGCGCGCACCATCTCGGCTCACCGCATGATCGCGAAAATGCCGACGATCGCCGCGCGCGCCTACAAATACTCCATCGGCCAGCCCTTCATCACGCCGCGCAACGATCTCGACTACGCGGCCAATTTCCTGCGCATGTGCTTTGCGGTGCCGGCCGAGGATTACGAGGTCTCTCCCACCCTGGCGCGCGCCATGGACAAGATCTTCATCCTGCACGCCGATCACGAGCAGAACGCCTCCACATCCACGGTGCGCCTGGCTGGTTCGTCGGGGGCCAATCCGTTCGCCTGCATCGCGGCGGGCATCGCCTCGCTGTGGGGCCCGGCCCATGGCGGCGCCAACGAGGCGGCCCTCAACATGCTTGAGGAGATCGGCTCGGTCGACCGCATTCCCGAATACATCAAGAAGGCCAAGGACAAGGACGATCCGTTCCGCCTGATGGGCTTCGGCCACCGCGTCTACAAGAATTACGACCCGCGCGCGACGGTGATGCGCGACACCTGCCACGCCGTGCTCGACGAGCTGGGCGTGCGCGACGAGCCGCTGCTGGCCGTGGCCATGGAGCTGGAGCGCATCGCGCTGGAAGACGAGTATTTCGTTGAGAAAAAGCTCTATCCCAATATCGACTTCTATTCAGGCATCACCCTGCGCGCGATGGGCTTCCCGACCGACATGTTCACCGTGCTGTTCGCACTGGCGCGCACCGTGGGCTGGATCGCCCAGTGGAGCGAGATGATCGAGGATCCCAGCCAGAAGATCGGGCGCCCGCGCCAGGTGTTCACCGGCGCGCCCGAGCGTGATTTCGTCCCGGTGAAAAAGCGCTGAAATTAGCGCGTCAGCGCCAGCACGGCGTCCGCGGCGGCTCCGGCGGGGTCGCCGCCCTCACCGGCCATCATCTGCGTCGTCTCGCGCAGGCGCTCCGACAGCGCCGCGCGCCCGCGCGCGTCCTCCAGCATGGCGTAGGCGGCGCCCGCCAGCCGGTCGCCGGTGCAATCCATCTGGACATATTCAGGGATCAGCATCTCGTCGGCGGCGATGTTCACCAGCGAAATATATTTCGCCTTCATCAGGATGAAGCGCGCGATCGCCCAGGTGATCCAGCCCAGGCGATAGGCGGCGATGGTCGGCACGCCCAGGCGCGCCAGCTCAAGCGTCACCGTGCCTGAACACGCCAGCGCGGCGTCGGCGGCGTGGAAGGCGTCCAGGCGCTCGCGGCTCTCCGTCACGATCAGGCGCGACAGCGCTGGCTCAGCAGCGATCATCGCGCGCGCCTGATCGGCGACCGCCGGGGAGAGCACGGTGACCAGGCGGGTCTGCGGGCGCGCCTCGGCCAAGCGCGACGCGGCGGCGGCGAAGGGCGCGAACAGGCGCTCCAGCTCCGAGCGGCGGCTGCCCAGCAGCATCAGCAGGACTTCCTCATCGGCGCCGATCGCATGGCGCGCGCGGAACGCCGCGCCGTCGCCGGACAAATCGCGCGCCAGCGCCGGATTACCCACAAAGGTCGTCTCAAGCCCGTACGGCTCGAAATACTCCGCGTCGAAGGGGTGGATCGCCAGCAAATAGTCGGCCGCGTCCGCCAGCGCCCTGGCCCGGCCCCGGCGCGCCGCGAACACCTGGGGCGCGACATACTTGATCCGCTTGATCTGCGGCGCGCGCGCTTTCAGCTTCCAGGCCAGGCGCAGCATGAAGCCCCAGGAATCGATCAGCACGGCGGCGTCGGCGCCGAACGTGGCGGCGGCCTCGGCCGCCTCCTGCGCGCGCTCATGGACCAGATTGACGATCCGGAGGCCGTCGAGCAGGCCGAACACGGACAGCTCGGAAATATCAAATGGCGAGACCACGCCGCGCGCAGCCATCTGCGTCCCGCCCATGCCGGCGATCTGAACCCCCGGATCGCGTGCGCGCAGGGCGTCAATCAGTTCAGCGCCCAGCGCATCGCCTGACGGCTCGGCTGCGGCGATATAGATGCGCGCCGGCCTAGCCATCACGCGCCGCCGCGCCGCCCGCCTCGTCATCCACAATCCAGACGAAGAGACCCGCATCCTCTGCGGCCTTGCCGACCGCATCGGCGCCCAGGATCAGCGCCCCGCCGGCCGGCGCGGCCACGCCCGCCAGTCCCGCGCGCGCCGCGCCCTCAATGGTGGACACCCCGATGACGGGCAGGTCGATGCGGCGCTCCTGACCGGGCTTGGGCCGTTTGGCCAGCACGCCGCGGCGCGCAGCAGCCTCGCCGCGCACCGCCCGAGGCAGGCCGGCCACCCGCTCCAGCATGGCGTCAGTGCCCTCCTGGGCCTCCACCGCCAGCACCAGGCCGTCACACACCACCGCGCCCTGGCCGATATCCTCCGCCCCGATCACCCCGGCCACATGCAACGCCTTGAGCGCATCGGCGCGCGCAGCGTCGCCGGGGCGCACCTTGCCCAGGAAACCGGCCTGCGCGGTCAGCGCGCGCGCGATCTCGTCCGCGCCGGCCACCTGCAGGCCTTCGGCTTCGAACAGGCTCACCACCGCGCGCAGAAGCGCGTCATCGCCGCGCGCCGCCGCCGCGGCCATGCCCGGCAGGGCGGACAGGCCCTTCATGTCCGGCTTGATCTGGGAAAAATCGGGCCGCGTCACGATGCCGGCGAAACACACCGCATCGCACTTGGCCCCGGCGAGATCGCCCAGCACCCCGCCCAGCTCGCCCAGCGTGCGCACGCTGGCGCCGGGAAAGCGCGCGGGATCGGCGAAACCCTTGAGAGCGATCACCGCGCCCAGGCGCCCTTCAGCGCGCGCCGCCTCGGCCACATGCACGGGCAGCTCGCCGCCGCCCGCGATCAGGCCCAGACGCGTCCAGGCGCCCGCCATGTCAGCGCGGTTCCGGGAAGCAGAGCGGACGGGCGGCGGGCGCCTTGATGAACTCGATGATTTCCATCACCTCGCGCGCGTCGGCGAACAGGCGCGCGGCGTCCTCGATGCGCTCGTTGAAGGCGCCTTCCTCGGCGTAGAGCAGGCGGTAGGCCGCGCGCAGATTGTGAATGGTCTCGCGCGCAAAGCCCCGGCGTTTGAGGCCGACCAGATTGAGCCCGGCCAGCCAGCCGTGATTGTCGGCCATGCCGTAGGGGATCACATCGCCTGTGACGGCTGCGCCGCCACCGACAAAGGCGTATTTGCCGATCCGGCATTTCTGGTGCAGCGCCGACAACCCGCCCATGATCACGAAATCACCCACTGTGGATTCGCCGCCCAGCGTGGCGTTATTGGCGAACACCACATTGTCCCCGACAATGCAGTCATGGGCCACATGGGCGCCGACCATGTAATAGCCGCCCGATCCCACCCGCGTGATCCCGCGCGCAGTGTGCGTGCCCAGATGCATGGTGACCTGTTCGCGCAAGATATTGCGATCACCGATCTCCAGCCGCACCTCGCCGCCCTGGTACTTGAAGTCCTGGGGCGGCTCGCCCAGCGCCACGAACGGGTGCAGCACGCACTCCTCACCGATCCGGGTCCAGCCCTGCACCGAGACGTGGGACAAGAGGCGCGTGCGCGCGCCGATCTCCACATGCGGACCGATGACGCAATAGGCGCCGATCACGGCCCCCTCCCCGATCACGGCGGACGGGTCGATCAGGGCGGTTGGATGTATCTCGGCCATCTGGCTTACGCGTCCCGGCTTGCGGATGTGGCGGCGAATTCAGCTTCAGCGCATTTCACGCCATTGACCAGCGCCTCGCCCTTGAACTTGAACACGCCGCGGCGGCTGGCCGTCACCACGACCGGCATTTCCAGAAGATCGCCCGGACGCACCGGCCGGCGGAAGCGCGCGCGCTCCACCCCCATGAAATAGATCACGGTGTTGGCGATATCGGCATCCAGCGTCTTGGACATCAAGATGGCGCCGGTCTGGGCCAGCGCCTCGATAATCAGCACGCCAGGCATCACCGGATTGCCCGGGAAGTGCCCGGGAAAATACGGATCGGCGGCGGACACGCACTTGATCCCGGTGATCGACTGGCCTTCCACATAGCGCTCGGCCCGGTCCACCAGCAGGAAGGGATGTCGATGGGGCAGCCGGCGCAGGATCTCGTCCGGCGTAATGACGGCCTGATCGCTCATGATGTTCCTTCGGGTTTGTCGCGTCGCGGCTTGCGCGTGCTTTCCCGGCGCAGCCAGGCGGTCTCGCGCATGAAGCTCTTGAGCGGCTGTGCCGGCGACCCCGCCCAGGTCTCCCCGGCGGGCACGTCTCGCATCACCGCCGCATCGGCCGCCAGGCGCGCGCGCGCGCCGATGGTCAGATGATCAGCGATGCCGACCCGTCCGCCGAACTGGGCGCCGTCCCCGATCACCACGCTGCCCGACACGCCCGCAAAGGCGGCCATCACCGCATGGGCGCCCATCTCCACATTGTGGGCGATGTGGCACAGATTATCGATCCGGCAGCTGCGGCCCAGCACGGTGTCGCGCAGCATGCCCCGGTCGATGGTGGAATTGGCGCCGACCGAGACCGCATCGCCGATCAGCACGCGGCCCAGATGCGGCAGGGCGACGATATCGCCCGCCTCATAGGCCAGGCCGAAGCCCGCCTCGCCGATCACCGCCCCGGACGATATCTCGCAATCGCGCCCCAGCATCGCGCACATGATCACCGCGCGCGCGCCGATGCGGCTGCCCGGCCCGATCACCACGCCCGGCCCGATCACCGCGCCCGGCCCGATATGCGCGCCCTCGCCGATCTCGGCGTGCTGGCCGATCACGGCGCCCGGCCCGATCTGCGCGGACGGCGCGATCTGCGCATGGGGCGACACCGGCGCAGCGCCGTCGTGAACCCGGACGGCCAACAGCGCATCGGCGGCGCGGGCGAACGCGGCTCGCGGCGCTTCATGCACCAGCACTGCGCCCGCCGAGCTCAGCTGCGCCAGCGCCGCAGACGGCGCGATGACGCAGGCGCCGCTCACATCGAGCGGTTCGCCCGGCGCCTTGGTCAGGAAGATCAGATCGCCAGGCCCGGCCCCGGACGGTTCGGACACGTCCTCAACAGACAGGCCCGCATCGCCCTCCAGCCGCGCGCCGAGGCGCCCGGCCAGCTCCGAAGCCGTCAGCGGGCCGAGCCGCTCGTAAAAACGCGGATCGGCCCCCATGACGTCCTTACTGGCTGTTGCCGTCGCGCTGCGGCGCGCGCACACGGTTGACCGGCGTGGTGGTGATGCGCGCGTTCAGCCGCTCGATCACCGTGTCGGTGATGTCCACGCCGCCCGAGGTCATGACGGTGACCGACTGGTCCAGCAGGATCACGCCGCTGCGTTCGGTCATCACCGCCTGCATGATCTCCTGCAGAATCGGGATCACCGGCTGCAGGGCGGCCTGTTCAGTGGCGGCCAGCTCCTGCTGACGGATACGGCCCTGGACCTCCACATTGCGCATGTCCTGCTGGAGCTGGTTGATGCGCTCCAGCAGATCAGGGCGCTGGCGGATGGCTTCCTCGGTCATGGCCGAGGCTTCGGTGTTGAGCGCTTCGCTCTCGGCGCGCACCGCGGACTGCAGGGGCTGCAGTTCGGCGGTCATTTCCGAGCCGATGCGTTCGAGCTGGGCGGCGATGTGCCGGCCCACGGCGCTCTCGTTCAGGGCGCGTTCCTGGTCGACGACCAGGATTTGTTGCGCCGACGCGCCAGTGCTGGCGGCTGCGGCGAGCACCAGGGCCGCAATCATGAGAAGCGGCGTGCCGGAGAGAAGAATACCGATACGTTTCATAGGTTTAGAACCCTGTCATTGTGCTGAAGCGGAAGAAGCGTCCGCGGTCGTAGTCTTCCTTGATGAAGGCGTGCGCAAAGTCGAAGCGCACCGGTCCGAAGGGCGAATCCCAGAAGACGGACAGGCCCGCAGAGGCGCGCGGCGTCATTTCGTCGACCGTGAAGATCGCGCCCACGCCGCCCTCGTCCTCGATCTGGTCCTCGCCGGGCAACAGGCCGACCGTGCCGAACTCGGTGAACAGGCTGGCGCGCACGCCGTACTGCTCGGGAAGCCCGGTCGGGAAGGCGAGTTCGAACGCGCCGATGGCGTAGAGATTGCCGCCCAGCGCATCCCCCGCGAACAGGCGCTCATCGCCCTCGTCGTCCAGGCGGCGCTGCACGACGCGCGGACCGACGCCCGCCGTCTCGAAGCCGCGGAAGGAGTTGCCGCCCTTGAAGAAGCGGTCATTGACCCGGGCCACGTCGCCGCCCCACGAGAACAGATAGCCGGCGGTGCCGGTGAAGCTGAGCACGATGTCGTCACGGAACACGTTCCTGTAGACGCCGCCCTGGAGCTCAGAGCGGACATATCTAACATCACCGCCAATTCCGGCGAAATCTTGGTTGAAACTGACCTGGAATCCGTTCGACGGATTTATGTAGTCATCCACCCGGTTCCAGCTGAGCGAATACCCCATCAGCGAGGTGGTGCGCGAACCGGCCGCGCGCCGGATGGAGTCGGCCACGCCGGCGAACGCGGTCACCTCGTCCACCCGGATGGTGTAGTTGACGCCCGCCTGCACCGAACGCGTCAGCGGGAAGCCCGCGCGCAGGCTCAGACCCGTGGACTGGGTCTGGAACGAGGCTTCGCGCGAAAAGTCCGAGCGCACGGTGAACAGGTCAAAACCCGCCGCCAGATTGCGGTCCAGGAAGCGCGGCTCGGTGAAGCGGATATCCACCTGCTCGCGCCGTGAGCTGGCCGAAACGCGCAGGCGCAGGAACTGGCCGCGGCCGCGCAGGTTTCGCTCCGAGATCGAGAAGTCGATCAGGAAGGCGTCAGTAGAGGAGAAGCCCGCCCCGAAGGCCAGCTCGCCGGTGGGCTGTTCGGTGACGCGCACCTGCACGCGCGCGCGGTCCGCCTGGCTGCCCTGGACCGGCTCGATCTCCACATTCTCGAAGAAGCCGAGGCGGCGCACCCGGGCGCGCGACACGTTGAGCAGGGCCTGGTTGAAGGCGTCGCCCTCCACGATGTCGAGCTCGCGCCGGATCACGCGGTCAAGCGTGCGCGTATTGCCCACAATGTCGATGCGCTCGATATAGACGCGCGGGCTTTCATTGATGACATAGGTGATGTCGACCGTCTGGCTGTCGCGGTTCACCTCCACGCGCGGATTGATGTTCACGAAGGCGTAGCCCGCCGCGCCCGCCGCGAAAGTCAGGGTCTCGATGGAGTCCTCGATCTTGCTGCCGACATAGAGATCGCCCGGCTGGGTCGGCACGGCGCGCTCGAGCAGCTCGGTGTTGAGGTCCTCGATGCGGGTCTCGACCGTGATCTCCCCGAAGCGGTAGCGCTGACCCTCGTCCAGGGTGAAGGTGACGAAGAAGTCGCGCTGGTCCGGGGTCAGCTCGGCCACCACCGAGGTGACGCGAAAATCCGCATAGCCGCGGTCATTGTAGTACTGGCGCAATTGCTCGCGGTCGAACTCGATGCGGTCAGGATCGTAATTGTCGTTGGAGGAGAAGAAACGCCACCAGCGCGCCTCGGTGGTCACGATCTCGCCGCGCAGGCGCCGGTCGGAGAAACGCTCATTGCCTACGAAGGCGATGCGGCGCACGCCCGTGACCGGACCCTCGGCGATCTCGAACACGAGATCGACCCGGTTCTGCGACAATTCCACGATCTTCGGGGTCACAGTGACGGCGAATCGTCCCGCGCGCCGGTAAATCTCCAGAATGCGCTGCACGTCGGCCTGAACGCGCGCGCGCGTGAACAGGGCGCGCGGCTGCAGCTCGATCTCGTCGGTGATGCGGTTGTCGCGCACCGCGCGGTTCCCCTCCAGCACCACCCGGTTGATGATCGGGTTCTCCTCCACCTGCACCACCATGGTCGAGCCATCGACCGCGATGCGCACGTCGGAGAACAGATTGGTGGCGTAGAGCGTCTGGATCGACAGATTGATCAGGCGCGGATTGGGAAGCTCGCCGGGCTGGACCAGCACGTAGGACAGGATGGTGGCCGCCTCGACGCGCTGATTGCCCCGCACCAGAATCTGCAGAACCGGGCGCTCAGCCGCAGGCTCGGCCATGACGCCTTCGCCCGGCTGAGCTTCGGGAACAGGCTGGGACGGCGCCTGGGCCGAAGCCGCGCCGGTGATGCACAGCGCGGCCCACAATGCCGCAAGAGCCATTAGAATACGCTTCATGAACCGCCTCGTCCCCTCGGCTGCCGCCTGCCTTCAGGATCAGAAGAACAGGCCGCGCAAATAATTCAAATCATTCCATGTCGCCACGACCAGCAAGGTCAGGACGAGGCCGACGCCGATCCTGAAACCGATCTCCTGCACCGCCACGCTGGGCGCCTGCCGGGTCACGGCCTCGTAGGCGTAATACACGAGGTGGCCGCCGTCGAGAACCGGGATGGGCAGGAGATTCATTAAACCCAGCGCCACAGAGATCACCGCAGACAGCGCTGCGAGCGACAGGACCATGCGCCAGAGGCGTTCATGGGCAGGCGCTTCGCCGCCTTCCGGGACAGCCACAGACACGTTGGCCACCTGGCCTGCGGTCGTGGCGATTCCGATGGGCCCGTTGATCATTTCAAAGGAGGCGCGGCCTGTGACCAGGCGCACCATGTAGTCGCCGATCATCGATACCGTCTCAACGGTGCGCCTGAGGCCATATCCGGGCGCCTCCAGCAGCGAGTAGCGCACCTGTTCAGGCCGCCCGGTGCGCGACGTCACGCCCAGAAAGCCCATGGCGCGCTCGCCGCCAAGGCCATCAGCGCGCACTTCCCGGCGCGGCGTTGCGGTGATCGTCACCGTCTCGCCCGCACGCTCCACTTCGAAACGCACCGGCTGGCCCGGACGGGTGATCACGGCCTGGCTGATATCGGTGAAACCGCGCACGGCGCTTCCATTGACCGACACCACCACATCGTCTGGCTGAAAGCCCGCAACTTCAGCAGGCGAGCCGGCCTGCACCTGGCCGATAACAGGCGGCGTGATGAACTCCCCGCGCGCCATGCCCAGCGCGGCGAACACCACGATGGCCAGCGCGAAATTGGCCAGCGGTCCGGCCGCCACGATGATGGCGCGCTGCCAGACCGGCTTGAAATGGAACACCGTGTGCGCGTCGGAGCGTTCCGCGCGCAGCGCTTCGAGCGCTTCATGGTTGGGCGCGCTGGCGGCGTTCTCGTCGCCGCGGAAGCGCACATATCCGCCCAGCGGCAGCGCGGCGATGCGCCAGATCGTGCCCTTGCCGTCGCGCCATGAGGTCAGGGTCGGCCCGAACCCGATGGAGAAGACTTCGGCGTGCACGCCGAACAGGCGCCCGGCGTAGAGATGGCCCATCTCGTGGATCACCACGACAAAGGAGATCACCGCGACGAACGCCGCGACGGACAACAAGCCTGCGCCAAACATCTCCATTATGCGTCATCCCTCTGTTGCACGGGTCCGCCCGTGCAGCTATCGCGCCAGTCCCGCCGCCGCCTTGCGGGCCAGGCGCCGTCCCAGCGCGTCGGCGGCCAGCACGGCCTCCAGCGACGCTGGCGCGGGCGCGCCCTCAGGCCCGCCCATCCCCTCGTCCAGAGCCTCCGAGACCACTGCGGCGATGTCAAGGAAACCGATCTGTCCGGCCAGGAAGGCGGCCACTGCAATCTCGTTGGCGGCGTTGAGCACCGCCGGCGCCGCGCCGCCAGCCTTGAAAGCCCCGCGCGCAAGGTCCAGGGCGGGAAAGCGCTCCGGATCGGGCGCCTGGAAGGTCAGCCGGCCCACCTGCGCCAGATCAAGGCGCTCCACCGGCGTCTCCATGCGCGCCGGCCAGGCCAGGGCGTGGGCGATGGGCGTGCGCATGTCCGGCGAGCCGAGCTGGGCCAGCAGGCCGCCATCGGCGTACTCGACCAGCCCGTGAATGACCGATTCAGGATGGACCAGAACATCCACCTGCTCCTGGGGCAGGGCGAAAAGATGGCAGGCCTCGATGATCTCCAGCCCCTTGTTCATCATGGTGGCGCTGTCGACCGAGATTTTCGCGCCCATTGACCAGGTGGGATGGGCCACCGCCTCGGCCGGGCCGGCCCGGCGCATGGTCTCCAGCCCCGCCTCTCGGAACGGGCCTCCCGACGCGGTCAGGATGATGCGCCGGATCTGCGCGCGCTGGGCCGGATCGAAGGCCTGGAACACCGCATTGTGTTCGGAATCCACCGGCAGCAGCACCGATCCGCTGCGCGCGGCCTCCTCGATCATCAGCGCCCCGGCGCACACCAGCGCCTCCTTGTTGGCCAGCGCCACGCAGGCGCCCCGGCGCACTGCGGTCAGAGTCGGCTGCAGTCCGGCCGCGCCGACAATCGCGGCCATCACCCAGCCGGCCTCCATGGCCGCCGCCTCCAGCACCGCGCCGGGGCCCGCCCCGCAAGCGATGCCGGTTCCCGCCAGCGCCTCGGCCAGGGCCGGCCCGGCGCGCTCGTCGGCGACGGCGCAGAAACGCGCGCCGACACGGCGCGCCGCCGCCGCCAGATCAGCCGCATTGGTGTTGGCGGTCAGCGCAACGACCTCATAGGCGCCCTGCGGCGCGCGCGCGATCAGATCCAGCGTGGCCTGGCCCACCGAACCGGTCGCGCCCAGAAGGGTGACGGTGCGCGCGCTCACAGCCCCGCCCCCGGCCAGCCGTCCGGACCAACAGCGCGCCAGGCGCCGGCGAACAGGACCGCCATCATCAACGCATCCACCCGGTCCAGCACCCCGCCATGGCCCGGAATCAGCGTGCCCGCGTCCTTGACGCCGAACCGGCGCTTGGCCAGCGACATGACAAGATCGCCCAGCACCGCCGCCAGCGCGGTGGGGGCCGCGACCATGGCGGCGTAGACCGGATCAAAGCCCAGCAGCTGCGCCACGCCCGCCCCGGCGGCGACGCCGAAGACCAGGCCGGCGGCCAGGCCCGCCCATGTCTTGTTCGGGCTGGCGGCGGGCAGGAGCTTCGGCCCGCCGATCCAGCTGCCGGCCAGATAGGCGAAAATGTCGGCCGACCACACCACGGCCAGCAGGAACAGCACCGCGATCAGCCCGCCCTGCTCGCCATCGCGCAGCGAGATCAGCATGGCCGCGGCCCCGGCCACATAGGCCACGCCGATGACCGCCTCCAGGGCGCGCCCGCGCCGGCGCCGGTCGAGCCCGGCGAACACCGCGCCGCCCGCGATCCAGGCCAGCGTCCACAGCGGTTCGGTCTGACCGGCTAGCAGCGCCGCGCCGACCGCCGTGCCGGTGGCGATGGCGAAGGCGCGCGGCGGCGCCTCCCGGTCCGACATGCGCACCCATTCCCAAGCCATGGCGGCGGCGAAGGCGGCCACGAAGATGGAAAACGGCGTCCCGCCCGCCCACACCAGCACGATTACCAACGGCGCCAGCACCAGCGCGGACAGGACGCGCTTGGCGAAGACCGGATCACCCGGCGCGCCGCGCCGGGGCTGCGGCTCGCCGCCGGTCATGCGCGCACTCCGCCATAGCGGCGCTCGCGCCGGGCGTATTCCTCCAGCGCGGCGCGCAGATCGGCCTCGCTGAAGTCCGGCCACAGAACGTCCAGGAAGATCAGCTCGGCGTACGCGGTCTGCCAGAGCAGGAAGTTGGACAGGCGCCGCTCTCCGCTGGTGCGGATCACCAGATCGGGATCGGGCAGCCCGGCCGTGTCGAGATGGGCCGTCAGCCCGGCCTCGTCGAGACCGGACAGATCGCCGCCCGCCGCAGCGGCGGCGCGCTGGGCTGCGCGCACCAGCTCGTCGCGTCCGCCATAATTGAAGGCGATGGTCAGGTGGAAGCGGTCGTTGTCTCGGGTGCGCGCCTCGACGCGCTCTATGGTCGCGATCAGGTCCGGCGACAGCCCCTCGCGCCGCCCGATAATGCGCACGCGCACGCCTTCGCCGTGCAGGCGTTCGAGATCAGCCGCCACGAACCGGCGCAAGAGATCGAACAGCGCATCGATCTCGGCGGCCGGACGGCGCCAGTTCTCGGTGGAGAAGCTGAACAAGGTGAGGTGGGTCAGGCCCAGCCGGCCGGCCGCACGCACCGCCTCGCGCACCGCCTCGACGCCGGCCTGATGCCCGAACGCGCGCGGTCGCCCGCGCGAGGCCGCCCAGCGTCCGTTGCCGTCCATGATGATGGCCACATGGCGCGGCGGCCGGTCCTCGGCGTCAGGCTGCGCCATGCGGCGGCCTCCTTGAGTCTGGCCCGCGGGCTCAGACCTGCGTGATCTCGTCCTGCTTGGTCTTCAACAGATCATCTATGACGGCGATATGGTTGTCGGTGGCTTTTTGCACCTGATCAGCGAACTTCTTGTGTTCGTCCTCGCTGATCTCGCCATCCTTCTCGGCCTTTTTGAGGCTGTCCATGCCGTCGCGGCGCACATTGCGCACGGCGATGCGGGCCTGCTCGGCATAGCCGCCGGCGGTCTTGGCGAGCTCGGCGCGGCGCTCTTCGTTGAGCGGCGGGATCGGAATGCGGATCAGCGCGCCCTCCATCACCGGGTTGAGGCCCAGCCCGGCATTGCGGATCGCCTTGTCCACCGCCCCGGCCAGATTGCGGTCCCAGACCTGCACCGAGAGCATGCGCGCCTCGGGCGTGCTGATCGTTCCGACCTGGTTGAGCGGGGTCGGCGATCCGTAGGCGTCCACCTTGACCGGATCGAGCAGGCCGGCGCTCGCGCGCCCGGTGCGCAGGCCGGAGAATTCCTTCCTGAGCGCCTCTACCGCGCCGTCCATGCGCTTTTCGATGTCTTTCAGGCTGAACCCGGACATGATCGTCTCCTCAAACTCGTCACTTGCGGACGGTGTGCCCGGATTCGCCGGGCGCGCCCACAATCGTGCAGGTGCCCTGGCCGTCCAGCACGCGGGCCAGACCGCCCTGCTCGCGGATATTGAACACCACGATGGGGATCTGGTTGTCGCGCATCAGCGTCACGGCCGAGGCGTCCATCACTTTGAGGTCGCGGGCCAGAACGTCAATATAATCGAGCCGTTCAAACCGCTTGGCGTCCGGATTGCCGCGCGGATCCTTGTCATAGACCCCGTCCACGCCAGTGCCCTTGAACAGGGCGTCGCAGCCCATCTCGGCCGCACGCAGCGCGGCCGCCGTATCGGTGGTGAAGAAGGGATTGCCGGTGCCAGCGGCGAAGATCACCACCCGGCCCTTTTCCATATGGCGCACGGCGCGCCGGCGGATATAGGGCTCGCACACCGTGGTCATGGGGATGGCCGACTGGACGCGCGTCGGCACGCCCACGCGCTCCAGCGCGGTCTGCATGGCCAGCGCGTTCATGACGGTGGCCAGCATGCCCATATAGTCGGCGGCGGCGCGCTCCATGCCCTTGGCGGCGGCCTGCAGCCCGCGGAAGATATTGCCCCCGCCGATCACCAGGCACAGCTCGTAGCCGGCCTCGACCGCCTCGCCCACTTCGCGCGCGATGCGGTCGGCGGTGTCCATATCGATGCCGTAGGGTTCGGCGCCCATCAGGGCTTCGCCCGAAATCTTCAGCAATACGCGCCGGTAAGGCCCGGCAGGCGCCGGCCGGGACGGTTCGCCACACGGTTCGCTCACGTCTCAGCCTCCCCTGTCCGGCGCACGCCGCCAGAACGTCCGCGGGCCCCGCCCGGCGCCCGGGCCCGGGCCGGGGCAAGCCCCTTAACCCC
>JAFIEB010000119.1 GCA_020832735.1 Oceanicaulis sp.
CGCCTACCCCAATTTCAGCCCCCCCCCCGCTCAATTGAGAGGCAATCTAGCAGATGCCTTGCGCATGAATAACCCGCCACGAGAATTTCAGACCGCCTCCTACTCCCACTCAATCGTCCCCGGCGGCTTGCTCGTCACGTCATACACCACCCGGTTCACGCCGCGCACCTCGTTGATGAGGCGCGTCGCCGTGCGGCCGAGGAAGTCGTGGTCGAAGGGGAAATAGTCCGCCGTCATGCCGTCGGTGGAGGTCACCGCGCGCAGGGCCAGCACATTGTCATAGGTGCGCGCATCGCCCATCACGCCCACGGTCTGGACCGGGAGCAGCACGGCGAAGGCCTGCCAGATGGAATCGTAGAGGCCGGCTTTTCGGATTTCCTCGATATAGATGGCGTCGGCCTTGCGCAGGATGTCGGCCTTGTCGCGGGTCACCTCGCCGGGGATGCGAATGGCCAGGCCCGGCCCCGGGAAGGGGTGGCGCCCGATAAAGCTTTCGGGCAGGCCGAGCTCACGGCCGAGCGCCCTCACCTCGTCCTTGAACAGTTCGCGCAGGGGCTCGACCAGCTTCATGTTCATGCGCGCGGGCAGGCCGCCCACATTATGGTGGGATTTGATGGTGACCGACGGCCCGCCATCAAACGACACGCTCTCGATCACATCGGGGTAGAGCGTGCCCTGGGCTAGGAAATCGGCGCCGCCGGCGAGCTTGGCCTTCTCCTCGAACACGTCGATGAACAGCTTGCCGATGGTCTTGCGCTTGGTTTCCGGATCGCTCACCCCCGCCAGCGCCGTGAGGAAGCGCTCCTCTTCATCCGCCGCGACCAGCGGGATGTTGTAGTGCTCGCGGAACAGCGTGACGACCTGGTCGGCCTCGCCCGCGCGCATGAGGCCGGTATCCACGAACACGCAGGTCAGCTGATCGCCGATGGCTTCATGGATCAGCACCGCGGCCACCGAGCTGTCCACCCCGCCCGACAGTCCGCAAATCACCCGGCCGGAGCCAACCTGGGCGCGGATCTTGGCGATGGCCTCGTCCTTGAACGCGGCCATGGTCCAGTCGCCCTTCAGGCCGGCGATGCGGTGCGTGAAATTGCGCAGGATCAGCGCGCCGCGCGGCGTGTTGGCCACCTCCGGGTGGAACTGCACGCCATAGAAGCGCCGGGCCTCGTCGGCGATGGCGGCGAACGGTGCATGGGTGGTGGCGGCGATGGGGTGAAAGCCTTGCGGGATCGCGTTCACGCGGTCGCCATGGCTCATCCACACCCGTTCCAGATGACCGGGACCGCCCAAGCCCTCAAACAGCGGGCTGTCGGCGGTGATCTCGATATCGGCGCGCCCGAACTCGCGCTCGTCAGCCGGCTCCACGCTGCCGCCCAGCTGCGCGCACATGGTCTGCTCGCCATAGCAGATGCCCAGAACCGGCACGCCCAGCTCGAAGACCCTCTGGGCCGCGCGCGGCGTGCCCTCGCCATGGACGCTGGCCGGTCCGCCCGACAGGATCACGGCGCGCGGCGCGAAGTCCGCCAGAAAGGCGTCATCCACCCGGTTGAACGGATGCACCTCGCAATACACCCCGCTCTCGCGCAGGCGCCGGGCGATGAGTTGCGTCACCTGACTGCCGAAATCGACGATCAGGACGGATTCGTGTTCGATCTGGGTGCTCATGGGGAGCGATTAGCCGAGATTCTGCGCGAATGCGAGAGGCGGATGAAATTGGGACGGCGGTACGGCGCAGGCGCCGGATAGATTGACTCAATAATTAGTTGTTGCTTATATAAGCTCGTCCGAAATTAACGGGAGGAGCCAGCCATGCATATCGACATCCCCGACGCCATCGGCGCGACGGCGCGCACCGTGCGCCACCTTACCCATGACGGCAAACCGGCCACGGCGATTGTCGCGTCGCGCACCTATCCAACCGGCATTGAGGATTTGTGGGAGGCGGTGACCGCACAGGAGCGCCTGGCGCGCTGGTTTTCGCCGGTGTCGGGCGAGTTCAGGCCGGGCGGCCGGTTTCAGGTGGAAAATAACGCCGGGGGCGAGATCAAGGCGTGCGAGCCGCCGCGCACGCTGGACCTGACCTGGGAGTTCTCCGGCAATGTGAGCTGGGTGAGCATCCGTCTGGAGCCCGCAGGCGAGGACGGCGCCCGGCTGGAGCTCACCCATCTCTACATCATCGATCCCGAATGGGAGGCGACATACGGCCCCGGCGCCGGCGGCGTCGGCTGGGATCTGGCGCTGGCGGGCCTCGCGCTTCACGCCAGCGGCGCCGTCTCCGACCCCGTGGAGGCGAGCGCAGAATGGTTCGCCACGCAAAACTACCGCGATCTGGTGGACGCCAGCAGCGCCGCCTGGGGCCAGGCCCATATCGCATCCGGCGCCGATGAGGCCGGGGCGCGCGCCGCCGCCGCCCGCACCGCCGCCTTCTTCAAGGGTGAAGAGAGCGGGGGCGAGGAAAGCGGGGATGAGGAGAGCTGATGCACGCTTTTGACGTTCTGGGCGACCCGGTCCGCCGGCGCATTCTGGAGCTGCTCGCTGACAGTGAGCTGCGCTCGGGCGAGATCGTGGCGGTGATCCACGCCGAGTTCGGCATCAGTCAGGCCGCCGTGTCCCAGCATCTCAAAGTGCTGCGCGATAACGGCTTCGCCCGCTCGCGGGTGGACGGGCCCCGGCGCATCTACACGCTGGAGCCCGCCCCCCTGCAACAGGTCGATGACTGGCTGGACCGCTTCAAGGGCTTCTGGACCCACAAGCTCGAAGCGCTCGCGACCGAGGTGGCGAGGGGGAAGAAGGAGCGGGGCGAGTGAGGGGCGTCAGGCCGCCTGCCCGGCGGGCTTGAGCCGGCCCTGCTCGCCCAAATCCCTGTGCAGGGCCCAGGGCGCCAGATCGAACCCGTTGGGCCAGGTCGGCGCGCCCTCTTCCAGAAACACGCGTGCGAAATAGGCGCTGTCGCGCAAAGGCTCCACCATCGCGCCGGGCCGGGCGATCAGACCGGACAAGTCCACCTCCCCGGCCTGACCGTCAGAAAAGGTCAGGCGAAGGGAGGCCGGGCCAGTGACGGCGATATGGGTGATCTTGATCATTCCAGACCTTCGATGCGCTCCAGAGGCTCCAATCGTTCGGCTCTGCGCCAGTTGGCGATGATAGCATCCCGGCGCAAGTTCATCCATTCGGACACGAGTTTTCGCGCGCGTGGCGGGAGGCTGCCTTCAATCGGCACGCCGTCATCGATCCTCACCAGTGCTTCGTAACCCTGATAAATCACGTGTATGTGGGGCGGTGGATGGTCACCGAAATACATGCGGACGGTAATGCCGAAAAAGACCGATATAATGGGCATTCACCAACCCTACCCCTCCCGCTCCATCACGCACACATAAAATCCGTCCGTGCCGGTGCGCGCCGGGGTGAGCTGGAGGGCGCCGTGCTCTCCGGCGCAGGCGGAGAGGATGAGCGCGCCCTCTTCGGTAAGCTGGCCGGAGCGCTCAAGGGCGTCCATCACCGGTACGGCGCGGAATCTCGTGTTGGCGGCCAGGAATGCATTCACCCGGTCGCCGTTTTCTTCGGGTAAAACCGAGCAGGTGACATAGACCATGCGCCCGCCGGCTTTGACGTATTTGGCGGCCTTGGCCAGCACCTCGTCCTGCTGCTTGATGCGGGTGGCGAGCGCGCGCTCTTTCAGGCGCCATTTGGTGTCCGGACGCCGGCGCCAGGTGCCCGACCCCGTGCAGGGCGCGTCGATGAAGACCAGATCCATCCGGTCTTCCAGATCGCACAGCGCCTCGCCTTCCTTGCCGGTGCGCACCTGGACATTGCGTACCCCGGCGCGCTCCAGGCGCGGCCAGATGGCGCGAAGCCGGCGCCAGTCATAATCCCAGGCATAGAGCTGGCCGGTATTGTTCATGAGGGCTGCCAGCGCCAGCGTCTTGCCCCCGGCCCCGGCGCAGAAGTCCAGCGCCTGCAGCCCGTCCAGCGGCGCGGCGGCAAGCGCGGCGATCTGGCTGCCCAGATCCTGCACCTCCACCCAGCCCTTGCCATAGGCGGGGATGGAATCGGCCGGCGGCGCCTTGGCGCGCGGATCGGCCGCCGCGATGCGGATGGCGCTGGTGATCAGGGCGGACGGATCGCAATTGATCTGCGCGCGCACCGCTGAGATCGCCTTGTCGAAATCGGTTTTCAGCGTGTTGACGCGCAGATCCACCGGCGCGCGCGAGGCCATGCCCGCGCCCTCGACCTCGGCGTCACCACCAAAGCCGCGCACGAAGCTGGCTTCCAGCCATTCAGGAACTTCGGCGCGCGCCCAGAGCGGCGCGTCGCCCGGCATGGCGGCAATCATGCCGGCGCGTTCGGCTTCGGTCAGCGGCTCCGGCGCGTGCTCGTCGCCGTCGAAGATCGCGGCCACGGCGTCCGGTCCTGTCTTCCATTCATGGGCGAGCGTGGCCAGCACCATGGCGCGCGGCGTATCGGCGCCCATGCGCACGCCATGCGAGGCGCGCTTGCGCATGGCGTCCAGCACCAGGCCGGAAATCCACGCCCGGTCGCCCGACCCGGCATAGCGATTGGCCTTGCCCCAGTCGCGCAGGGCGTCCTTCACCGGCTGATGCCGGTTCAGAACGGTGTCGAGCACCTCGATGGCGGCGGCGATACGGCCGGCTTCACGCATGGGAGTCACTTCCATCTGGATGCTGAAAAGGCGCGATTACTGTCTCCCCCCGCTTGCGGGCGGGGTGAGACGCGAAGCGTCGAACGCGCGTAGCGGCGAGGTAGGGATCGGCAGAGCGCTCATCTGCAAACTTAGCAGAGGCGCCATCCCCCCTCCGTCAGCTACGCTGACACCTCCCCCGCAAGTCAGAGCTATCGCATTTGCGGCTTGAGCGTCTTCTCCCTCCCCTTGAGGGGAGGGTTGGGGTGGGGTG
>JAFIEB010000125.1 GCA_020832735.1 Oceanicaulis sp.
TGTTTGGGGGTGGCGTGACCCACTGCGGCCCGGGTCGGCGCGGGGGACACCTCCCCCGCAAGCGGGGGAGGAAAAGGTGCGGCGGCGTTCATGGCCCCCGCCCCCAAAACTCAAAGCGGGCGGCTCCGTGAAGGAACCGCCCGCCCTGGCATGCGATGGAAAAGAACCGCTTAGCGCTTCGAGAACTGGAAGCTGCGGCGGGCTTTTTTCTTGCCGTACTTCTTGCGCTCGACCACGCGGCTGTCGCGGGTGAGGAAGCCGCCGGCTTTGAGCACGCCGCGCAGCGTCGGCTCGTAATAGGTCAGGGCCTTGGAGATGCCGTGACGCACCGCGCCGGCCTGGCCCGAAAGGCCGCCGCCGGTGACCGTGGCGACCACGTCATACTGATCCTTGCGCTCGGCCGTTTCGAAGGGCTGCTGGAGCAGCATGCGCAGCACGGGCCGCGCGAAATACACTTCCTGATCGCGGCCATTGACCGTGATCTTGCCGGCGCCCGGCTTGATCCAGACGCGCGCGATCGCATTCTTGCGCTTGCCGGTGGCGTAGGCGCGGCCGTGATCATCGATCTTCGGCTCGGCCAGGGTCTGCTCTTCAGGCGCTTCGGTGACGACCGGCGAGCCGGCTTCCTGCAGCGCGGATTTCAGGTCCTCGAGGGAACGGGTTTGGTCGGACATGATCAGCTCCGCGCGTTCTTGGCGTTCAGGGATTTGAAGTCGACGACTTCAGGGGTCTGCGCCTGGTGCGGATGTTCGCCGCCGGCATAGACGCGCAGCTTGGAGAACTGGGCGCGCGCCAGCGGGCTCTCCTTGGGCAGCATGCGCTTGACCGCCTGCTCGACGACGCGCTCGGGGAAGCGGCCTTCCAGGATGCGCCGGGGCGAGGTTTCCTTGATCCCGCCCGGGTGACCCGTGTGGCGGTAATAGCGCTTGTTCTGCATCTTGCGGCCGGTGAACACCACCTTGTCGGCGTTGATGACGATCACATGATCGCCGGTGTCCACATGCGGGGTGAAATCGGGGCGGTGCTTGCCGCGCAGACGGGTGGCGATATAGGCGGCGAGACGGCCGACGACCGCACCTTCCGCGTCAATCACGACCCATTTGTGCTCGACGTCCGCTGGCTTGGCGGTAAAGGTCTTCATCACAGGAGCCTCTAGATGAACCGGACGCGACAGGGACCATCCCCGGCGCGATGTGGCGCGCTGCTTACGCTCATGGCCGGTTGAGGTCAATAGGTGTTGTGAAATGCGCTAAAATTCATCAGCTTGCAAATAAGGTAATCTGCTACCGCATGTTTCCCGCCCGCCCCTCATGCGCGCGCGGAGCAGCCCGGCGAGGTACATCAGGCATGTGACGGCGCGCGGGCGTCCATGTACCATCGCGCGCAACCGGCCCGCCTGGCGCGGGCGCCCTCGAGACGAGACACAACGCCATGCCCGCCACACCTGCTCGCGACTTTGCAAGACCCGCCAATCTGGCCCGCGCCCTGGCCGCCATGCTGATGGCGGGAGCGCTGGCGGGCTGTAATTTCTTTGAAGCCCCCGACGAGACCGATGACCCGGCCGGCGCCGAACGCATGGCCATCGTCACCGGCGCCTTCGAGGCGCCCGGCGGCGCGCGCGAGCTGGCCTTCCTGCCTGACAGCGGCGCGCCGGGCAATGGCGTGCTGGCCGCAGCCGGCCTGCAGGGCGGGCTGGCGATCTTCAATGTGGACGGGCGCGAGCTGATCACCGCCTCCGGTCCGCGCCTGCGCGGCCTGGCGGGCGTGGGCGGCTTTCCGCTGCGCGGCGAGACCCTGCCGCTGGTGTTCGGCATGGACGAGAACGGCGTGCTGCGCGGTTTCGCCGTCGTGCACGCCATTGAAGACGTGATCGAGCTGCCGCTGGAAGGCGACATGCCCGGCGGCTCCAGCCTGTGCCTGTATGGCCAGGGCATCGGCTATATCGATCTGGCGATCCTGGCCGACGGCGAGGAGGCGCGCATCGTGCGTCTGATTGATGCGGGCGGACAGGGCCTGCAGGTGCGCCAGGAGGCCACGATCGCCCTGCCCTTCCCGGCGCGTTCGTGCGCGCGGGCCGGAACCGACCTGCTGGTCGCCGGCCCCACCGCCGGCGTGGCGCGCGTGGATGATCGCGGCGAGGTGCGCGCGCGCATCGACCGCCTGCCGGGCTCCAACATCACCTATAGCGAGCTGCTGGGACGCCCCGCCGCCCTGATGGTCTCGCCCGAGAGCGGGCTGATGGAGGTGCTGGACGCGCGCACGCTGGACGTGATCGCCCGCGTACGCTTCGAGGCCGGGCTGGGCGCGCCGGGTTTTGACAGTCCGTCAGCCCTGGCGATGTCTGACGCCAATTTCGGCGGCGGCGCCTACGCCAACGGCATCGCGGCGGCCTATGACCGCGCCGACGGGCGCATCAAGCTGATTGCGCGCGAGGTGATCACCCGCACGGCGCTGACTGAAGAAAGTTAGGATTCAGACAGTTGCATAGCCAGGCATTCACGAGGCTGGCGAATGGAGCGGCGTAGAGAAGGTTGCGCGCTAGCCTATCCGCGCTTCTGTGGTTGGTCGAACGCCGACATCCCTAGTTTAACTCCGGGCCTTTGCGCCATGCGTCCGAGCCAGCCGGTAAGCCGCTCACTTGCGAGCAAGGCCGGAAAGCCCAGATCAGCGCCAGCTTTGAGCCAAGGGTAGTGCATGATGTCCGCTATGGAGTAGCCGCCGGCAAGAAACTCCCGGCCATCGCCCAGCATGCGCTCCATGACCTCTATTAATCGCAGGGCCTCATTATAAAACAGCTCCTGCATTCCCGGGACTTTGGCGTCGCCTGATGCATTGAGCTGGTCATTCAGGCGGCCAAGGCTAGGTCCAATGTTGGCCGCCTGAAAGAAGGCGCCCTGAATCGCCGCGTAGCGGTGCGCGCCAGACTTCGCCAGCAAGTCCTCCTGATCGTCATACTGCTCGGCCAGATAGATCAGTATCGCTCCTGACTCATAGACGGTCGTCGCGGTTTGATCGTCTTTGAGCACGGGAATCTTGTTGTTGGGCGCGAGCGCCAGGAACCAGTCCTCGTGCTGCTCCCCCCGGCTGAGATCGACATGGCGGGACGTCCAGCTCAGGCCCAGCTCGGCAAGAGCAATGGTGACCTTGCGCGTGTTCGTCGTTGGCGAACCATAAAGAGTGATCATGCCGGACATCTCCTGGACCTCTGCCCGAACAGCACCACCGCACACGGCTGAAGCTCAGCTGGTCTGTGAGCGCCTGTCACCCGGCCGGTCACGCCCTGTCTCGGGCAATGCGCAGCTTGATGCTGGTGATGCACCCGGCAAGATCACGTCCCGCCATATCAATAAGCTCCTGCCGCGTGATGGCGAGACGTGATGCGATCTCGTCAAGCGGCAGAGGCAAGGCGTCTGTGATCAGTCCGCGCACCAACGCCTCGTCATAGACAAGCCGCCCGATAACCTCCGGCGACTGGAGACCGGCGTCGCGTGCAAGCGCCAGATAGGTATGTTCCGGGACTGCCCCGCTGATGCATGCGGAATAAAGATCTTGATGTGCTGACAC
Organism: Oceanicaulis sp.; assembly: GCA_020832735.1. Classification (GTDB taxonomy): domain Bacteria; phylum Pseudomonadota; class Alphaproteobacteria; order Caulobacterales; family Maricaulaceae; genus Oceanicaulis. The sequence continues at coordinate 3,565 of JAFIEB010000125.1, forward strand.
CCAGTCTGGCAAATCGTCGGCGACAAGGTCCGAGATCACAGCCTGCCCGCCGGGCTTGAGCACCCGCCGTATTTCCTGAAATACGGCTGCTTTATCCGTTGCAAGATTGATGACGCAATTGGAGATGACCCAGTCAGCAACTTGATTGCCCACCGGCAGCGCCTCAATGGTCCCCTCCAGCAATTGAACCTGATCGGCCAATCCGGCGCGCAAAACATTCTTCCTGGCCAGAGCCAGCATATCCGCGCTGGCGTCTATCCCGATCACGCGGCCTTCCGGACCAACGCGTTCCGCAGCCATGATCAGGTCCAGCCCTGCACCACAGCCCAGGTCGATCACAGTTTCACCAGGCCCCATCCTGGTGAAAGCGACCGGGTCTCCGCACCCGAAACTCGCCTGCACCGCCTCTTCGGGTGCATTGGCAAGGGCGGCCTCATCATACCCGCTTGCACTGACGGCGTCTGGCGTGCCGCAACATCTGTTGGCCGCGCGGCTCTTGGCGGCTTTCACGTAAAAGTCGCCAGATTCCTGCGTGGGAGAGGGACGTGATGCCGATGGGTTGCTCATGGCTTACTCCTGCATTTATGCGCATGTATGCACGGATAGATGCGAAAAATTAAACTCATCATCCTGCTCTCAGGGCGCTCAGCTTCTGGTTTGAGTATCGTGGGGGGCAGCGGCCGCCATCGCCGACCCGGGGCAACACGACGGGATCAGCGTCCTGAATGCGTCGGCAAGCGCCTCCAGCTTGGCCAGGACTGCGGGACCCTCGATCTCATAGTACGTCGCGCGGCCCACTTTGGCGCCGCTCACCACACCCGCGCGCTCGAGCACCTGGAGGTGCCTCGAAACTACGGACCTGTCCTGGGGCATGCCGGAGGCGATCGCGCCTATGTCCGACCGGCCATTGAGGATAAGCCGGCGCAAAATTTCACATCGGGCCGGCTCGCACAGAGCCGACATAAAGGCCGTGTCTAGCGCAGCGAGGCACCGATTGGCGGCTTGTTGGCGGGTGACATCGACCATTCGCTCAATATGTGCATCTGGATGCACGCGTCAATATGAAAAGCTTACTTTTTGCGATGATGCACACCGTTACGGCATGCCGATTCAAGCGTGATTAAATTTGCGGCAGCCCCTCTCCAGGCTGATTGGGCTCAGACCCTAGACTGCGCGCGCCTCAACCGCCCGCGCCGAGGCCCAGGCGGCGGCGCCGGCGATCAGGAACAGCACGATGGCGCCCGACTGGTGGGCCAGCGACAGCGCCAGCGGCGCGGCGTTGACGAGGGTCAGCACGCCCAGCGCGATCTGGATGAACAGCGCCGCCAGCATGCCGATGGCGAAACGGCCCATGATCACATCGCCATTGCGCCGCCAGAGCCAGGCCAGCGCCAACCCGCCCGCCGCCAGGGCGTAGCCCGCCCAGCGGTGATGCAGCTGTACCGCCGGGCGGCTCTCGAACATGGCCTGCCAGAACGGCAGGCCGGAGAGATAATCCTGCGGCCAGAACTGGCCGTTAAAGCCCGGCCATGTGGTGTAGATCATGCCCGCCTTCAGCCCGGCCACGAACGCGCCCAGCGCGATCTGGAACAGCACCGCGCCCCAGAACACCGCGCTCCACTTGAACAGCGGCGAGCGCACGGCGAGCTTCGTCTGGCCATGGCGCAGCTCCAGCGCCGTCCACAGCGTCAGCCCCAAAATCACAAACGCCATGACCAGGTGGACGGCGAGCCGGTACTGGCTCACATCCACCCGTTCGGTCAGGCCCGAGGCCACCATCCACCAGCCGATGGCGCCCTGCAGCCCGCCCAGAGCGAACAGCACCCACAGGCGCGGGCGCAGGCGCTTGGGCGCGCGGCCGCTCCACAAAAAGAAGACGAAGGGCAGGAAATAGACCAGGCCCAGCGTCCGGCCGAGCTGGCGGTGGCCCCATTCCCACCAGTAGATGAACTGGAACTCGGCCATCGACATGCCGCGATTGATTTCCTGGTATTGCGGGATCTGGCGGTAGCGCTCCAGCTCGCGCTCCCAGCCCTCCTGGCTCAGCGGCGGGATGGCCCCGGTGATCGGGCGCCAGTCGGTGATCGACAAGCCGGAATCGGTCAGGCGCGTCGCCCCGCCCACCACGATCATGGCGCACACAAACGCCGCGATGATCACCAGCCACCAGAACATCGCCCGGTCGGCGCCCGGCTCGCTATAGGGTCTGGGGATCGAGAGGGCGGTGGACATGGAATGCGTCTCCGGACGGGCGCGCCAATGGACTTGTGAGGGCGTACTTATCGGCTGGCGCGCGCGAGGCAAGCCGCCCGCGCCGTTTCGCCGCAAATCAGGCGCACGCCGGGACTGGTCAGGGCGCCCCCTTCGGCTTACCCTTTACGTAAACGTCAGGGAGGAAGCGCCATGCCGCTCGACACATTCCGCAAAGAAACCCGCGCCTGGCTGGAGGCCAACTGCCCCGCCAGCATGCGCAAGCCCATCGCCTCTGAGGCCGATATCTGCTGGGGCGGCCGCAACTGGACCTTCGCCAGCGAGGACCAGAAAATCTGGCTCGAACGCATGGTGGAAAAGGGCTGGACGGTCCCGGCCTGGCCCAAGGAATACGGCGGCGCGGGCCTGTCCAAGGAAGAGGCCTTCATCCTCAAAGAAGAGATGAAGGCGATCAATGCGCGCTCGCCGCTGGACAGTTTCGGCATCTGGATGCTCGGCCCGGCGCTGCTGAAATACGGCACGCACGAGCAGAAGCTGGAGCACCTGCCCCCCATTGCACGTGGCGAGATCCGCTGGTGTCAGGGCTATTCCGAACCCGGCGCCGGCTCCGACCTGGCTTCCCTGCGGGCCAAGGGCGTCCTGAAGGGCGATCACTACACAGTCACCGGCCAGAAGGTATGGACCAGCTATGCCGACCAGTCCGACTGGATTTTCGCGCTGGTGCGCACCGAGGCAGACGCGCCCAAGCATCTGGGCATCTCCTTCCTGCTGATCGACATGGACCAGCCGGGCGTGACCACAAAACCGATCAAGCTCATTTCGGGCAAATCGCCCTTCTGCGAGACCTTCTTTGATGACGCCATAGCCCTCGTCGCCAACCGGCTTGGCAATGCCGGACAGGGCTGGGAGATCGCCAAATACCTCTTGAGCCACGAGCGCGCGGGCATCGTCTCCGAAGCGGCGTTCGGCGGCATGAACCCGGTCAGCGCCGCCCACCAGTCCGGCGAAGTGGACGAGCACGGGCGCCTGGCCGACCCGATCCTGCGCGGCGATGTGGCCCGGCTGACCATTGACGGCCTGGCCTTCGACGCCACCCTGCGCCGGATCAAGGAAGAGGGCGACCATGGCGAGGGCGTGGGCGCGCGCGCCTCCATGCTCAAATATATCGGCACCGAGCTGAACAAGCGCCGCCACGAGCTGAACATGTCCGCGCTGGGCACCGACGGCCTGTTGTGGGAGGGCGATAAGGAGAGCGACGGCGATCCGGCCCGGGCCTGGCTTCGCTCGCGCGCCAACTCCATCGAGGGCGGCACCAGCGAGGTGCAGCTGAACATCATTTCCAAGCGCGTGCTCAATCTGCCGAGCGCATAAAGTATTTAGATACAGGGGATTAACTGCAATGTCTTTCGTCCTGAACGAAGAAGAGACCATGCTGCGCGACGGCGCCCAGCAATTCCTGGAAGAGCAGGCGCCGGTGACCGCCCTGCGCGCCCTGCGCGATGCCGGCGACACCCACGGCTTCTCGCGTGATCTGTGGGCCGCCATGGCCGAGATGGGCTGGTGCGGGATCATGGTCGGCGAGGACCATGGCGGGGTTGATATGGGCTGCGCGGCGGCCGGGCTGATCCTCGAACAGATCGGGCGCAATCTCACCGCCTCGCCCTTCCTGTCCACCGCCGTGATGGGCGCCAGCGCCTTCAATCTGGCCGGAACCGACTCCCAGAAAGACGCCTGGCTGCCCAAAATCGCCGCAGGCGAGCTCGTCATCGCCCTGGCGCTGGACGAGCGGGCGCGCCACGACCCGTCTCACGTCAAGGCCAAAGCGGTCAAAGACGGCAACGGCTTCCGCCTGTCGGGCGCCAAGAAACACGTGGTCAACGGCGCCGGCGCCGATCTGCTGATCGTCGCGGCGCGCACCGAGGATGACCGGATCAATCTCTTCCTGGTCTCGCCCGGCGCCGAAGGCGTCACCCGCACGCCCCGGCGCACGCTCGACAGCCATGTGCCCGCCGACATCAATTTCGACGATGTGAAGCTCGACGGCGACGCGCTGCTGGGCGGGGCTGAAGACAGCGAGGCGGCCTACCGCCACCTCCTGGACATTGGCCGCGCCGCGCAGGCCGCTGAGGCGCTGGGCGTCGGCCAGAAGGCGTTTGACATGACGCTGGATTACATCCGCGAGCGCGAGCAGTTCGGCGTCGCCATCGGCACATTCCAGGGCCTGCAGCACCGCGCCGCCCATCTCTATGGCGAGCTGGAGCTGGCCCGCTCTCTGGTGCGCCGCGCCCTCACCGTGCTGGACACCCAGCCCGCCCAGGCGCCGCTCTGGTGCGCCGCCGCCAAGGCCAAGGCCACCGCCGTGTCGCGCCTTGCGGCCAGCGAGGGCATCCAGATGTTCGGCGGCGTCGGCATGACCGACGAGTATGATATCGGCCTCTACTACAAGCGCGCCCAGGCCGCAGGCGAGTTCCTGGGCGACGACGCCTTCAATGCGGGCGAAGTGGCGCGCCAGAGCGGGTATTGAGGACGGGGCTATCGCATTTGAACTTGGGCCCTGACTACTCCCTCCCCTTGAGGGGAGGGTTGGGGTGGGGTGTGGGCGGCAACCGGTGACGTGCCTATTGCTGGACTTGCATGCCCCCCACCCCGGCCCTCCCCCGGTGGGGGAGGGAGAAGAGACAGGTCCGCTTCACCCCAATCCGACAAATCCGGTCCAAATGCGAACACCCTCCCCTTCAAGGGGAGGGAAAGATTGAGCGCCGCCCCTAAACCCCCGCCGCAGCCCGCGCCTCCTCATAGGCCTCAGACGCCTCCAGCCAGCTTGTCTCCGCCGCGTCGATCAGCTCCACGCAGCGCGCGCGCTTCTTTGTCAGGTCGGTGGCGAGGCCCGGGTCTTTCTCCCACAGCCCGGCGACGGCCAGCCCCGCGTCAATCTTGTCCAGCACGCCTTTGAGGCGGTCGATCTCGCGCTCCCAGCGGGCGATCTCGGCTTTGAGGGGTTTGAGCTGGTCGCGCGCCGCCGCCGTCTGGCGCCGGTCATGGGTCTTCTGGCCGCCGGCGGGCTGGCCCTTGGGCCTCGTTTTCACCTCGCCCTGCAGCATGTGCTTGCGGTAATCGTCCAGATCGCCGTCCCAGGTCTTGATCGTTCCGCCTTCAGCCACCCAGAGCCGGTCAACGCAGGTGTCGATCAGGCTGCGGTCGTGGCTGATCAGGATCACCGCGCCGGGAAACTCGTTGATCGCATCCATCAGCGCGGCGCGGCTGTCGATATCCAAATGGTTGGTGGGCTCGTCGAGGATCAGAAGGTGCGCCCCGTCAAACGTGATCAGGTTCATCAACAGGCGCGCCTTCTCCCCGCCTGACAAATTCTTGGCTGGCGTCTCCTGGCGGTCGCGCGGCAGGCCGAAGCGCGCCAGGCGCGCCCGGCGCTGGGCCTCGGTCTTGTCCTCCATGCGTTCGAGCACATGGTCATAGGCCGAGTGTTCCGGCGAGAGCGCGTCGATCTGGTGCTGGGCGAAATGGGCCACCACCGCCTTCTTGTGCATGCGCATGGCGCCGGAGGTGGCTGGAAGCGCGCCGGTCAACAGCTTGGCGAAGGTGGATTTGCCCGCGCCATTGCGGCCCAGAAGCCCGATCCGGTCGTCCACATCAATGCGCAGATTGAGCCCGCGCAGCACCGGCTTGGCGGCGTCATACCCGGTCGCGCATTCGTCGAAGCGCACCAAAGGATTGCCCATGCGCCGCTCGGCGCCGGGAAACTCGAACGGCGCCACAGGGTCCTCGACCATGGTGGCGATGGGGGCGAGCTTCTCCAGCCGCTTGACGCGCGACTGGGCCTGCTTGGCCTTGGTGGCCTGGGCGCGGAACCGGTCGACGAAGCCTTGCAGGCGGCGGCGCTCATCCTCCTGTTTGACGACCATCTTCATCTGCACGCGCTGGCGCTCGGCGAGCTGGCGCTGGAAGGCGTCAAACCCGCCCTCCCAGACCGACAGCTTGCGGTCTTTCAGGTGCACGATTGCATGCACGCTGGCGTTCAAAAGCTCGCGGTCGTGGGAGATGATCAGCGCCGCGCCTGGAAAGCGCGACAGATGGGTCTCCAGCCACAGCGCGCCTTCCAGATCGAGATAGTTGGTCGGCTCGTCCAGCAGCAGCAAATCGGGCGCAGCGAACAGCGTGGCGGCCATGGCCACGCGCATGCGCCAGCCGCCAGAGAATTCTGAACACGCACGCGCCTGCGCCGCCGCATCAAAGCCCAGCCCGTTCAGGATCGCGCCGGCGCGCGCCTCGGCCGAATGGGCGCCGATGTCGGCCAGGCGCGTCTGGATTTCGGCGATGCGATTGGGATCGCCCGCGGTTTCCGCTTCGGCCATCAGGGCGGAGCGCTCGATATTGGCGGCCAGCACGAAATCCATCACGCTGGTGCGCCCGGCCGGCGCTTCCTGCGCGATCGTGCCGATCCGCGCGCCGGGCTGCAGCCGAACCTCGCCGCTTTCGGGCGAGGCGTCGCCCATGATCAGACGGAACAGGGTGGATTTGCCCGTGCCATTGCGCCCCACCAGACCCATGCGGGTTTTCGCCGGCAGGAAAAGCGTCGCCTGTTCAAACAGCAAGCGGCCCTGTATGCGGTGGGTGAGATCATTGACGTGAAGCATGACGCAAGCGCCTAGCACGCCTTCACAGGGCGCGGAAGCGCCGCTATAAGCCGCCGCAATCCACTCCTCCCCAAGACGCACAAGGAACTGATCCCATGGCGCTGCAACGCACCTTCTCCATCATCAAGCCCGACGCCACGCGCCGCAATCTGACCGGCAAGATCAACGCCCTGATCGAGGCGGCGGGCCTGCGCATCGTGGCGCAAAAGCGCATCCAAATGACCCAGGCCCAGGCCGAGACCTTCTACGGCGTGCACCGCGAGCGTCCGTTCTTCAACGATCTGGTGTCGTTCATGACCTCCGGCCCGGTCGTGGTTCAGGTGCTCGAAGGCGAAGACGCCATCGCCGCCTACCGCAAGGTGATGGGCGCCACCAACCCGGCTAACGCCGAGCCGGGCACGATCCGCAAGGAATTCGCCGAATCCATCGAGGCCAACTCGGTGCACGGCTCCGACGCCCCGGAAACGGCGGCCGAAGAGATCGCCTATTTCTTCGCCGGCAGCGAGATTGTCGGCTAGACTGACACTGCCCTCACCGCCCTCCTCCACAGGAATGGAGGGCGGCCCGGCGCCGGCTTAGCTCAGCTGGTAGAGCAGCGGTTTTGTAAACCGAAGGTCGGGGGTTCGAGTCCCTCAGCCGGCGCCATTTTTCTCCTGTGCTCAGACCCCTCCGGGGCTTCGCTTCCTCGCTAAAGCTGCGGGCGGGCTTTGCCCTTGCGAACCCTGCGGGTTCGGTTTTCCTTGTGCTCAGCCTCGTCCGGGGCTTCGCGTCCTCGCTGACGCTGCGGGCGTGCGGTTGCGCTTGCGAACCTTGGCGGGTTCGGGGCGGGGTAGCCGGGGCGGCGGGCGAAGCGCCTACGCCAGCGCGCGGGCGGCTTCCACGTCGCGTCCCAGGGCGTCCAGCACGGTGGCGGTGATGTGGCGCGCGTTCAGGCGCGCGGTCTCGTACATGGCGTACGGGCTGTCGTGATCCTGGAACACGTCCGGCAAGGTCATGGTGCGGATTTTCAGGCCGCGATCGAGCGCGCCCTTCTCGGCCAGCATATGCAGCACGAAGGCGCCAAAGCCCCCGCGCGCGCCTTCCTCGATGGTCACCAGCACCTCGTGCTCGCGCGCCAGGCGCAGGATCAGATCCTCGTCCAGCGGCTTGGCGAAGCGCGCGTCCGCCACGGTCGGCGACAGCCCGTAGGCGGCCATTTCATCAGCGGCTTTCAGCGCTTCGGCAAGGCGCGCGCCCAGCGACAGAACCGCCACGCCCGCGCCTTCGCGCACGATGCGGCCTTTGCCGATCTCCAGCGGTTCGAGGATGGCGGGAATCTCCACCCCGGTCCCCTGCCCGCGCGGATAGCGGAAGGCGCTGGGGCGGTCGTCAATGGCGGCGGCCGTGGCCACCATGCGCGCCAGCTCGGCCTCGTCAGCCGCAGCCATCACCACCATGCCCGGCAGGGCGCCCATGAAACCGACATCGAACGCGCCGGCGTGAGTCTGGCCATCCGCGCCGACCAGGCCCGCCCGGTCGATGGCGAAGCGCACCGGCAGGGACTGGATCGCCACATCGTGGACCACCTGGTCATAGCCGCGCTGCAGGAAGGTGGAATAGATCGCGGCGAACGGCTTCATGCCGTCTGCGGCCAGGCCGGCGGCGAAGGTGACCGCGTGCTGCTCGGCGATGCCGACATCAAAGGCGCGGCCGGGAAAGCGCGATGAAAACGCATCCACGCCCGTGCCGCCGGGCATGGCCGCTGTGATGGCGCAGATGCGCGGATCGTCCTCGGCCAGGGCGATCAGCGCGTCGGCGAACACGCCGGTATAGCTCGGCGGTCCGGCCTTGGCTTTTTGCTGCTCGCCGGTGACGACGTTGAAGCGCGACACGCCGTGATACTTGTCATCGGCGGCCTCGGCCGGGGCGTAGCCCTTGCCCTTCTGGGTGACGGCGTGGATCAGCACCGGCCCCTCGCCCGCGTCGCGCACATTGCGCAGCACTGTGGTCAGCTGGGCCATGTCATGGCCGTCAATGGGCCCGACATAACGGAAGCCCATCTCCTCAAACAGCGTGCCGCCCATGGCCATGCCGCGCAGATATTCCTCGGCCCGGCGCGCCTGCGCCTCCACGCCCAGCGCCTTGGCCAGGCCCTTGCCGATCTTGCGCAGGTCCCGGTAGCTCTTGGACGAGACCTGGCGGGCGAAATAATGGCTCATGGCGCCCACCGGCGGCGCGATGGACATGTCGTTATCGTTGAGGATGACGATCATGTTCTTCTTCATGGCGCCGGCATTGTTCATCGCCTCGTAGGCCATGCCCGCCGACATCGCCCCGTCGCCGATCACCGCGATCACCTTGCGCTCATCCTCGCCCTTGAGGTCGCGCGCCACGGCAAAGCCAAGCGCAGCGGAGATGGAGGTCGAGGCATGGGCGGCGCCGAACGGGTCGTATTCGCTCTCCGAGCGCTTGGTGAAGCCCGACAGCCCCCCGCCCTGGCGCAGCGTGCGGATGCGCTCGCGCCGCCCGGTCAGGATCTTGTGGGGATAGCACTGGTGGCCGACATCCCAGATCAGAACGTCATCAGGCGTATCGAACACATGATGGAGCGCCACGGTCAGCTCTACCACGCCCAGGCCCGCGCCCAGATGGCCGCCGGTGACCGACACCGCGTCGATGGTCTCGGTGCGCAGTTCGTCCGCCACGGCCTGCAGGAAAGGCAGATCGCGATGCTTCAGATCGGACGGCAGCGCGACCTGATCGAGATGGGGGGTGTCGGGCATCGGGGCTCCTGGGCCGTTTCGCAATGACATAAACGTCAGGACTGGCGATCCAAGACGTAATCGACAGTCTGGTGCAATAGTCGCGCATCCTCACCGAAGGGCGCCAGATGTTCCTTGGCTTGCGCGGCCAGATGCCGCGCCCGCTCACGCGCGCCCTCAACGCCGAGAATGGTCACGAATGTGGCCTTTCCCTGACCGGCGTCCTTGCGCGTGCGCTTTCCGGTCAGCGTCTCGTCGCCTTCGGCGTCGAGCAGGTCATCGACGATCTGGTAGCATAGCCCCAGATCATGCGCATAGCCCTCCAGCGCCGTGCGCACATCCCGGTCGGCGTGCGCCAGCACCGCGCCCGCCTCGACGCAAAAAGCGATCAGCGCGCCGGTCTTCATGCGCTGGCAGCGTGTGATGACGCCGATCTCGCGCTCCTCGCCGGCCTCGATGGCCATGTCGATCATCTGTCCGCCCGCCATGCCGCGCGCGCCCGCGGCCGCGGCCAGGCGCGCAACCAGCTCGCAGCGCAGGGCCGGATCGGGATGGGTTTCAGGATCGGCCAGAATGGCGAAAGCCTGGGTCTGCAGCGCGTCGCCAGCCAGAATCGCGGTGGCCTCGTCATAGGCCATGTGCACGGTCGGGCGTCCCCGGCGCAGATCATCGTCATCCATGGCCGGCAGATCGTCATGAACCAGGGAGTAGGCGTGCACGCATTCAGCCGCGCAGGCCGCGCGCAGCAAGGCGCGCTCATCCGCGCCCATCAGCCGGCCGCACTCGATCAGCAGAAACGGACGCATGCGCTTGCCCGGCCCCAGCGCGGCGTAGCGCATGGCCGAGATCAGGCGCTTTTCCGGCCCGTCCGCGCGCGGCAGCAGCGCATCGAGCGCCACCGTCAGCCGGTCGGCGGCCTCGCCCAGCGCGGTGGAGAATTCGGCCAGCGCGCGCCCCTTCATGACACGCGCGCGCCCAGCGGCGCCTCGCCATCCACGCCGAGCAGGCGCACGCGCCCTTGCGCGTCATGCACGCCCAGCACCAGCACCTCCGAGCGCACCGGCCCGATCTGGCGGGGCGGGAAATTGACCACGGCCAGCACCTTGCGGCCCGGCAGCGCCTCCAGGGGGTAATGCTCGGTGATGCGCGCAGAGCTGGTCTTCACGCCCACGCCCGGACCGAAATCAATGCTGAGGCGCCAGGCCGGCTGGCGCGCTTCGGGAAACGGCAGGGCCTGCGTGATCACCCCGACGCGCACGTCCGCGCGGAAGAAGTCTTCCGGCGTGATCTCGGGCAGTGGCGGAGCTTCGGGATCCATCATTCATCCAGGCCGGCCGGCTCGGCGCCGGGCTTGCCGTCCGCGCCGATCACGATCCGGTCCACCTTGAGCTGGGCGTCCTTAAGACGCGCCTCGCAATGGGCCTTGAGCGCCGCGCCGCGCTGATACAGGGCGATGGATTTCTCCAGCTCCACCTCGCCGCCCTCCAGCTTGTGGACAATGTCCTCCAGCTCGGCCAGCGCGGCTTCAAAGCTCAGCTTGGCGATATCCTCGGTCGCGCTCATTTCAGGCTCCGTTCGCAGGGCGCCCAGAGAAGACGGAACCGGGCGCTCGATCAACCTTTCATTCCCGCACACACGCGCTGACGCACGCGTCAGCGGCGCTCGTAGCGCCGCCAGGACCAGTAACCGTCCCGCCCGTCAATGACGCAGCGCCAGCTCTGCACGCGCAGGGCCGGGCGCAGCATGCGGTTGAACCAGCCATGCGCGAACAGCGCCACCGGCCCGTCTGAGGCCGCCTCAACCAGCATGGCCGCAGCCTGGCGCGCGCGCAGTTCGGCTTGCTGGCGGGTCTCGCGCCCGCGCGCCGCGCCCAGCCACCAGGTGCAGCGGGCGAACACGCCCCAGGTGCGCGCATTGAACCGGCCCGGCCAGGGCGGCGGCGGCAGCGGCGCCTCGACAAAGACCGGATCGATGACCAGCTCGCGCTCGCCCACGCAGGCGCGGGCCGTCTCGATGGCGCGCGGCAGGGTCGAGGCGAATACGGTGCGCGCCTGGCGCGCCTCAGCACACAGCGCTTCGGGCACGCTCTGGCCCGGCTTCAGCCCGGCCTCGTCATAGGCCGCCCACCAGCGCTCATAACCGCGCCAGTCCAGCTTCTTGTAGCGGTCGGCGTCCGGCTCGCCGTGGCGCACGATGATGATCTGGCCTGGCGCGGCGCTGGAAGAGGTCATGACGGCTCATTCAGACTGGATGGCGGCGGGAAGTAGGCGGAAGGATCACGCCGTCTGCAGGGCGCTCAGGAAGGCTTTGGCGGAGCGCTCCAGTGCGGCGCAGTCGTATCCGCCCTCAAGCACGCACACAAGCCGTGAATTGGCGTGGCGCCGGGCCGCCGCCGCCAGCGCGCCGCCCGCCCAGGCGTAATCCTCGTCGTCAAGCGACAGTCCGGCGAGCGGATCGTCCCTGTGGGCGTCAAACCCGGCCGAGACGAGCACCATGTCCGGCTCAAACGCGTCCAGACGCGTCAGGATGGAATGCTCGACCGCGCGCCGCCAGGCCGGCCCGGCTGTTCCCGCCGGCATGGGCGTGTTGATGATATTGCCATGGCGCCCGGTTTCGTGCGCCGCGCCGGTGCCCGGATAGATCCAGCCCTGATGGATGGAGGCGAACAGGCACGCCGGCTCCTGTTCGGCCCAGGCCTGGGTGCCGTTGCCGTGATGCACGTCGATATCAATCACCGCCACGCGCGCCAGGCCATGGTGTGACAGCGCATGGGCCGCAGCGATGGCCACCGTATTGAACAGACAGAACCCCATAGCCCGGCCCGGCTCGGCGTGATGGCCGGGCGGACGCGCCGCGACGAACACCGCTTCAGCCTCCCCCGCCATCACCGCGTCCACGCCCGCCATCCCCGCCCCTGCGGCGGTCAGGGCGGCCTCCAGCGAGCCAGGGCTCATCCAGGTGTCGGCGTCCAGCGCGGTCTCGCCCTCGTCCGGGGATGCGGCGAAGACCTGATTGATCAGGCCCGGGACATGCACCCGCTCCAGCGCGGCGCGGCCGGCCGGGCTGAACTCAGTGCGTGCGGTCAGTCCCGCAGCCGTCACGGCGCGCAGAACCGCCTCCAGCCGCCCGGCGTGTTCGGGATGGCCGGCGGGCGGGTGATGGGACAGGCCGGCGGCGGGGGCGTGGACAAGCGTGCGCATGCCCGATGGCTAACCCCGCCGCCGGCCTGTTGGCAACTACTCCGCGGCGTGAAGCGCCGAGCCATTGGCCCGGGCGTGAGTGCTGACCATGGAGGGCAGCATCACGAATCCGGGCTCGAACTCGGCGTAATTGCAGGTGATCTCCTCGCCCGCCGCGATGTCGCGAATGGCGTATCCGAACACCGCATCAGCGAAATTGGTGTTGGGATGGCTGGAGTGGTTCATATGCCGGCCATTGTCCGCGTCCAGCACCAGCAGACCGGGGTCGGCCGGGTGGGGATAGGTGTAGCGGTCGATGAACCGGCGGATGGCCTCGGGCATGGCCGCCAGATCCGCCGGGGAGATGAGCCGGTCGAAACCCGGTTCAAAGCGATAGATCGGCTGTCCGGCGCGAACGGGTTCGGCGGCGAAAACGCCGACCCCCTCGATCGCGCTCGGGCCGACAAAGGTGTCGATGAGCAACATGGTGAGAACGCCTGAAGGCGCCCCGCGTCGACGGGGGCCGGCAGTGTGGCGCAGCCGATTCGAACCGGCTGCGCAGAGTGCGACGCTCCGCCGCCTATGATGCGCGAATTACAAAAAAATCAAGCGGCGTTTTTGGGCCGGGCGCGATTTATTGAGCCTCGCGCAGCGAGGGCGGGCCCCCTGCCCCACCTCGGAGGGGAGGAAAATAGATACCAAAGCCCCAACCCTGCCTTCCCGGAATTTGCGCAGCAAATGTCCGGGATCCATCCATGGCCGTTTCAGCCTGCGCAGCGGCGGCAAGGTCAGGTGGATGGGTCACGGCTCTCCCTTCGGTCGGCCGGGAAGGCAGCTGTGTTGTGTGATGATTGACGGCGCCCAAAGAAAAACCCCGGCGCGTCGCCGCGCCGGGGCCTTCAGTCTCAACTAATCAGACGCGAAACCCTACGCCGCCTGTTTCGGCGCAAAGCGTCCGTAGAACGTCTCCTTCTTCGCCGCCATGTCGCGCAGGAGCTGGGGAACCTCGAACGGCTTGCCGTATTTGGCTTTCAGCTCATCGGCGCGCTTGACGAACTTGGCTGCGCCCACCGTGTCGATGAAGGACAGGACGCCGCCGGTATAGGGCGCAAAGCCCCAGCCCAGGATCGAGCCCACATCGGCTTCGCGCGGATCGGCGACGATGCCTTCCTCCATGGTGCGGGCCGCTTCGATGGCTTGCGCGTAGAGGATGCGGTCCTTGATCTCGTCCACGGTCGGCTGCTGGTCGTCGAGCAGGAGTTTGCCGTTCGGGGCGAACTGATCGAGCTCCTCCCACAAACGCTTGGACTTGCCGTCATAGACGTAGAAGCCCTTGGCGTTCTTGCGGCCATAGCGCCCGAGCTCATACATTTTCTCGATGACAGCCGCGTTGGGGGTGTCCTCGAACTGGTCGCCCAGATCCTTCTTGGTCTGCTGGAGGACTTTATAGCCCAGATCAATGGCCACCTCGTCCTGCAGGGAGAGCGGGCCCACCGGCATGCCGGCCATGCGCGCGCCGTTCTCGATCAGGGCGGGTTTCACCCCTTCGGTGAGCAGATACATGCCCTGCTCGATATAGCGCATCACGCAGCGATTGGCGTAGAAGCCGCGCGTATCGGCCACCACTATGGGGGTCTTCTTGATCTTGCCGACGAAATCAATGGCGCGCGACACGGCCGCGTCGCCGGTCTTCTCGCCCACGATGAGCTCCACCAACATCATCTTCTCTACGGGTGAGAAGAAGTGGATGCCGATGAAGTTTTCCGGCCGCGACGAGGCTTTGGCCAGAGACGTGATCGGAATGGTGGAGGTGTTCGACCCGAAGATCGCGTCCTTGGGCAGGTGCTCCTCCGCCGCCTTTGTGATCTGGTGCTTGAGTTCGGAGTTTTCGAACACCGCCTCGACCACCAGATCAACATCTTTCAAGAGGCTGTAATCGGTGGTGGCGGTGATGAGCCCGGCCAGCTCATTGGCCTTGGCCTCGGAAATCTTGCCGCGCTTGACGCCCTTGGCGAAGAAATCGGCGGCGTGCTGTTTGCCCTTGTCGGCGCCCTCCTGGTCGCGGTCGATCAGCACCACTTCAATGCCAGCCTGGGCCGACACCGTGGCCACGCCCGCGCCCATGAAGCCCGCGCCGATCACGGCGATCTTGCGGACATCCGATTTCGACTGGCCCTCGGGACGGCGGCCGCCCTTGTCCAGCGATTGCTTGGACAGGAAGAGCGAGCGGATCATGTTGCGGCTTTCAGGCCGCATCAGGAGCTTGGTGAAATACCGGCTCTCGATGCGCAGGGCCGCGTCCATGGGGACCTGAAGACCTTCATAGACGCATGACAGGATGTAGCGCTGGGCGGGATAATTGCCCCAGGTCTCTTTCAGCAGCATCGGGCTCGCGGCACCGAATACCTGCATGCCCTGCGGATGGAAGGGGCCGCCGCCGGGGATTTTGAACTTGTCCTGGTCCCAAGGCTGTTTGGAGCCCAGCGCATTCTCTTTCACCAGCGCCTTGGCCTTTTCGACGATCTGCGCGGCGGGCGCGATCTCGTGCACCACGCCCTGGTCCTTGGCCGACTGGGCGTCGAACTGCTTGCCCTGCAGCATGATCGGCGCCGCGTTCATCACGCCAATGAGGCGCGGCAGGCGCTGGGTGCCGCCGCCGCCCGGCAACACGCCGACCAGGCTTTCGGGCAGGCCCAGCTTGGCGCCGGTATCATTGGCCATCACGCGGTAATGGCACGCCAGCGTCACCTCGAACCCGCCGCCCAGCGCCAGGCCGTTGATCGCGGCCGCGACCGGCTTGCCGCAGGTCTCCAGCGCGCGCAGCGAGGCGTTGAGCCGGTAGGCGATATCGAACAGCTTCTGCTTGGCCTCGTCCTCGGGCAGGCCTTTGAGGTCAGCCATGCCGGCGCCCAGCTCGGACAGGTCCGCGCCGGCGCAGAAGGCTTTCTTGCCCGATGTGATGACCGCGCCGGTGATGGCGTCCTCGCCCTGGATGCGCTCGATGATCTGGCCCAGCTCGGCCATCACGCCGGCGGACAGGACGTTCATCGACACTTTGGGGCTGTCAAAGGTGATCAGGGCGATCCCGTCGCCGTCGACCTCGAATTTGAAGTGTGTGTAGCTCATTGTTTTGTCTCCTCATCCTGCGCGTCCGTCCCGGAGCTGCAGGTTTTGTCCTTGCGCGAAGCTGATTGGCTTGCCGATGCGAAAGCCGGGGCGAGCGCAACCCCGATGGCGACGCCGAAGGCGGTCCACATCGGGATATTGTCCTGCCCCGCGCCGATCGCGACGCCGATCCCCGCGCCCATGGCGATGCCGAGCGGCAGGCCGGACATCATGCCGCCCTCCGTCTTCTCGTCCTTGGGCTCTTTCGGGGTTTCCGGCGTCTCGGTCATGGCGTTCAGATCCGCTCGATAATGGTGGCCGTGCCCATGCCGCCGCCGACGCAGAGCGTGGCCAGGGCCGTGCCCTTGCCGGTGCGCTCCAGCTCGTCGAGCAGCGTGCCCAGGATCATGGCCCCGGTGGCGCCCAGCGGGTGGCCCAGCGCAATCGCGCCGCCATTGACGTTGACCTTGTCGTGGGGGACGCCGAGATCCTCCATGAAGCGCAGCACCACCGCGGCGAAGGCTTCATTCATCTCGTAAAGATCAATGTCGGTTTCGCTCATCCCGGCTTTTTTCAGCGCCTTGCGTGCCGACGGGGCCGGGCCGGTGAGCATGATGGTCGGCTCAGAGCCGATGGAGGCCATGGCGCGGATGCGCGCGCGGGGCTTCAGGCCCAGGCGCTCGCCCATTTCCTTCGTCCCGACCAGGATCGCCGAGGCGCCATCCACGATGCCCGACGAGTTGCCGGCATGGTGGACGAAATTGATCTTCTCAAGGTCCGGGTATCGCTGGATCGCCACCTTGTCGAGGCCGACGAAAGCGGCGAGGTCCGCGAAGGCGGGCTTCAGGCTCGCCAGCAACTGCATGTCGGTGCCCGGGCGCATGTGCTCGTCATGGTCAAGCTGGGTCAGGCCCAGCTGGTTCTTCACCGGCACCACGCTTTTCTTGAACCGGCCCTCTTTCCAGGCCTTCTCCGCGCGCTTCTGGCTTTCGACCGCGTAGGCGTCCACGTCGTCGCGGCTATAGCCGTATTTCGACGCGATCAGATCGGCCGAAATGCCCTGGGGCACGAAGTAATGGTCGAACGCCATTTCGGGGTCCACCACCATGGCGCCGCCATCAGCGCCCATGGGCACGCGGCTCATCGCCTCGACGCCGCCGCCAATGGCCATGTCCGCCTCGCCCGACATGACTTTCGCTGCGGCGAGATTGACCGCCTCCAGCCCTGAGGCGCAGAAACGGTTGACCTGGAAGCCCGAGACGGACTCGGCATAACCCGCATTCAGCGCAGCCGCGCGCGCGATATTGGCGCCCTGCTCGCCCACCGGCGACACGCAGCCCATCACCACATCGTCAACAAAGCTGGTGTCGAGATTATTGCGCTCGCGGATGGCTTCGAGCTGCTGGGTGGCCAGCTGCAGCGCCGTGATCTCGTGCAGCGACCCGTTCTTCTTGCCCTTGCCGCGCGGCGTGCGGCAGGCGTCATAGATGTAAGCGTCGGTCATGAACTCAGTCTCCCGTTGGAATCAAAGGATTCGGCGTCAGTTTTCCTCCCCCGTTTACGGGGGAGGTGTCCCGGAGCCTGCTCCGGGACGGAGGGGGGAAGCGCGGCAATGATCGTATCCAGAACCCCGTCCAGATTGTCGTAAACGTCATTGTTCCAGACGCGCAGTTCGTGAAAGCCGCGCGCGCGAATGAATGCGGAGCGGCGCGCGTCGCGGGCCAGCTCGGCGGGCCGCCAGTGTGTCTCGCCATCGACTTCGATGGTGAGCCGCGCGGGCACGCAGGCGAAATCCACCACATAGGGGCCGATCGGGTGCTGGCGCCGGAAGCGCACGCCGTTGAGGCGGCCCGACTTCAGCCGCGACCACAAAATGGTCTCGGCATTGGTCAGGCGCTGGCGCAGTTGACGCGCAAACGGCCGCGTTCTCGCCTCTCCTTCACGCATGGCCACCTCCGCTCATATGGCGCATCCCCCCTCCGTCTGGCGCTGCGCGCCAGCCACCTCCCCCGCAAGCGGTGGAGGAAAGAAGATCGCCAGCGCCGCCATACCCTTTCCTCCCCCGTTTACGGGGGAGGTGTCCCGGGCGCAGCCCGGGGCGGAGGGGGGAGGCGGCGGAACGATAATCACTACAGCGTCCTTGCGATCAGCACCTTCATGATTTCGTTGGTGCCGCCATAGATGCGTTGCACGCGCGCGTCGCGCCACATGCGGGCGATGGGGTATTCGTTCATGAAGCCGTAGCCGCCATGGAGCTGGACGCATTCATCCACCAGCTCGCACTGGATGTCGGTGACCCAGTATTTGGCCATCGACGCCGTGGCCGCGTCCAGCTTGCCCTGGATCAGAAGGTCCGAGCAGTGCTGACAGAACACCTCGGCGATGGTGGCCTTGGTTTTCAGCTCGGCGAGCTTGAACTGGGTGTTCTGGAAATCCATCACCGCCTTGCCGAAGGCCTTGCGCTCCTTGACGTAATTGATGGTCTCGTTGAGCGCGCGCTTCATCATGCCCACGCCCTGCACGGCGATCTGCAGGCGCTCCTGGGGCAATTGCTCCATCAGCTGGACAAAACCGCGGCCCTCGTCCTGGCCGAGCAGGGCCTCGGCGGGCACCCACATGTCCTCAAAGAACAATTCGGCGGTGTCCTGGGCTTTGAGGCCCACCTTGTCGAGATTGCGCCCGCGCCGGAAACCCTCCAGCCCGTCAGTCTCGATGAGGAAGAGCGAGGTGCCTTTCGCCCCGGCCTTGGGATCGGTCTTGGCCACCACGACGATGAGATTGGCCGTGCCGCCATTGGTGATGAAGGTCTTCGAGCCGTTGATGCGATAGCCATTGCCGTCGCGCACCGCCGTGGTCTTCACGCCCTGCAGGTCGGAGCCTGCGCCCGGCTCGGTCATGGCGATGGCGCCGACATACTCGCCCGACAGCATTTTCGGCAGGATGCGCTGTTTTTGCTCTTCCGAGCCGTAATGCCAGACATAGGGCGCGACGATGGAGTTGTGCAAAGACGCGCCCCAGCCGTCCACGCCCAGCTCGGCCACGGCCATGTGGAAGGCGTAGTCATGGCGCCAGTCCCCGCCCGCGCCGCCATATTCCTCCGGACAGGCCGGGCAGAGCAGGCCGGCCTCGCCCGCCTTGTTCCAGATCTCGCGGTCGACCTGGCCCTCTTTCTCCCAGCGGTCGCCGTGGGGCAGGCATTCCTTGGTCAGGAAGCCGCGCACGGCGTGGTCGAACATGTTGACGTCCTCCTGGTCGAGCCAGGCGGGCGGCGGCGTATTGAGCACTTGAGCGGTCATGGGTGTGTCTCCTGTCTCTGCCGGGCGCGCCTAGAACGCCTCGGCGTCAAGCGCCATCAAGGTTCCGGCGCCGCTTTCAATGCGGGAGAGATGAGCGTCCGCGTCCGGCAGCCAGCGTTCGGCGAAATACTGCGCGCTGACCAGCTTGGATTTGTAGATCGGATCGGAATCATCCAGCGCCACACGCGCCGCAGCGACCTTGGCCATCTTCGCCCACTTCCAGGCAAAGCAGGTCAGGCCGAACAGGTGCATGTAATCGGTGGACGCCGCGCCGGCATTGTCGAAATTCTCCAACCCCTTCTCCACCAGCCAGTTGGTGGCGCGCTTGAGCTTGGCGGTGACGGCTTCGAGGCCCTCGATGGACGCGGCGATGGCCTTGTCGTCCTTGTTGTCGGCCACGAAGGAGTCCAGCTCGGCGAAGAAATTATTGATCGGCGCCATGCCCTTCATGGCGAGCTTGCGGCCGACCAGGTCCAGGGCCTGAATCCCGTTCGTGCCTTCATAGATCAGGGTGATGCGCGCATCGCGCAGGAGCTGGGACATGCCCCACTCCTCGGTGAAGCCCGATCCGCCATGGATCTGCAGGCCCTTGGAGACGCTGTCATAGCCCTTGTCGGTAAGATAGCCTTTGATGACCGGGGTCAGCAGCGCCATGTAGTCGCCGGCGGTCTCGCGGGTCTTCTCGTCGTGCCCCTTGTGCTCCAGATCGCCCTGGAGCGCGGTCCAGTAGGCGAGCGCACGCGCGCCCTCCACGAACACTTTCTGGTCCATCAGCATGCGCCGCACGTCCGGGTGGACGATGATCGGGTCGGCCGGGCCGTCAGGGTTTTTCGGCCCCGTCAGCGAGCGGCCCTGAAGGCGGTCCTTCGCAAAGCTCAGCGAGAACTGATAGGCCGCTTCGGCCAGGCCCAGACCCTGAAGGCCGACGCCCAGGCGCGCCTGGTTCATCATGACGAACATGATGCGCAGGCCCTTGTTCTCCTCGCCCACGAGCCAGCCGGTGGCCTCGTCATAATCCATGACGCAGGTGGAGTTGCCGTGAATGCCCATCTTGTGCTCCAGCCCGCCGCACTGAAGCGTGTTGCGCTGGCCCGGCTCGCCGCTGTCATCGGGGATGAATTTGGGCACCACGAACAGCGAGATGCCCTTCACGCCCGCCGGCGCGCCCTCAATGCGGGCCAGCACCAGGTGGATGACATTCTTCGACAGATCATGCTCGCCCGCCGAGATCCAGATTTTCTGGCCCGAAATCTTGTAGGAGCCGTCGCCATTGGGCACCGCCTTGGTGCGCAACATGCCCAGATCCGTGCCGCAATGGGGCTCGGTCAGATTCATCGTGCCCGACCATTCGCCGGAGATCATCTTGGGCAGGTAGAGCTCTTTCTGCTCATCCGAGCCGCCCACCACCAGCGCATGCACCGCGCCGCCGGTCAGGCCCGGATACATGCCGAACGCCATGTTGGAGCTGGTCACCATCTCGTTGAAGGCGAGATTGAGATAATGGGGCAGGCCCTGGCCGCCATATTGCGGATCGGCCGACAGCGCGGTCCAGCCGCCCCCGGTCATCTGGGTATAGGCGTCCTTGAAGCCCTCGGGCGTGGTCACCTCGCCGTTTGACAGCGTGCAGCCCTGCACGTCGCCGATTTTGTTGAGCGGGGCCAGCACGTTTTCACACAGCTTGGCGCCCTCCTCCAGGATGGCGTCGACAATGTCGGCGCTGGCGTCGCTGAAACCCTCAAGGTCGCTGTATTGCTGCACGTTCAGAAGATCGTTGAGGACGAATTTCTGGTCGCGAAGCGGGGCTTTGTACTGGGGCATGCAGGTCTCCGAATGGTCTGGCCGGCGCCCGAGGGCAAGGCCCGGCGAAGGGGCGGCGCGTGGGGGCTCATCGCATCCCGCCGCGTCAGGAAAGGCGTCAGTCGGGCGGGCCGGCGGCCCATTGGGTCAGGCGCGCCGCAGCCAGCGCCTCGAAGGCGCGCGCGCGGCGCTTGATGTCGTCAGGCGGTTCACGATCAGCCAGGCGCTCTTCCAGCCAGCGGCAGCCGGCGTGAAGTTCCTTGAGCGCGGACTCGATATCGTCGCGCTGGCGCTCCAGCACGCCGACGCGCTCGCGCATGCGCTTCAGCGCCAGCTCCATGTGCGCGCGCGAGCCCCGGTCGAGCTGTTCAATCTCCAGCATCTCACGGATGTCTTCGAGCGAAAACCCGACCCGCCGGCCGCGCAGGATCAGCTCCAGGCGCGCCCGGTCTGCGGGGGTGTAAAGCCGGGTGGCGCCGCGCCGGGCCGGTTTGAGCAGGCCCTTTTGTTCATAAAAGCGCAGCGTGCGCGCCGTGACGCCGAAGCGTTCTGCCAGCTCGCGGATGGAGCACAGTTCGTCAGACACTGGGGAACTCATGGCTGCGCACTGTCTACAAAGTTTACGTGCACGTCAACGTCAATTAATGGCGCGCAGGCGATATTCTGGCCGGGGCCCGCGACTCGCGGCACACAACGGGCATGATCCGCTGTCTTTGCGCTATCCTGGCCGGACTGGCCCTGGCCCTGACCGCGCCCGCGCAGGCGCAATTGCGCGACGTGCTCATCGTGGAGCGCGACGGGGCGGCCTATCTCTGGCTCGCCTTCAGCGCCCAACCTGCAGCGGCCGCGCTCGAAGCCGGCGCGCTTCATGTCGCCGGCGTTGAAGGCGAAACGCGCGCGATCAGGCCCGCCGGCCCGGCGCCCTTCAGCGCCCTGACCCTCTCCGCCCGGGCCGATGGCGTGCGCCTTGAACTGCACGGCGCCGCGTGGACAGACGCCGAACTGCGCGAGGGCGGGGTCTGGGCGCGCCTTGATGCGGCGCAAGGCCATGGCGCGCATGCGCCGCTTCATTCTAGCCAGACGCCTGACCTGGCGCCCGGGGCGGAAGCGTCCGCAGACAGCGCGTCTCCCGGCCTCACCCGGCCTGACGCGTCAGCCGACGCGCCGGACCCCGCCACACACGGCGCCATCCCGCCTGACGATGCCGTGCCGCCAGGCGGCGCCATTCCGCCCGCCCCCGGGGCTGAGCGCCCGGCCGCGGCGCAGG
>JAFIEB010000009.1 GCA_020832735.1 Oceanicaulis sp.
GTCGCGCGCAATGCGCGCGCCGGCTGCCGTCAGGCCCGGCCCCTGGCTGAGGGCGAACCCGGCCACCGCCGCGCCCGCGCCGATCACGACGCCGGGCAGCACCACGGCGGCGCCGGCGGTGTCCGGACCGAACAGGCGCTGGGCCAGCGCAAGGGTGAGGACTATGTTCCACAACGCCGCCACGGCGGTCAGGCTGGCGGTCTCGGACCGGCTGAGCCGGAGCGCGAAGGCCGCCGCCAGTCCCAGCGCGATCATGATCAGCGAGCCCAGCGCCGAGGCGCCGGCCAGCACCGCCGCGTCCGGACCGGCGAAATCGGCCTGCGAGAACAGCACGAACAGAAAGGCGGGCAGCAGCACACGGTGATTGAGCGCGTTGACCCCGCTCCACAGCGCGCGGTCCATCAGCCCGCTGGCGCGCACCGCCCAGCCCAGCGCAATGACCGCGAAGACCGGCGCGAAGGCGGAGACGATGAGCGCGCTCATCCGCCCGCCGCCCAGATCCAGAACGGTATGGCGATGAAGGCGAGCAAGGTGGTGGCGGTGACATGGCCCGCGGTCAGGCGCGCATCGCCGCCCATTTCGCTGGCCAGCACATAGGACGCCGCCGCGCCCGGCGTGGCGCCCACCGCCACCAGCACCGCCAGCGCCACGCCTTCGACCCCGAACGCGAGGCCCAGGGCGTAGAAGGCCAGCGGCGCGGCGATGAGTTTCAGCGCCACCGCCAGCGTCAGCAGGCCCGGCCGGGCCCGCAGCGCGGAGAAGTCCAGCCCCGCACCGATGGTCAGCAGAAGCAGCGGCAGGGCGGCGCGTCCCACCAGGGCCACGGTGTCGGCGATCACGCCGTCCTGGAACAGGCCCGACAGATTGGCAGCCAGCCCGGCCAGACAGCCCAGAATCAGCGGGTTGGCAGCGATGCGTAGGCTGACCCGTCTGAGATCAGGCGGTTCGGTGCTAGCCCCCCAGACCGACAGCACCGCCACGCACATCACATTGATCAGCGGCACGGTGGGCGCGAACACCAGTGCGGCCAGCGCTGCGCCCTCCGCCCCGAAGGCCGGGACCGCCAGCGCCAGCAGCACGAACCCGTTCCAGCGCACGCCGCCCTGGAACAGGCTGGTGAAGGCCGGACCGTCGGCGATCAGCGGCTTGAAGGCCAGGCAGACGATCGCCATCACCACAAACCCCAGCGTCACCGCGATCAGGAACGGCCCGGCCTGCAGCCCGGCATAATCGGCGGTGGCGATGGTGGAGAACAGGAGGGCTGGCAGTAACGCCTGATAACTCAACCGGTTGACGCCGCCCCACAGATCGGAGCGCACCAGGCCCGAACGCCGCAACATCCAGCCCAGCGCGATCACGCCGAACACCGGAACAAGCGCCGCGGTCAGCGCCGTCACGGCTTGGTCTCGCTGCGCGCAATGGCGTCCAGGGCGGCGCGCAGAATGCTTGCGGCGGCTTCGGCGTCGATCATGGCTTTCTGGTCGTGCGGCTTCACCCCGGCTTCGGACAGGCGCTCCGATGCCTCGAACGTGGTCAGGCGCTCGTCCTGATAGACCACCGGCAGGTCGCGCAGGCGAAGCAGATTGGTCACGAAGGAGCGCGATGACTGGGCCCTGCGCCCGTCGCCGCCGTCCATATGCAGCGGCAGGCCCACCACCAGCCCGGCGCAGGCGCGTTCGTCATAAAGCTTCAGCAGGGCGGCGGCGTCCTGCGTGAATTTGGTGCGCTGGATCGTGGTCAGCGGGGTGACCACCGTGCGCGCGCCATTGCAGACCGCCACGCCCAGCGTTTTGGCGCCGGGGTCGACCGCCATGAGCGGTCCTTTGGGCAGGTGGGCGGGTTCAAGAAACAGCATCCCGCTCATGTACGCCGCTGCGCGATCCGGGCAAAGGGGGCGGGCGTGTGAATTCGCTTCTTGCTTCAACCATGAAGGGCTCGCATACCGGGCCGCCCGGCTTTATGACAGTTTGACGACGGGGTGGCGATGATTCGGATCCACGTGCTGCTGGCGGCTGCTTTTGCAGTCCAGGGGCTGCTGATGACCCCGCCCTGTGCGGCGGCGGATGATCAGGCGCGCGTTCTGCCTGACCGGCTCAGCCTGTCCGGCTCGGTACGGCTGCGCCATGAAACGCTGAATGCGCCCTATCGCGCCGGACGGGACGGATCCGACCAGCAGGCCAGTTGGCGCATCCTCATCCTGGCCGAGTATGACGCCGGGCCTGTGATTTTCGGCGCCGAGTTTCTCGATGCGCGCACATGGCTCAATGACGAGGGCTCAGTGCTGGCGGCCAATCTGGTCAACGCGGCCGAGCTGTATCAGGCCTATGCGCGCTTCAGCACCGGCGAAAACTCGAGCCTGCAGGTCGGGCGCATGGCGGTTCGTATCGGGTCCGGCAGGATCATCACCCGGAACAATAACGCCAATTCACCCAATAATTTCGAGGGCGCGCGCTGGCGCCAGCGCCTGAGCGCGGACTGGTCGCTGGACGCGTTTTACGGCGCGCCGGTGCGCATTGCGCCGCGCGACCGGGACGGCTTGTTGAACAACACCGCCCGGATCGACCAGGGCGAATGGGGCACGCGCGTGTGGATGGGCCATCTCACCCGTGCTTTGGGGCCGGGGCAGGGCCGTGCTGAAGCCTATCTGGCCGGGCTCAATCACCAGAATGGAACCGATACCTATTCCGCAGGCGCAAGGCTGCATCGCGCCGCTGCGCCCGGCGCGTGGGACCATGATCTTGAAGCAGCCGTCCAGACCGGATCGCGCCCGTCCGGCGCAGGCCGTCAGGACATCCGGGCCGGGTTCGCGCATCTGGAAACGGGCTATACCTTCGAGGATGACTGGCGCACGCGGATCTCGGCCCAGCTGATCTACGCCAGCGGTGACCGCGGGGGCGAACATTTCACCCGGTTCAATCCCATGTTCGGCGGGCGCAGCGGCGATTTCGGCCCGACCGCCATTTTCGGGCCGCTGGGGCGGGAGAATCTCGTCGCGGCGGGTGTGCGCTATCAGGCCCGGCGCGGGCCGGTGCATCTGCAGGCCCGGGTGCAGGAAGCGCGCCTGGCCGCCGCGCAGGACCGCTGGGGACGGGCCGGTCTGCAGGATCCTGCCGGTCAGAGCGGGCGCCGGATCGGGACATTGGCCGACGCCAGCCTGGGATATGACCTGCCGGGCGCGGGCGCGCGCCTCGATATCGGCGCGGCGGTGCTGGCCAAGGGAAGGTTTGCGCGCACCGCCCCCGGCGCGCCGGACACGCGCGACGTGACCTACACATATGTCGCGCTGACGCGCAGCTTCTAGCCCGTCACCGCAAGGCGCAGATAGGCGATGCGGCCGCGCGCATCATGCACCTTGGTGTCATAGCCAAGGGGCGTCGGCACGAAAGGCGCGGCCTCATCGGTGATGTTGAGCGCGCCCAGCGTCACCTGATAGCCGCGCCCGTGGGCCTGCCCGCGCCAGCCGGCCTGAAGATCGGCCACCGTCCACGCGCCGATGCGCCCGCCGGGCGCCTCGTCATTATCATAGGCGGCGATGTGGCGCGCCTGCACGCGCGCGCTCCACGCGCCCGCGCTCCAGTCCAGCCAGGCCGCCGCGCGCAGGCGGGGCAGGGAGCGGGCGGCATTGGTGAAATTGCGATTCCCCGCCGCCTGGATGGTGCGGTTCAGCACCGGGTCGGTGAAATCATAACGCTCCACCCAGACGCCCTCGGCCCCGGCGCCGAATGCGCCCCAGCCGGTCTCCACCGGCGCCCGGGCCACGGACAGGTCGAGCCCTTGCGTGGTTACCGACGGCGCGTTGACATAGGCCGCGCGCACCAGCGTCACATCGCCCGCGGGCGAGGTTTCCACGCGCGGATCATTGAAGCCCCCCGCGCCGTCGCTGGCTGCGATCAATATGGCCTGGGCGCTTTCGCGCACGATCAGGTCCTCCACCTTGATGCGCCACAGATCGAGCCGGCCCGTCCAGCCGCCCGCCGCCAGCGCGGCGCCGGCGGTGAAGGTGTCGGCGCGCTCCGGGCCGAGACCGGGCGCGCCCACCGTGCGCACCGGCAGGAATGTGCTCGACGCCCCGGTATTGAGCGATTGCAGTGAGGTGGTGGCCGAAATCTGCTGGTGAAGTGAGGGCGCGCGGAACGAGCGCGACCAGCCCGCCGACACGGTCACGGCCTCGCTGACATCGTGGGCCAGCGACAGCTTGGGATCGAGCGAGGAAAAGGCGTCCAGCGTCTCGTAGCGCAAGGCGGCCTGGACGCGCGTGCGTGCGCCTAACGGGACCAGGGTTTCGGCGAACAGGGCCGAGACGGTGCGCGCGCCAGAAAAGTCCGGCCCGCCCACGATGAACAGGAAGGCGTCATCATTGAACAGATCGCCGTGCTCCACCGACAATCGCTCGCGGCGCAGCTGCGCGCCCACGGCCAGCGAGGCCGGGCCGCCGGGCGCGGTGAACAGGGCCGGGGTGGAGGCCGACGCGTCCAGGCTCGCCAGGCTGGCGTCGGAGCGGCGCTGGTCTTCCTGGATCAGCCATCCGATGAGGGCCGGGTCGTTATAGCGCGGATCGGCCGGATCGGTGACCAGCCCGCCTGAGCCAAACGGGTTGAACCACAGACACCCTTGCGCGCCCGGCGCGGCGCCTGGCGCGCAGGCCGGGCCGCCCAGCCCGTTCAGCGCCAGATCCAGCCGGCCGGCGACCGCGTCGGTGATGGTGGCGTCCAGCCGGTTGGCCGACCAGCTGGCGGCGATCCGGCCTTCCCAGTTGCGCGAAAAGGCGCTGAGCGGCGCGATCAGCTCGCCATCAAGGCGCCAGGTCAGATGCTCGAACGAACGCCGCGCCGCGCCTGCGCTGACCCCCAGCGGGCGGCCGAGCCAGGTCACGTCCTCGCCGAAATAATTGCCCGGATTGTCCGCCGGTATGGTCGGAAAGCTCAGCGCGGGCAGGGACGGAGAATTACCGCGGGTCAGGTCGCTGTGCGCCAGCCCGGCGCGTAGCGTCAGCTCTGCTCCGCCCAGGTCGGCGCTGAGCGCCGTGAAGGCGTTGATGCGCGTCTCGTCGGGGATCAGCGAGAAGAACTGGCCGAAATCCAGCCGGCACAAACCCGGATCGCCGAACGCGGTGGACGCGCCGATCACCAGCGGCTGGCCGCCCGCCGCAGCGCAGTCGCGGTCCATCACCGGCACGGGCGAGCCGTCGGGATTGGCCAGCGCAAAGCCGCCGCCTGGCGCCTGGATGTAATACGCGCCCGGCTGGCCCAGCGTCGACAGGCCGGTGCCCGGGACGAAACCGGTTTCAAACCCTTCGACGCCGTCAGTGCGGCGCACCGACACCGCCCCGGCATGATGCCAGCGCCCGGTCCGCCCCCCGCCGATCACGGCGAGCTCTACGCTGTTGCCGGCCCCGCCAAAACTGTCCGGCGCGCGCCCTTCCAGGCGCATTTCAAAACCCTTAAACCGGTCGCGCGTGATCACGTTGATTACGCCGGCCAGCGCGTCCGAGCCGTGCAGGGGCGAGGCGCCGTCCTTGAGAATCTCCACCCGCTCGATGGCGATGGAAGGGACCAGCGCATTCATGTCCACAAACGTGGAGCCGTCATCGGCGGCGACGCTGGTGATGGTCTGGCGCTGGCCGTTGATCAGGACGAGCGATGCGCCCAGCCCCAGCCCGCGCAGATTGACGCTCGCCGTGCCCGAGGTGTTGTTCTGGGTGCCCGGATCATCATTGAACTCCGAGCCGGTGAAGGCCGGGCTCAGCGCCAGCGCCTGGCCCAGATCACTCTGCCCGCCCGCCTCCAGATCGGCCCGCGTGAGGCGGGTGATCGGCCGGTCGAGCATCCCTGCGCCCGGCGCGCGCCCGGCGGTGATGGTGATCACGTCGCGCGCCGCATCTGCGCCGGCCTCCTGAGCGGAGACGGCCGCAGCGGCGGCCGGGACGACGAGGGCGGCCAGCACGGCCAGGCTGACGCAAGACTGAAGGGCGGGGCGAAGGCGCATGGAAATGTCCTCGTCGCGCAAGGGCGCAGGGAAGAGAGCGCTGCGCTGAAAGTGTTCAGCGCGGCGGCGTTGGCGCTACCAGCCCGGCGCGGGCGAGGCAAGGGCGCGCCTGTGGCCCGGCGCCCGTGCGGCCCCGTCAGGGCAGGCGCGGACATCTGCCTTAAGGGCATGGACAGACAAATAACCCCGCCCTATAACCCGCCCCCTAGCGCGGCGCGCCTCAAGGCCCGCCTCGCCGCCCAGGTAGCTCAGTTGGTAGAGCAGCGGATTGAAAATCCGCGTGTCGCTGGTTCGATTCCGGCCCTGGGCACCATCTAACCCCTGGAATACAGCAGATATCGAGCTCTTGCGGCCGCCAGCGCACGGCAAGGGTCATCCAAGGTGTTCGGCGAGAGATTCGAACACCAGTTGCACACGGCGGCTGGTCCTCAGCCCGCGGTGGGCGACCAGCCAGGCCGGGTATTGTATCGGGTCTTCGTCTGGCAGCACCCGTCGCACCAGAGATTCGTTATCCCCAACCTCCTCCAACATCAGGCCGATCCCCACCCCTTGCTTGACCCACTCCCACTGCACCAGCTGGCTCAGGGTCAGAACGGGAAAATTGCGATAGCCGAGCTTCAAGCCGCGCGCGTTCAGCAGCTCGATCATGCGTTCTGAGTCATCAAATCCGATGTATTCCGCCCGGGATAGCGCCGGTGCGCTGTTCTCGCGCGGAAGCGAATTGAGATATCGGGGGGTTGCGTAAAGCCGGATGCGGGTATCGCGAAGCCGCCTGGCTATGAGATCAGGCTGCTGTGGCCGGAACCCCCGAAGCGCAATGTCCGCCTCGCGCCGCAACAGGTCGCTGGCCGCGTTTGTGGCCAATACTTCAATGGTCATCCCGGGCGCAGCCTGGCGCAACCGCCCGATAACCGGCGCGAGCACATAGGCCGCCGCCACTTCGCTGGCGGAGATGCGCGTCACGCCTTCAATGGACTGGGCCTGGCCGGCCGCTGACAGCGACACGCGGCCGGCGGCTGCGCCCATGGCGCGCACATGTTCAACAAGCTCCAGCCCGCTCGCGGTCAGTTTCAAGCTCCGGCCGCTGCGCTCGAACAGTTCAACGCCCAGCTCCGCCTCCAAGGCTGCGACCTGGCGGCCGAGCGTCGGCTGGGTCAGGCCCAGCGCCTTCGCCGCAGCCGATAACGAGCCTTCCTCGGCCGTGACCAGAAAGGCGCGGGCCCTGTTCCAGTCAAACTGAACTGAACGCCATTCCATGCGAATATGCATATATTAAAATCATTTTTGGTCAATTTACTTCGCCAAATAGCATGGATAATCGTGGCTGGCGGCGTTGAGCGAGCAAGCTCATGCGCACTGACGGCTGCGCGCCCTTCTGGAGGATCCCTGCATGATGATGGTTCATATCGTGTCTGGCGCCATCGCCCTGTTGGCTGGCATGGCGGCCTTGCTGCTGCCGAAAGGCAGTCCGCCCCACAGGGCTGCCGGTCACATCTTCTTTCCCTCCATGATCGTGATGGCCGCCAGCGGCGTTTATGCCGCTTTCCTGATCCCGGCCGCGCTGGCGGCGGCGGCAGGGGGGCTGACCGCCTATCTGGCCGCAACGGGGTGGCTGACCGTCAGGCGGAAAGAGAATGAGACCGGCCGGATCGAATGGGGCGCCATGCTGTTCGCGCTTGCGGCGGCGGCGGGGTGTATCGCATCCGGAGTCCAGGTCGCTCGCGGCGAACTCACGGAGCTCGCGGCTGGCGCACCCATCCCGGCTGCAACATATTTTGTGTATGGCGGCGTCGCCCTTTTGAGCGCTGCGCTTGACCTGCGCGTCATCCGCCGCGGCGGGCTGGATGGAGCGCAACGCATCGCGCGCCATGTGTGGCGCATGGGATTTGCTCTGTATACCGCCGCCGCATCTTTCTTTCTGGGGCAGCCCCAGGTTTTTCCGCAAATGGCGCGTGACATGCCGTTCCTGCTGACGGCGCCGGTCGTCATGATCATCGCCCTGACCGCGTTCTGGCTGATCCGGGTGCTGCTTTCGGCCTTTGGCGGCGGATCTGTCTGGTGGAGCAAGGCGCGCCGGCCGGTTGACGCGCCGGAAAGCCGGCGCTGAAGACCGGGCGGCGGCCAATGTTGAGCGATGAATGCGCGCCATGAACGCCGAAACCGGAGCCCCGGGGAGGGCTCCGGTTGACGGGTTCAAAGGTTTGCAGCCGGTTACCTGAAGCAGAACGCTTCCCTGCCGGCTTGCACCCGTCAGGCGGCCTGAACGGATTTGAGATAGCGCGCGATATCAGCCTTGATGCGGGTTGAGCGTTCAGACACCTGCCCGGCAGTGGCCGCCACCTGACCAGCGGCGGCGGACGTGCTGCCGGCCGCCTGCTCCAGACCGCCGAGCGAACGGGAAACGGCTTCAGCTCCATCAGCGGCCTCGGCCACATTGCGGCTGATCTCTCCGGTCACGGCGACCTGTTCCTCGGCGGAGGAGGCCACGGCTGACGAGATGTCCTTGACCTGCTCGACCACTTGCTCGATGGCGCGCACAGCGGCCACGGCCGTCTGGGTGCCTTCCTGGATGCCGCGGATCTGTTCGATCACCGTGGCGGTGGCTTTCTCGGTCTGTTCGGCGAGCTGCTTGACCTCGCTGGCCACCACCGCAAAGCCCTTGCCGGCTTCACCGGCGCGCGCCGCCTCGATGGTGGCGTTCAGCGCCAGCAGCTTGGTCTGTTCGGTGACTGCGCCAATCAGGTTCGCCACCTCGTCGATCGCGGCTGCGGCCTTGACCAGACCCTCAATGCGGCCCAGCGCCTCGTTGACCTTGGTTGCCGCTTCCGCCGCCACGCCGGAGCTGCGTCCGATCTGGGTGGCCACTTCGCGGATTGAGCTGGACAGCTCCTCGGCGGCGCTGGCCACGGTCTGCACATTGGCCGCGGTCTGTGCGGTGCTGGCCGAAACGGTCTGGGTTTCGGCCGAGCTTTCCTCGGCGGTGGAGGCCATGGATTGCGCGGTGACCTGAAGCTCTTCAGCCGCGCCCGCCAAAGCCGTGACCGCCTCGTCGATCTCGGCTTCGAACTCGCGGGTCAGCGCGCTGACGCGTTCAGCTTCGGCCAGCTTGCGTTCGGCCTCGACTTTCTGGGCGGCGGCCAGGTCGCGGGCCTTGAGCGATTCGGCTTTGAAAATCTCAAGCGCCTGATTGAGCGTGCCGATTTCGTCGCGGCGGTCCGTTTCCTCGATCTTGATGTCCAGTTCACCCTTGCCCAGGCGGTCCAGCCGGCCAATGGCCCGCGCCAGCGGCTGGCTGATGCCGTAGCGGCCGATCAGAATGCTGATGACTGTACCCAGGACGATGCCCAGAAGCGTGCCGGCGATCAAAAGATTGCGCGCCATTTCAGCAGTGGCGCCGGCAGCTTCCGCGGCCGCCGCTTCCGCCTCCGTTTCATAGGCGACAAAACCGTTGATCAGTTCCATGAGAGTTTGTTCTGACGGGCGTACGGCGACCGCCTGGGCGTAGAGAAGATCGCGCAAGGCGTCAGCATCCCCGTCCTGGCGAGAACGTGCATCTGACAAGCCTTGCACCAGGGTTGCGTAATAGCCGTCCATTGCCGGACCAATACGGTCAAGATGTCCCTGGGCGGTGCTCGATGCGCCGGCTGAGATGGCGTCAAAGGCCTCGCGAAACCGCCCCCGCGCCTGGGCCGCATCCGTGCTGACCTGCTCAACAGACTGCGGGTCGAGAGTTATCCGGTACCACTGGCGCCGCAGGTCGGCGATTGCGATGCGCAATGCGCCTGCATTTTGAAGCTCCACCGAGGCGGAGTGGATCCGGTGCGCTGAGTCGCGGACCTGATTGATCTCGTAAACGGCGAATGCCCCAAGGCCGGCCATGACAACCGCCATGGTGGCGACAATGATGAGCAGTTTGCCCATTACCAGTATGTTTGAGAGGCGCATGGGGATCCCCTGTGAGTGCCCTGTGATGACGATGATGGGTAGGGTGACGATGATTAAGGCGCTATAAATCATATGTGCGGGCGCGGACTGACCTGCTGCCAGATCAGGGCAAGTCAACGCATTGAAATTTAATTGATATATGCTTGATTGCCATGGCGCGTCCGGCGCCTTGCCGCCTGCATTTCAGCGGCCGGGGCGGGGGGCTGACTGGCGATTGCGCAAGAATGCGCCGGCCGTCTGCGAATCAGGCGGGGGATCGCCGCGCCCTTGCATGTCCGTACAAACCAGCCATCCTGCACGCCTCAGATCATGGGAGGCGATGATGATCCCGATTGGACGGGCCCTGACGGCTGTGACGGCGGCGCTGGCGCTGCTGGCGTGCGAGGGCGAGGCGGCGGTTCCAGGCGATGGCGCCGCGGCGGGCGATCCGGCGCAGCCCGCCCCCTTCATCGCCGAAACCGGGCGGGGCTGGCAGGAGGCTGTGGTCTCGGTGCGTGACCTCGCTCCGATCCGCGATTTTATGATCGAGGTGGCCGGTTATGAGGTGCGCGATAGCGGCGCGCTGGCGCCGGCCTGGCTGGAGGCCTGGGGGCTGGAGGGCGCGTCGGGCGAGTACGCGCTGATGGCCTCGCCGGGCAAGGATGTGGGCTGGGTGCGCCTGGTGCGCTTTGATGGCGTGGAGCAGGAGCTGATCCGGCCCGGCGCGCAGGTCTGGGATCAGGGCGGGCTGTTCTCGCTGATGGTGCGGGCTGAGGAGGCGGACCTTGTCATGGACGCCGCCCATGCGCGCGGCTGGAGCGTTTTCAATCTGCCCCAGGTGTTCGATTTTGGCGGCTTGTTGATCAAGAACGTCGTCGTGCGCCTGCCCGACGGGGTCAATCTGGCGGTCTATTCGCGCGTGCATCCGCCCATTGAGGGCTGGGATGATCTCGAAGGTTTCTCATACCCGTTCAACACCATGGCCATGGTGCATGATCTGGCGGCGGAACGGGCCTTCTTAGTGGAGGGGCTGGGCTATGCGCCGTTCTGGGAGGGCGACTATATCGACCCTGAACCGGTCAGCACCAATCACGGCCTGCCGAATAATTTCTCCCATGTGATCCCGCGCCGCACTGCGATCCTGCAGCAGCGCCCCGGCGAGGACGGGCGGATCGAGCTGATGCATTTCGACGGGCTGGAGGGGGATGATTTCTCCCATCGCGCGCGTCCGCCCCATCTCGGCATTCTGGGCGTGCGCCTGCCGGTGGATGATCTGGGCGCTGCGCTGGACCGGCTGGCTGCGCTGGACGTGACGCCCTCGGCCGGACCGGCCGGTTTTGACCTGTCTCCCTACGGTCCCGTGCGCTGGGCCGCTGTGCGGTCTCCCTCAGGCATCATCGTGGAATTGCTTGAACAACCCTGACGCGCCGGTGCGAAAATGTCACAGATGGTATATCAATTCGTCCGGACAAATTGACGCGGACTGGAGGCGCTCTAGTTTGACCTCCA
Organism: Oceanicaulis sp.; assembly: GCA_020832735.1. Lineage (GTDB taxonomy): Bacteria > Pseudomonadota > Alphaproteobacteria > Caulobacterales > Maricaulaceae > Oceanicaulis. The sequence goes on from JAFIEB010000009.1 coordinate 11,419, forward strand.
CCACAAGCCGGACCACCGGTCGATTCTGTATGAACAGGGGAGATAATTCATGACCCGTCTGCTTCGCGCCGCCCTGATGGCCGGCGCCGCCATACCCGCCTTTACCGCCATGACCCACGCCCAGGACAGCGAGGCTGCCGCCCCGCGCGGCGTGGACCGCGTCATCGTGACCGCCCAGCGCCGCGAGGCCGACTCCCAGGACGTGCCGATCGCGCTGACCGCACTGGGCGCGGCCGAGTTGGACCGTCAGGCGGTCGAGGAGATCACTGATCTGCGCTTCACCGCGCCCAACGTGAACATCCAGAAGAACACCGGCGTCGCCAACGCCGCCCAAGTCTATATCCGCGGCGTGGGCCAGGATGAATCCTCGCTGTTCGCCGAAGTGGGCGTGGGCATCTATCTGGACGGCGTCTATCTGGGCAAGCAGAACGGCACCACGATCGATCTGGTGGATCTGGAACGCGTCGAGGTGCTGCGTGGACCCCAGGGCACCTATTACGGCCGCAACACCAATGGCGGCGCGATCCGCTTCATCTCGCGCCGTCCGGAGCTGACCGGCACGCGCGGCGTGATGGATGTGGCTGTCGGCACAATGGACCGTCTGGACGTGCGCGCCTCCTGGTCGGCGCCGGTTGTGGAGGGCGAGAGCGGCTTCAAGATCGATATCTTCAGCCGCAATACCGGCAGCGACTTCAATCTGCTCAACAATCCCGCTCCGACCGCAGGCCCGTTCACCTATGAGCCCCAAAGCAATGTGAACAATGTCGAGCGCTATGGCGCGCGCGGATCCTTCCTGTGGGAGCCCTCTGACCGTGACCTGTCGGTCTATATCGTGGGCGACTGGACCATCGACAATTCGGGCGCCTTCATTCCCACCCCGATCCAGCGCCAGTCGGACGGCTCTGTCACCGAACCGTTCGGGCGGCGCGCGGGCGAAATGTCCATCGCCCCGTTCCACGAATATCGCGGCGGCGGCGTCAGCGGCGAAGTGAAGTTCGGCGCCGGGCTGGGCGAGATCACCTCGATCACCGCCTACCGCACCTTCTCCCAGAACCTGACGGCGGATCTCGACGGGCCGGGCATTGTCGACCTCTACCAGGAGCTCGACCAGTGGCAGTTCACCCAGGAAGTCCAGCTGGTCGGCGGCAACGAGCAGGTCGATTACGTGCTGGGCGCATATTATTTCCGCGAGAATGTGGAGCAGCTGGCCAATAACCGGTTCAACCAGCTCTTCTCCTTCTTCATCGGTCAGCCCTTCGGCTTAAATGACGATGTGCAGGACACCACCTCCTGGGCGGTGTTCGGCGAGTCCACCTTCCACTTCAATGATCAGTGGTCGTTTACGCTGGGCGGGCGCTACACCTCGGATGACAAAACGGCGAACCGCCGCCTGCTCGATCCCAACACGCTGGCACCGATCTGGGATGTGGACCCGTCGTTTGACGACACCAATTTCTCCTGGCGCGCAGTGGCGCAATACCGTCCCAATGAAAACCTGATGGTCTATGGCTCGTATTCCACGGGCTACAAGGCCGGGGGCCTGGCTGGCACGCGCCCGATCACGCCGAATGTGGCTTTCAATATCTATCAGCCTGAAGAGCTGTCCTCCTGGGAGATCGGCCTGCGTTCGGACCTCTTCGACAACTCGCTGCGCTTCAACGCCACCTACTTCTATTCCGTTTATGACGCGCTGCAGCTCTCGGTGCTGGAGCCCGCCACCCTCCAGTTCGGCGTAATCAATGCCGACGCCATCGTGCATGGCCTCGAGCTGGAAGGCGTCTGGGCGCCCACCGATCAGTTCCAGCTGTCGGGCAATCTGGGCACCACCAATTTCCGCTATGACGAGGGTTCGCGCGTTGATCCGGCGGTCGGCGTTCCCTTCGACACGCTCGACGGCAAGCAGTTCCCCGATCTCGCGGGGCGCCTGAATGCGGTGTTCTTCCAGCCCACCGAGCTTGGTGAGTTCGCGTTCGGCGGCTCGGCGACCTATTCCAGCGCGTTCGCCCGCAATGTCGGTAACTCGCCGGCGATCTTCTCTGACGAGGTGACCACGTTTGACGTGTTCGCGCAGCTGACCTCGGCCGACGGGCGCTGGAGGCTGAAGCTGGAGGGCAAGAACATCACCGACGAGGACATCTTCCTGGCCGGCAACGCGCCGGGCGCTGCGCCGGGCTCGTGGGGCAGCCGCTACTACACCTACGGGGCTATCTGGAGCGCCAGCCTGCGCCTGGAGTTCTGATCCAAGGACTATCTGGCAGCCCCGAAGACAAACGCCCCGGCCGCACGGCCGGGGCGTTTCATTTACGCTGTCAGGACTGAAACAGTCCAGGTTCAGCCTTCGCTGTCCCCGTCCGTTTCAGGATCGCGCGCATCGGGTTCGTCCTGCGCCGGCTCATAGGCGTCCGCGGCGTCTTCCGGCGCGGTGGCCACCGCCAGCCAGGCGATCAGGTCGTTGCGGTCGCTTTCATTGCGCAGGCCCGCAAAGCTCATGCGATTGCCCGGCAGGAAGGTGCGCGGGTTGGCCAGCCACTCGTCCAGCTCCACAGCTGTCCAGACGAAATCGGCCTCCTGCAGGGCGTTGGAGTAGCGGAAACCCTCGGCTCCGCCGGCCTGCTGACCGAACATGGCGTAGAGATTGGGGCCGACCATGTGGCGCCCGCCCTCGTTGACGGTGTGGCAGGACTGGCAGCGCCGCCACAGGCGTTCGCCATTGGCGCGGTTGGCGTCCATATAGGCCTCGCCCAGGGAGGCGAGCACGGCGTCCACATCGACATTGCGTTCGGCCGCCGGTTCGGGCGCCGGCGCCGGTGCGGGCGTATCGCCGGTTGGAGATTCAGGCGCGCCGGCATCACCGCATGCGCCGAGTGTGAACGCGCCTGCCGCGAGCATCGCGATCAGAGCGTGACGGGAAACGGGGGTGCGCATGGCGCTCTCCTTGCTGGCAATTCAATGAAACCGGTAACGCGCCGCACCGTGCAGTTCAACGTGCAAGACGCCGCACCGGGGCTCACGGCCGGATCCCGGTGCAGAAGACGAGGGCCTGATCGTGATAGCGCACGCCCGGCGTGCGCATATAGCGCGCCGTGATCGCCGACGCCTCGTGCGCACCGGTCAGCCCGGCGATGATCTCGACATTCTCCGCCTGGAACAGGGCCCAGTCCGAGCCGCCTTCTACAACGCGCTCGAAGCGCTGTTCGTTCACTTGCGTCACCCCGGCCTGTTTCATGGCGCCGGCCAGGCGGCCCCCGAACGCGCTGTCCATCAGGCTGGTCTCGTCCATGGCCTGGCGGGTTGCGTCCATGGCGGCGGCGAATTCGGCCATGCCTGGCGTGCTCATATCCTCTGGCAGCGAGCGCGAACAATCGAGATCCGCCAGCGCAATGCGCCCGCCCGGCCTGAGCCACTCGAGCAGCCGCGCAATGGCCGCGTCCGGATCTGACAGATGGCCCAGCACCATGCGCGCATAGACCAGATCGAACGCGCCGGGCTCGGCGGCGGGGGCGTGAAGGTCCGCCTGCATCAGCCGCACCGGCGGGCGCACCGGGCCGGCGCGCGACAGGTCGATATCCACGCCCAGCACGTCGCCGTCGCGGCCCACGATCCCGGCGAACCAGTCCAGCATCCGTCCCGAGCCGGGCCCGAACTCGGCCACCGCCATGCCGGGCTTGAGCCCGGCGGCCTGCTGCAGCCAGGCCCGTGTCGGGGCGGCGTAAAAGGAATCGAGCCTCTGCAGGCGCAGCGCTTCATCCGCAGGGCTGCGGCCGGAGGCGAAATAGACCGGTGCGAGATCTTTCATGTCCGGACAAATATCCGGATTTCGCACCTGCGGCAAGCGGGCGCAGGGTTTGGCCTTGTGGGCGCCGGGGCGCACTATACTCTGGCGCCGGGACAGGAGGACTTGATGGCCAGCCCGCAGGCGGCTCCAGGCCGTACAGATCACACCTATGAAGTGCGCGGCCTGTCGCGGGTGTATGGCGATGGTCCCGCCGCCGTGCATGCCTTGCGGGGCGTGGATCTCGACGTGCCGGACGGCGAGTTGATCGTGGTTTTGGGCGCGTCCGGGTCGGGCAAATCGACCTTTCTGAACATACTGGGCGGTCTGGACCGGGCCAGCAGCGGCACTGTCATGTTTCGCGGCCAGGCGCTGCACGACGCCAGCGACGCCGCACTGACCCGCTACCGGCGAGACCATGTCGGTTTCGTATTCCAGTTCTACAATCTGATGCCCAGCCTGACGGCGCGCGAAAACGTGGCGCTGGTCACCGAAATCGCGCGTGATCCCATGGATCCGGGCGAGGCGCTGGCGCTGGTGGGCCTGGAGCAGCGCGTCGACCACTTCCCGTCCCAGATGTCCGGCGGCGAGCAGCAGCGCGTGGCCATTGCGCGGGCCATAGCCAAGCGCCCCGAGGTGATGATGTGCGACGAGCCGACCGGCGCGCTGGATTCGCGCACCGGCGTGCGGGTGCTTGAAGCCCTGCAAAACGTCAATCGCGAGCTGGGCGCGACCACGTTTCTTATCACGCACAATATGTCTGTGGGCGACATGGCGGACCGGGTGATCGTGTTCGCTGACGGCGCCATCCGTGAAAACCGGGTGAACCGCAAGCCGGTCCGCGCTTCGGAGCTGAGCTGGTGAGGGGCGCGCCCCTGGGCGTGCTGGACCGCAAGGTCCTGCGCGATCTCTGGCGCATGCGCGGCCAGGTGTTCGCGATCGCGCTGGTGGTGGCTGCGGGCGTCTCGATCCAGGTTTCGATGGGCGGCCTCACCGTGTCGCTGGCCGAGACCCGGGCGGCGTATTACGAACGTTACCGCTTTGCAGATGTCTGGGCGCCGGCGGTGCGCGCGCCGCAGCCCCTGGCCGAAACGCTGCGCGCGCTGGACGGCGTGGCCAGCGTGGAGACGCGCATTATCGCGCCGGTCCTGTTCGAACTGGGCGGGGAGGGGCCACCGCCGTCCGGCTATGTCCAGTCCCTGCCGCACGACGGCGCTGAACCGGCCGTAAACGCCCTGCATCTGACCGAGGGGCGCCTGCCCGCGCCGGGATCGTCCGACGAGGCGGTCGTGCTCGACAGTTTCGCCGCCGAGCATGGCCTCGCGGCAGGCCAGCGTATGACCATCACCCTGGCGGGCCGGCGCGAGAGCGTGACCATCACCGGCGTGGCGCTGAGCCCGGAATGGATTTACGCCATCGCGCCCGGCCAGCTGGCGCCGGATCCGGCCCTGTTCGGCGTGATCTGGATGAACGAGGCCGGCGTGGCCGCCGCCACCGGCATGTCCGGCGCATTCAACGAGGCGTCGGTGCGCCTGCTGCGCGGCGCCAGCGAGCCGGCCGTGCGCGCTGCGCTGGATCAGGTGCTGGCGCCTTATGGCGCCGCAGGCGCCTATGGCCGCCGCGATCAGGTCTCGGATGCGTTTGTGACCGCCGAGATCGATCAGATGCGCACCATGACGCGCCTGCTGCCGCCGATCTTTCTGATCGTCGCGGCGTTTCTGGTCAATATCGTGGTCTCGCGCCTGGTCGCGGTGGAGCGCGAGCAGATCGGGCTCTTGCGCGCGTTCGGCTATACGCCGGTCCAGATTGCAGGCCATTACCTCAAATTCGCCAGCGTGATCGCGGTGCTGGGCCTGGCTGCGGGCGCGGCGGGCGGCGCCTGGCTAGGCGCGCAAATGGCGGGCATGATCGCGGAATACTACCATTTTCCCTTCCTTCTGTTCGGGGTGGACCCGGCTGGCTACGCCGTCGCGGCCCTGCTGGCGCTGGGCGCGGTGATGCTTGGCGCAGCCGGGGCGGTGCGCCGCGCTGCTCGGCTGGAGCCGGCTGAAGCGATGCGCCCGCCTGCGCCGGCGGATTATTCGCGCGGGCTGGGCGCCGGGCTGGCGCGTCTGAAAGGGCTTGATCACCAGTCGCGCATGGTGCTGCGCCAGCTCTTGCGCTTTCCCCTGCGCGCGGGCCTGACCGGTCTGGGCCTGGCGGCGAGCGGCGCGCTCCTGGTGTGCGCCTTCTATTTTTCCGATGCGGTGGAGGCGATGGTCGAAGATTACTTCACCCTCGCCAACCGCCATGATCTCAGCGTCCATCTGAGCGATCCGCGCGCCATGGGGGCGCTGGACGCGCTGGCGGAGCGGCCCGGCGTCATGGAGATCGAACCGTTCCGCGCCGAGCCTGTGCGCCTGCGCTTCGAACAGCGCGAGGTGATGACCGCGCTGACCGGCGTGGTGGATGATCCGCGTCTGGCGCGCCTGACCGGTCCCGACGGGGAGACGATTGCGCCTGTGCCCGGCGGCCTGGTGTTGTCGCGCGATCTGGCTGACAGGCTGGGCGTAGGGCCGGGCGGGACGGTGACCGCCGCCCTCACGCGCGGCGCGCGCCCTGAGCTGGCCCTGCAGGTCATCGCCACGCCGCAGACCTGGGTGGGATCGGGCGCCCAGATGCGCCTCGACGATCTCAACCGGGCGCTGGGCGATGGCGATGTGATCAATGGCGCGGTGCTGCGCGTGGACGCCGATGAGGCCGCTGCGCTCTACGCCGCCCTCAAGGACGCGCCGGGCATAGCCGGAATGCAGTTCAACGCCGAGGCGCGCCGGACCTTCCAGGCCATCATGGATGAAAGCTTGGGCACGGTGATTGGCGTGTTCATCCTGTTCGCCTCGGTCATTGCGCTGGGCGTGGCCTATAATGCTGTGCGCGTCTCCATGGCCGAACGCGACCGGGAGCTGGCGTCCCTGCGGGTGATGGGGTTCTCGCGCGGGGATGTCAGCTACATCCTTCTGGCCGAGGCGGCGCTGATCACGCTGATCGCCCTGCCTGCAGGCCTGGCCGCAGGCGCGCTCCTGGCCTGGGGAATGTCGCTCTCCATGAGCTCGGACGTGTTCCGCCTGCCCTTTGTGATCAGCCCGGCCTCGTTTGCTTACGCAGGGCTGATCCTGGTTGTGTCTGTTGCGCTCAGCGGCGCGCTGGTGCGCCGGCGCATCGATCGTCTGGATATGGTCAAAGTTCTCAAAACCCGCGAATAGGTCCCGTCATGTCATTCAAATCCCTGAAATTTCGCCATATTTTCTGGGCCGCAGCCGCGCTGATCCTTGTGCTGGCCTTCGCCTGGGCGATCGCTCCGCGGCCAGTGCCGGCCGATTTCGGTGTGGCGCATACCGCGACGCTGTCAGTGACGGTTTCGGCCGAGGGTCACGCCCAGGTGCGTGACGTCTACACCGTCTCCGCGCCCACAGCCGGGCGTCTGATGCGGGTGGAGAAAAAGGCCGGCGATCCGGTGGAGGCGGGCGAGACGCTGGCGATTCTGTTGCCGGTTGATCCGGTGCTGCTTGATGCGCGCTCGCGCTCGGAGGCCCAGGCTGCGCTGCAGTCGGCCGACGCCCTGCTGGGTTTCGCCCGGGCCGAGCTGCAGCGCGCCGAGGCCGAAGCCGAGTACGCCCGCACCGAGCTGCAGCGTTTCGAGACTTTGGCTGAAAGCGGAACCGTCAGCCAGGGCGCGCTGGACCGCGCGCGCTTGCAATCGCGTTCCGCCCAGGCGGCGCTTCAGACCACACGCGCCAATGTGCGCGCCCGCCAGGCTGAACGCGAGGCCGCCGCTGCGCGCCTGGCGCCGCCTGACGCCAATCTGGAGAACGGGCTGGTGCGCCTGACCAGTCCGATCACCGGGCGGGTGCTGAGCGTGGACCAGACCAGCGAGACGGTGCTGGCGCCGGGCCAGCCGGTGCTGGAGCTGGGCGATCCGGTGGACCTGCAGATCATCGCCGAGGTGCGCTCTGAGGATGCGGTGCGCATCCGCGAGAACGCCCCGGCCCGGATCACCGCCTGGGGCGGGGAAGCCGACCTGCGCGCCGAGGTGCGCCGGGTCGAGCCGTTCGGCGCGCGCCGAATCAGCGCGCTGGGCGTCGAGGAGCGCCGGGTCAACGTGATACTCGATATTCTCGAACCCTGGGATGACTGGTCCGCCCTCGGGCATGGCTACCGCGTGCGCGCGGCCATCGAGGTCTGGCGCGGAGAGGACGTGCTGACCGCGCCGGTGGCCGCATTGTTCCGTCACGAAGGCGGCTGGGCGGTGTTCGCGGTGGAGGAGGGGCGCGCCCGCCTGCGTGCGGTGGAGACCGGCCCCCATGACGGGCGCACGGCGCATATCGTCTCGGGCCTGGCGCCGGGCCAGCGCGTGGTGCTCTACCCCTCCGACCGCATCAGCGACGGCGTGCGCGTGCGGGCGCGGTGAGCGCCTTGAGCCCTTACTCCAGCGCCAGCAGCGTGCGCGCGAACGCCGTGACGGCGCGCGGCGTCGTGGATTCCTGATTTGAATGATAGTTGAAGGTGGGGATTTGCAAGGTCGCGCCATTGCAGCGGCCTGAAGACAGGGCGGCGATGCGGCCGAGCTCGGTGAGGCCCATGGACTTGAGCGGCTGGCTGCGCCGGGCGCGGGCGTCGTTTTCGCGCTCGATGAAGCTGTCCTTGAAGATGATCGGCGCGCGCGCCGCGCTGGCGGCCTGCTCCAGGCGCGCGACCATGCCGGGATTGAACGAGGCGGTTGCATCGCGCCGGCGCAGGATCACAGCGCCTGCCAGCGCCGCCGCGCTGTCGTCGAACGGGGTGGTGTCCAGCACCACGATGTCGCGCCGCTCCTCGCCGCCGGCAGCCAGCCAGCCCAGCACATGGGCCGCCGAGCGTCCAATCTCTTCCTCGGCGGTGAACACCACCGTGCCCTTGAGGCCCAGCTCGGCGGCCACGCGCAGCGCCGCGGCGGAGACGGGATTGTCGAGCTGGCCGGAGACAAAGCCGGCCTCAACTGGACCAAGCGCGCGGGCGAAAGCCACCGGCGTGCCCGGCTCCAGCGCGATCATGCCCTCCAGCGTCAGCGCCAGCCGTCCCGTGGCGTCCAGCCCGGCGCCCTTGATGCGGCCATAGGCGATGCGCCCGCCGGTCTTGCGGTCATAGGCGAACACGGTCTCGCCCGTATAGCGTCCGGAAACCGTCTCGGCGAAGGCGGCGGTGACTGTTTTGGCCTCGGCGTATTTCTCGTTCTTGACCGCGTGGGCGGCGTAGACCGGAACCCCGTCTTCGGCGGTGATGGCGCCGTGGCGGTCGATATGGGCCAGGAAGACCGGGCCCTCGCCCAGATGGGCGATGCACAGATTGCGCGGGCGCTCCACACGCGCGCCCAGCGCTGCAAAGTCGCGCGCCAGATGGTCGAGGAACGGCGTCTCGTGGCCGACCACAGACGGGAAATCGAGATACTCATGCGTCTTCGCCAGCACTCGGGCGAACAGGGCTTGATCCGCGGGTATGGCGCTCACGTCAGAGCTTCTCGATGAACACGGACCCGGCCGAATACCCCGCTCCGAACGAGCAGATCACGCCCTTGTCGCCGGATTTGAGATCGTCGCTGTGCAGGTGGAAGGCGATGATGGAGCCGGCCGAGGAGGTGTTGGCGTAGGTGTCCAGGATGGTCGGCGCGTCCTCGCCCCCGGCGTCGCGCCCGAACACTTTGCGCGCGATCATCAGATTCATGTTGATATTGGCCTGGTGCAGCCAGATCCGGCGCATCTCCTCAGGCTGCAGGCCCAGCTCCTCCATGTGATCGCGGATCATCTGGGAGACCATGGGCACGACTTCCTTGAACACCTTGCGCCCTTCCTGGACGAACAGCTTGTCGTCGTGCGGGGCGCCGTTCTGCTGCGGGGCGTTGTCGCCGTCCCGGCGCTCGGTGCGGTTCAGGAAGCCGAAATTATTGCGGATATTGTTGGAGAATTTGGTGCGCAGGCGCGTGCCGATAATGCGCCAGCCCCCTTCGCCCAGATCGGCGCGCTCGAGCAGGATCGCGGTGGCCACGTCGCCGAAGATGAAATGGCTGTCGCGGTCGCGCCAGTTGAGATGGGCCGAGCAAATCTCCGGATTCACCACCAGCAGGGCGCGCGCATGGCCCTGGGCGATCATGTCGGCGGCGGCCTGCATGGCGAAAGTGGCCGAGGAGCAGGCCACGTTCATGTCAAAGCCGAAGCCCTCCTCGATGCCCAGCGCGTCCTGGATCTCGATGGCCACGGCCGGGTAGGCGCGCTGCAGGTTGGAGGCGCCCACGATCACCCCGTCCACATCGGCCGCGGTGCGGCCCGCGCGGTCCAGCGCGTCGCGGCACGCCTTCACCCCGATTTCGGCCAGGATGGCGAGCTGGTCGTTGGGGCGCGCCGGAATGCGCGGCGCCATGCGCTTGATGTCGAGCACGCCGGACTTGTTGATGACGTAGCGCGACTTGATGCCGGACGCTTTCTCCACGAACTCGGCCGAGGAGGGACTGAGCGCCTCCAGCTCGCCGCGCGCGATCTCGCCGGCATGGGCGGCGTTATAGGCTTCAACATAGGCGTTGAAGCTGGCCACCAGTTCTTCGTTCGAGATGGATTCCGCTGGCGTCCACAGACCTGTGGAACGGATGACGGCGGCTGTCATGTGCGGCTCCGGCGCGAGTGTGACTCTGCTTTGCTTAACCCAAACTAGCGAGCATTGCGGCTTGCGCCAACCAAAGCGTTCATCGCGCCATCGCCGCGACGGCGCTATGGCGCGGACAGGTCACCAGATGATCATTGACCATGCCGGTCGCCTGCATGAAGGCGTAGGTGATGACCGGCCCGCAGAACTTGAAGCCCGCGCCCTTGAGCGCCTTGGACATGGCCTGGCTGACAGGGGTCTGGGCGGGAACCTCGCTCATGGCGGCGAAACGGTTCTGCACCGGGCGCCCGTCCACGAAGTCCCACAGGAAGGCCGAGAGGCCCGGCCCGGACTCTTCCAGCCTGAGATAGGCCTGCGCATTGCCGATGGCGGCCAGAATTTTGGCGCGCGATCGGATGACGCCGGGATCGGCCAGCAGGCGCGCCACGTCGGGCTCGCCATAGCGGGCGATGACGCCGGGATCGAACTGGTGGAACGCCGCGCGCAAGGTCTCGCGCTTTCTCAGTATGGTGATCCAGGCGAGTCCGGCCTGGAAGCCGTCCAGCACCAGCTTTTCGAACAATGCGCGCCCGTCATACTCGGGCACGCCCCACTCGGTGTCGTGATAGGCGATGTAGAGCGGGTCCTGTCCCGGCCATGGGCAGCGGTCGTGCATGGGCGTCATCCTGTCAGCGCCTTGCACGCTTACCGGCTCGCGCGCCGCGGCGCCACCCGATTTGCGCGCTGGCGGGGGCGATTGATTGACAGGCGGGCGCGCCTGGCCCATAAGCCGCGCTCCCTCAGTGGCCGGGCGACCGGACCGCTCGTATCAACACGCACGGACGACGCGAGAACCGCCGTTTCCATCGTGCAGCGAAGAGGGCGCTGCGCCGGGCCGCGTCACAAGAAGAGAGATCCATGTCGAAGCGTCATTCGCAGAAATACAAAATCGACCGCCGTATGGGCGAAAACATCTGGGGCCGCGCCAAGTCCCCGGTGAACAACCGCGCCTACGGCCCGGGCCAGCACGGCCAGCGCCGCGCCGGCAAATTGTCCGATTTCGGCCTGCAGCTGCGCGCCAAGCAGAAGCTGAAAGGCTATTACGGCAACATCACCGAGAAGCAGTTCAAGAAGCTCTTCACCGAGGCGATGCGCCGTAAGGGCAACACCGCCGAGAACCTGATCGGCCTTCTGGAAAGCCGCCTGGACGCGATCGTCTACCGCGCCAAGTACGTGCCGACCGTGTTCGCCGCGCGCCAGTTCGTCAATCACGGCCACGTCAAGGTGAACGGCCAGCGCGTCAACATCGCCTCGTTCCAGTGCAAGCCGGGCGACGTGATCGAGGTGCGCGAGAAGTCGCGCAACATGGCCCTGGTGCTCGAAGCGCTGGGCAGCCCCGAGCGCGACGTGCCCGAATATATCGACCTGGACCCCAAGGGGCTGAAAGCCACCTATGCGCGCGTCCCGGAATTCAGCGAGGTGCCCTATCCGGTGAAGATGGAGCCCAACCTGGTGGTCGAATTCTACTCCTCGTAACGCCTGGCGTTCCGGGTATCCGCCTGACATCAGGCCCGCCGGTGCGAACCGGCGGGCCTTTTTCTTGCCGCATGCGCGCTATTGTCTCGCGCCCGGGTCGGGTATGCTGGCGTCTGGCTGGCAGGAGTGGCGCGATGATCCGATTGAGCATGATATGCGCAGGCGCGGCCGCCCTGGCGCTGACCGCCTGCCAGAGCGCGCCGCCTGATTACGGCTACGGAGCTGAAGCGGTCTATGACTGGCGCCTCAATCGGGCCGGGGAGCTGGTGGTGCGCGTGCCGTCCAATGGCTGCACCACGCGCGACAGCTTCGTGACGGACGTGCGCGGCGCGGCCGGACAGGGCTGGAACTTCGACGTCACCCTGTTTCGCGTTCACCCCGATCACTGCCGGGCGATGCTGCCCCAGGGCGTGGAGCTGGTGTGGGACCGCGACGAGCTGGGCCTGCCGCCCGGCGCGGGCCTGCGCGTGACCAATCCGCGCTCCGCCCCGCGGGCCGGGTGAGTACGGCGGAGACCATTCCTTAACGCGCCGGGCGCAATACTGACGGCCTTGCTTCAAGAGCCGTATCGGACCCTGGCATGGCTGAAGACCTGCGATCCGCCCCCGCTCCGGCGTCGGCGCCGCCCCCTGCGCCCGCCGCCCGCGCCCGCGCGCTGCTGACGCGCCGGCTGGCCGATATCGTCTGCCTGCCCTCCAGCCGCATGGCGCCCCAGGAGCGCTGGATGGTCGCCGACGTGCTCGACACCCTTTTGACATCCGCCGAGCCGGCCCTGCGCGCCAAGGTGGCTGCGCGTCTGGCCGAACAGGCCGAAGCCCCGCCGGCTCTGCTGCGGCGGCTGGGCATGGATGATTTCGAGATCGCCGAACCCATCGTGGCGCGCTCGCGCGCGCTCACCGATTTCGCCATGATGGAGATCGCGCGCAAGGGCGGCCATCATCCCCGCCTGGCCCTGGCCCGGCGCGACCGGGTGTCCGAAGTGGTGGCCGCCGCCCTGTGCGCCAGCGGCGATCCCAAGGTCATCGCGGCGCTGCTGCGCAATGAAGGCGCGCGCCTGGCGCAGGAGACCGTGGACTTTCTGGTGCGTGAAGCGGCCGAACAGGAGAGCATGGCGCTGTTGCTGATCCGGCGCCCCGAACTGCGCCCGGCCCAGGCGCTGACCCTGTTCTGGGCCTGCGGGCATGACCAGCGGCGCATGATTCTGGAGCGCTTCGCCGCTTCGCGCGCCATTCTTCAGGAGGCGGCCAGTGATGTGTTTCCCCTGGCGTCCGGCCAGGGCGAACGCGATCCGGCGGTTGACGCCGCGTTGGCCTATATCGACCGGCGCCAACGCGACCGGAAGGCGGCCGAGCTCTCGCCCTACGGCTCGCTGGAAGGCGTAGCCGAGCGCGCCGCGCGTGAGGGCTATTCCGAAGCGCTGCGCACCGAAATGGCTGCGCTGAGCAATGTCGGACGCGATCTGTCGGACCGGATGATCGAGGATTTCGGCGGCGAGCCGCTGGCGGTGCTGGCCAAGGCCACCGGATTGTCGCGCGAGCACACGGTGATGCTGGTCGAGGCGGGAGGGCGCACCGACGCGCCGCTGCGCATCGCCCAGGCGGTGCATGTGTTCGACACCCTGTCGGTGGACAAGGCTCAGACCGTGCTGCGCTACTGGAACTGGATGATTGCGCGCCAGGCCGGCGCCTGACGCGCCAAATCCGCTTGCGAGGACGGACCGGCTCGGCTAGCGCTTGGCCTCATGAGCGACGCAATCGGCCTTGCCCTGATCAATCTGACCACCCCGGCGGTGCTGTTCTTCGCGCTGGGCATTTTCGCCGGGCTGGCGCGGTCAGACCTTTCAATTCCCCAGGCCGTGGCCAAGGGGCTGGCGCTCTATCTTATGCTGGCGATCGGCTTCAAGGGCGGCGCCGCTGTGGCCGAGCTGGGCCTGACGTTCGACCTGTTGCTGGCGGCCGGGGCGGGGGTGCTGCTGAGCTTCTCCCTGCCGGTGATCGCGTTTGCGCTGCTGCGCCTGTTCACGAAAATCGACCGCGCCACGGCGGCGGCCAGCGCGGCCCATTACGGCTCCATCTCGGTGGTGACGTTTGTGGCCGGCTCCGAATTCCTGACCCTGACCGGCCTGATCTGGTCTGGCCACATGGTGGCGGTGCTGGCGATCATGGAGACGCCGGCCATCCTGACCGGATTGTGGCTGGCCGGGCGGGCGTCGAAGGGCCCTGATCCCGAAGCGCGCCCGGAGCTGATACGCGAAGTCCTGCTCAACGGCTCGGTGGTGCTGCTCATCGGCGCCTTCCTGATCGGCTGGGCGTCCGGCCCGTCGGGCATGGCGCGCCTGGACCTGTTCGTGAACGGGCTGTTCCAGGGCTTCTTGTGCCTGTTCCTGCTGGACATGGGGCTGGTGGCGGCGCGCCGGCTGGGCGGCGCGCGCAAGCTGGGCTGGGCCGGCGCCGCGTTCGGTGTCGTGATGCCGCTGATCGGCGCGTTCGCCGCGCTGCCGCTGGCCTGGCTGATCGGAATGACGCCGGGCGATGCGGCCGCGCTGATGATCCTGTCGGGCTCGGCCAGCTATATCGCGGTGCCCGCCGCCATGCGCATCGCGCTGCCGGAGGCCGATCCGTCAGTCTATCTGACCCTGTCTCTGGCCATCACCTTCCCCTTCAACCTGACCATCGGCATTCCGCTCTATGCAGCGGTCGCCGGTGCGCTTCTGGGAGGCTGACATGACCCGCCCTGTCCGCAAGAAGGTCATCGCCATCGTCGAGAGCGCGCATCTGCGCCGTCTGATCGATCTGATGCAGGGGTGCGGCGCCACCGGCCTGACCGTGATCGACGGGCGCGAGGGCTATGGCGTCAGCGGCGACTGGAGCCGCGATGGCGTGTTCGAGGCGGTGGAGATGAAAATCGTCCACACCGTGGTGACCGCCGAGACGGCGGAGAAGGTTTTCGAGAAGGCTGCGGTCTTTTTCGAGCGCTATCCGGGAATTATCTACGCCCATGACGTGGAAGTGGTTCGCGGCGAGCGGTTCTGAGCCTGTGCGCCGCGCCGCAGGCGGCCGCCATCTGAAGAATCTGTCATGAAGCGCACCGGTTTCTCTGGAAATCGCGCGGCGCCTTGCCTAGAACCCCGAACCAATCCGTTCGCCGTTTTCAGCTGTCACCTATCCAGGAGGACCGGGCATTGACCCGCAAATGGCTCTATGGCGTCACCCTGACCCTCGTGCTCACGGCGTTGTGGGCGCTGCTCTCGGGTTATGGCCTCAAGCAGCCGCTGCTGTCGCTGGGGGTGTTCTCGATTGTGGTGACGGTCTGGATGACGATCCGGATGGGTCTGCTGGACGGCGAATCGACGCCGTATCTGCGCCTGCGCTATCTGGCCTACTGGGGCTGGCTGGCGCGCGAGATCGTGAAAGCCAACATCGCGGTGCTGCGCATCGTCCTGGCGCCGGTGATCGAGATCAAGCCGGTGGTCACGCGCACGCCTGTGACGCTGACTGATGACGTGGCGCGCGCCACCCTGGCCAACTCCTACACCCTGACCCCGGGCACCGTGACCATGGAGATCGAGGAGGGCGGCTTCATCCTGCACGGCCTGGACGAATCCTTCTGCGGGCAGGAGGGCTTCCGCACCTTCGAGCGCAAGGTGAAGGCCGCCACCGGGGAGCGCGGCGCATGACCTTCACCGCAATAATCGATTTCACCGTCGGGCTGATGCTGGTGGGCGCCATGCTGTTGATGCTGGTGCGCCTGTTCATCGGACCGACCCTGTATGACCGGGTGCTGGCGGTGAACGCCTTCGGCGCCAAGATCGTCTTGTTCCTGGCGGTGTTCGCGCTGGCGGTTGGGCGCGCCGACAGCCTCGATATCGCGCTGCTCTACGCCCTGATCAATTTCGTGGCGACCATCGCGATCCTGAAATTCTTCAGCTACCGCTCGCTGGAAGTTGCTCTCGACGACATGAAGCCGGCCCGGCCGCGCGATGATGCGGGGGAGGGCGTGTAATGGACTGGATGAGCGTTCTCCAATTCGCCGTGCATCTGGTGTCGGCGGCGCTGATGCTGACCGGGGCGGGCATCGTGCTGGCCGGGGCGGTCGGCGTGATCCGGCTGCCCGATTTCTACACCCGCATGCATGCGGCAGGCATGACCGACACGCTGGGCGCCGAGCTGATCATTCTCGGACTGATCCTGCAGGCCGGCTTCACGCTGGTCAGCGTCAAGCTGGCGCTGCTGGGCCTGATCATCTTCCTGACCAGCCCGACTGCGACCCATGCGGTGGCCAACGCCGCCTACCGCTCGGGCCTCAAGCCACTGCTGCGCCGCTGGCGTTCGGACGAGAACCGGGAGGATGCGGCATGACCGGCGCGGACATCACCCAGTATTTCGACTACCTGTTCATGGTCATGCTGCTGTTCATCGGCCTGACCATCATCCGGCTGCAGAACCTGTTCGCCGTGGTGATGCTGACCGGGGTGTATTCGCTGATCGCGGCGGCCTGGTTCGTGTCGCTGGGCGCCGCTGATGTGGCCATCACCGAGGCGGCGGTGGGCGCGGGCATCTCCACCGTGCTGCTGCTGGCGGCCATGCTGCTGACCGCGGGCGAGGCCAAGCCCACCTCCGCCTTCCGTCACTGGGCGGCGCTGGTGGTGATGGCGGCGGCGGGCGTGGCGGTGTTCTACGCGCTGGGCGACCTGCCGGTCTACGGCGCGGCCGACACGCCGGCCAATACCGGGCCGGGCATGGCCTATATCGAGCGCACCCCGGACGAGATCAATATTCCAAACGTGGTCACCGCCGTGCTGGCCAGCTATCGCGGCTTTGACACCATGGGCGAGGTGTTCGTGGTGTTCGCCGCCGGGGTGGGGGTGGCGCTGCTGTTGAACCTGTCCGGGCGCGGACGCCGCGAGGAGGACGGCGAATGAGCCCGTACGTTGTTCTCAGGGTCGTCTCCAAGCTTCTGATCCCGCTCATCTTCCTGTTCGGGTTCTATGTGCATTTCCACGGCGAATACTCGCCCGGCGGCGGGTTTGCGGCCGGCGTGGTGGTGGGCGTGGGCGTGATCCTGTACGCGTTGATCTTCGGCATGGAGGCCGCGCGCAAGGCGGCGCCGCCCTACTGGGCGCGCGTGGGCATGGCGCTGGGCGCGCTGATCTTCGCCGGGGTGGGCTTCGTCTCGCTGTTCATGGGCGGCAATTATCTCGACTACACCGTCCTGGACCCCAACCACACCTATCTGGGCCAGCATATCGGCATCGTGGCGGTGGAGTTCGGCGTGCTGGTCAGCGTCACCGCGGTGATCATCGCCATCTTCTACGGCTTCGCCGGGCGCGAGCGCACGGGCGACGGGGCGGAGGACTGATCCATGGTCGAGATTGTCGCTGAACGCTTCACCTACGCGGTGATCCTGGTTCTGATGATGGTCGGCCTGTACGCCGTCATCGCCACCGGCAACCTGGTCAAGCGCATGGTGGGCCTGTCCATCTTCCAGACCTCGGTGTTCCTGCTCTACATCGCCACCGCCAAGGTGTTCGGCGGCGGGCCGGCGATCTTCGATTACGACGATCTGGCCTACGGCACGATCCCCGAGGACGCCATCTACGCCAACCCGCTGCCGCACGTGCTGATCCTGACCGCGATCGTGGTCGGCGTGGCGACGCTGGCCATGGGCCTGGCCCTGGTGGTGCGCATCCGCGAGATCTACGGGACCATCGAGGATGACGAGCTGTCCGAGATCGATCACGACGACGAACTGAAGAAGGGCGTGTAGGGCGATGGAGCCGCAAGTTCTCCCGGCCGCGCTCGCGGCCCATGCGCCAGCCTTGCTAGTGATGATCCCGCTGATCATGTCGGCGCCAGCCGCCATGATCAAAAACGGGCGCGTTGCCTGGGTGATCGCGGTGCTGAGCGTCGGCGCCGCCCTGGCCATGGCGCTGGAGGTATTCCTGGCCACCCGCGCCGACGGCGCGATCTGGTCCTACGCCATGGGCGGCTGGGAGCCGCCGTTCGGCATCGAGTACCGCATTGACGCGCTCAACGCCGCGCTGCTCCTGCTGCTGGGAACGACCGGCTTCCTGGCGCTTCTGTTCGCCGGGCCGAGCGTGGCCGACGAGATTTCACGCGGCAAGCGCTCGCTGTTCTACTCGGCCTTCCTGATCTGCTTTGCCGGCCTGTCGGGCGTGGCCAGCACGGGCGATGCGTTCAACCTGTTCGTCTTCCTGGAAATCTCCTCTATCGCCACCTACGCCATCATCGCCATGGGCTGGCGCAATGACCGCCAGGCGCTGACCGCCTCGTTCAACTATCTGGTGATGGGCACGATCGGCGCGACCTTCTTCGTGATCGGGGTCGGCTTCATCTACATGACCACCGGCACGCTCAACATGGCCGACCAGGCCCAGGCCATCGCCGCCATGAACGGCAACCGGGCCGTCGAGGTGGGCTTCGCCTTCATCCTGGTGGGGATCGGGCTGAAAGCCGCGCTGTTCCCGCTGCACCAGTGGCTGCCCAACGCCTACGCCTACGCGCCCAATTTCGTGACCACCTTCCTGGCCACCACCGCCACCAAAGTCGCGTTCTACGTCATCATCCGCTACAGCTATGACGTGTTCTCGGTCCATACCGGGTTCGTCTCCAACGCCATGATCTGGGTGATCACGCCGCTGGCCATCGCGGGCATGCTGGTGGCCTCCACCCAGGCGTTGTTCCAGAACAATGTGCGCCGGCTGTTCGCCTACTCGTCGGTGGCGCAGGTGGGCTACATGATGCTGGGCCTGGGGATGGCGACCTCGCTGGGCCTGACGGCGGGCATGATCCACCTGATCAATCACGCCATGATGAAAGGCGCCCTGTTCATGGCGCTGGGCGCGTTCGCGCTGTCCTACGGCATCCGCCGGATCGATGACTTCAAGGGGCTGGGCCAGGTCATGCCGGTCACCTCGGCGGCCTTCACCGTGGGCGCGCTGTCGCTGGTGGGCGTGCCGTTCACGGTGGGCTTCATCTCCAAATTCTACCTCATCCAGGCCGCGCTGGACGCGGGCTGGTGGTGGGCGGTGGCCGCCATCCTGATCTCGTCTGTGATCGCGGTGTTCTACGTCTACCGCATTCTGGTGGCGATCTGGGTGACGCCCCCGGGCGAGAGCGACAAGGCCGCGCCCAAGCGCGTGCCGCTGGCCATCGCCGTCCCACTGTGCGTGCTCGTGCTCGCCAATCTGGTGTTCGGCGTCTACGCCGAGCCCATCGTCTCCATCGCCCGGGCGGCGGCTGATGCGGCAGTGTACGGAGGGGTGACGCCGTGAGCTGGACACCTGAACTCGCTCTGGCGCTGGCGCTGATCCTGCCGCTTCTGGGCGGCGCGGGCGTGGTGCTGCTGGGCCGCTGGCCGAACCTGCGCGAGGCGGTGACGCTGGTGACCGCCGTCGCCCTGGCCTTCGTGGTCGCCTATCTGGTCGAGGCGGCCGGCGCCCGGCCGGAGATCACCCTGGTGGAGATCGCGCCGGGCCTGTCGCTGAAATTCTCGCTGGAGCCGCTGGGCGCGGTGTTCGCGATGGTGGCCAGCGGGCTGTGGATCGTGAACTCGCTCTACTCCATCGCCTACATGCGCGGGAACAAGGAGAAGGACCAGACCCGGTTCTATTTCTGCTTCACCATCTCGATCGCCGCGGCCATGGGCATCGCCCTGTCGGGCAATCTGATCACCATGTTCTTCTTCTACGAGGCGCTGAGCCTGGCCACCTATCCGCTGGTGGCCCACAAGGGCGACGCCAAAGCGCGCAAGGGCGCCTCGATCTATCTGGGGGTCTTGCTGGCCACCTCCATCGGCCTGTTCCTGCCGGCCATCTTCGCCACCTACGCCCTGACCGGCACCACCGACTTCACCGCCGGAGGCGTCATGGGCGGTGTGGGGCCGGTTGCGGGTTCGATCATTCTGGTGTTGTTCGCCTTCGGCATTGGCAAGGCGGCGCTGATGCCCACCCATCCCTGGCTGCCCAACGCCATGGTCGCGCCCACCCCGGTGTCGGCCCTCTTGCACGCCGTGGCGGTGGTGAAGGCGGGCGTGTTCTCCATCCTGAAGGTGGCGGTCTATATCTTCGGCCCGCAATATATCGAGACGCTGCCCGCCGCCCCGGTGCTGGCCTGGATCGCTGGCGCGTCCATCGTGATCGCCTCGGTGATCGCCATGAGCAAGGACAATCTCAAAGCCCGGCTCGCCTTCTCCACGGTCAGCCAGCTGTCCTACGTCACGCTGGGCGCCATGCTGGCCAGCCCGCTGGCGCTGCTGGGCGCGGCCTTGCAGATCATCATGCACGCCTACGGCAAGATCACCCTCTTCATGGCGGCCGGCGCCATCTATACCGGCGCGAAGAAGACCGAGATCTCCCAGCTTGACGGTCTCGGCCGGCTGATGCCGGTGACGTTCGCCGTGTTCCTGATCGGCGCGTTGTCGATCATCGGCATGCCGCTGTTCGGGGGCATGTGGCCCAAGCTGTTCCTGATGGAGGGCGCGGTCGTGGCCGGCCAGCCCTGGCTGATCGTGGTGCTGATCGCTTCGACCCTGCTCAATATCGGCTATCTCCTGCCGATCGTGATCCGCGGCTTCATGCGGCCCGCGCCGTCGCCCAGCCCGATGAAGCCCGGCCAGCCGCCAGTGCTGGCCTGGGCAGCGCCCCTGATCACCGCCATCGGCACGGTGGCGCTGTTCTTCGCCATCGGCCCGCTGATCGACTATCTCACCCCGGTCTTCATGACGGAGATGACGCCATGAGCGCCCCGAAGGACACCCATTCGCCCGGCGCCGGGCTTTTGTCGCGCCTGGGCGGGCGCACGGGGCTGGTGATCGTGCTGGCGCTGGCCGCGATCAATCTGGCCGGCTACGCGCTTGAATTTGTCCTGACCGAGGACGGTTTTGCGAAATACCGCACTGTGACCGGCCCTTATGAGTTCGTGCTGATCCCGCTCACCGCCGGCGCCATTCTGGCGGCCTGGGGCGTGCGCTGGCTGCTGGGCCGCAGCGCAGATTACTACGAGCGCGCGGCGGGCGATGTGACCGGCCCGGGCGCAGGGGAGGGGCGTGATGACTGACGCGTTCGATCTCCTGCACGGGATCAACCCGGCCCTGTTCCTGATCGCGGGCGGCGTGATCGCGCTGGCCCTGCCTTGGGCGATGGCGCGCAAGGCAGTGATGCTGGCCGCGCCGCTGCTGGGCCTGGCGGCCTGGTTCGCCACGCGCGAGCCGGGCGTGTACGCCATTGTCGAGCTGGGACCGCTGACGCTGGAGACCTTCCGCTATGACGCGCTGTCGCGCATCTGGGCGCTGGTCTTCCTGCTGGCCGCCTTCCTCAACGGCATCTACGCCCTGCACGAGCGCAGCCGGATCTCCGACGGCTCGGCGCTGATCTATGCCGGCGCCGCGGTGGGCGCGGTGTTCGCGGGCGATTTCATCACCCTGTTCGTGTTCTGGGAGCTGACCGCGCTGTTCTCCGCGCCGCTGATCTTCGCCGCCGGCGCCCCGGCGGCCCAGCGCGCGGGCCTGCGCTATCTGGCGATCCAGGTGTTGTCGGGCGTGCTGTTGCTGGGCGGTGCGGCGGTGTGGGCGAGCCAGACCGGCTCCTGGACGTTTGACGCCATCGGGGCGGACGATCCCGCCGGCCTCGTCCTGCTCATTGCATTCGGCATCAAGGCGGCCTTCCCGCTCATGCACATGTGGATGCAGGACGCCTATCCCAAGGCCACCGGCGTGGGCGCGGTGGTGTTGTCGGCCTTCACCACCAAGCTGGCCATTTACGCGCTGGCGCGCGGGTTCGCCGGGACCGAGATCCTGATCACCATCGGGGTGATCATGGCCGCCTTCCCGATCCTGTTCGTGATTGTGGAGAACGATCTGCGCCGCACGCTCGCCTATGCGCTCAACAACCAGCTGGGCTTCATGGTGGTGGGCGTGGGCGTGGGCACGCCGCTGGGCCTTAACGCCGCGGCGGCCAACGCCTTTGTCGGCGTGTTCTACATGGCCTTGATGTTCATGGTGATGGGCGCGGTGATGCACCGCACCGGCACGGCCAAGGCCAGCGAGCTGGGCGGATTGTTCCGCTCCATGCCCATCACCGGCGCGCTGAGCATTGTCGGCGCGCTGGCGATTGTCGGGGCGCCCCTGTTCTCCGGCTTCGTGACCAAGACGCTGGTGCTGTCTGCGGTGTCCTATCACGGCGACGTCATCGCCTATGCGATCCTGGTGATCGCGGCGGCGGGCGTGATGGAGCTGAGCGCGCTGAAGGTTCCGTACTTCGCCTTCTTCGGTCAGGACCGCGGCCACCGGGTCAAGGAAGCGCCGCTGAACATGCTGCTGGCCATGGGGCTGGCGGCTTTCCTGTGCATCTATCTCGGCATCCACTGGCAGGCGCTCTACGGCCTGTTGCCGTTCGCCATCGATTATCAGCCCTACACCCTGGATAACGTGATCGGGCAGGTGCAGATCCTGATGGCCGGGGCGTTCGCCTTCGCGCTTCTGGTCTGGCTCAAACTGTTCCCGCTGCGCGGCGACCGCACCATTCTGGATGTGGACTGGCTCTACCGCCGGGTCGGAGACGGCGTGGTGCGCTGGGGCGGGGCGATGGGCCAGCTCATGGCCGGCGCCAGCGAGCGCGGGCTGGGCGTGGTGATCGGGCGCTGGACCAACCGGCTGTTCAACCTGTTCAGCCCCGCCGGCTCCCTGTCGCGCATTTTCCCTTCCGGGCTGATGGCGATCTGGACCGGCGTGCTGCTGGCCGGGGTGCTTCTGGTCGCATACTTCTCCCCGTTGTAGCCAACGCCCCTCAGGATGGAAAATATAGCGTGATATGAGAATCGTGCTTGGTGTATAGGAAATTTATCCTCACCTTTGCCCTCCGTTCTTATAGTTCTCCGTTCGCGGATCGCTTCAGGACGGAGGAGATGACATGCCCGCCCAACCCCGAGCGTTTGATCTGGCGCGCGCCCGCCTGGCCAAGCAGGCTGTGTCCTACGCCTTTGACATCCCCGTCGAGGAGATGACCGGGCCGACGCGCGGGTCGGCGCGGGCGGCGCTGGCGCGGCAGATCGCCATCTATCTGACCCATGTCGCCTTCGAGATCAGCCTTGCGCGCACGGCCGAGGCGTTCGGCCGCGACCGGTCCACGGCGGCCCATGCCTGTCACAAGGTGGAGGACCGGCGCGATGATTCCGCCTTCGACCAGTGCCTGGACGAGCTGGAAGCCTGCCTGCGCAGCGTTCCAGGGCCGGGCTGCG
Organism: Oceanicaulis sp.; assembly: GCA_020832735.1. Taxonomy (GTDB): domain Bacteria; phylum Pseudomonadota; class Alphaproteobacteria; order Caulobacterales; family Maricaulaceae; genus Oceanicaulis. The sequence goes on from JAFIEB010000009.1 coordinate 34,630, forward strand.
CGCGCCTGGGGCATGCCGCATGAGCGCCCCGTCCTGGATGAAGCGGCTGGATGGTCCGGGCCGCGTCCTGGCGCCGCTGCCGGCGGGACGGCGCGGTTACGGCGTCTTCCCCGGTCCGGACCGGCGCCGGCGTCCGCTGGCCCTGGCGCGCGAGAGCGAGGTGCGTGAGGCGTTGTCCTCGGGCGTTCTGGAGGCGGACCCGGCGGGCTGGCGCCTGACCGCGGCCGGCCGCGCCCGCCTGGCCCGGGCCGAAGCGGCGGGCGATTTCGCCGCCCAGCACCGCCGAACCGGCCCGCGCACCGTCATGGATCGAGACGGGAAGGAGCGCGTGGCGGCAGCCGATCTTGACGCCGGATCGCCGCTGGCGCGCTATGCCCGGCCTCAAGGCGGACGTCCGGCGCTGATCGAGCCGGTCCATGCGGCCGCCGCCGCCATTCTGCGTCAGGATTATGAGCGCTCGGCGCTGATGTCGCGTGTCACCATGGACTGGAGCGGTCAGCCCGGCGCGGGGGCCAGGCGCGCTCCGTGTGACCGGGCCGATGCGCCCTCAAGCCGTCTGGACGCACAGAGACGGGTGCTGGACGCCCTGGCGGCGGCCGGTCCGGGGCTGGACCGCCTGCTCACCGCCCTGGTGCTGCGCGATGCGCCCATGGGCGAGGCCGAGCGTGATCTGGGCTGGCCTGCGCGCAGCGGCGCTCCGGCGCTGCGCCTGGCGCTGGAGCGGCTGGCCGCACACTACCGGCTGACGCCGCCTGCGCCGGCGTTCAACCCTTTTTCGGCGGCTGGGGACGGGTGAACAAGAGCCGGTCCGGGCTGGAGCCGCTGGCGTCGTAGCGGTAGCCGTCGGCGTTGAAGCGGGTGAGCGCGCCGGGGTCTTCGATCCGGTTTTCGATGATCCAGCGGGCCATCATGCCGCGCGCCTTCTTGGCGAAGACCATCAGCGCGCGCAGCCGCCCGTCCTTTTCTTCCTTGAAGTCGGCGCTGATCACCCGCGCGCCCAGCGATTTGAGACGTGCGGCCTTGGCGTATTCCTGGGAGGCCAGATTGACCACCACCGGCGCCGCCTGGGCGGCGAGATCGCGTTTCAGCGATTTGGCGATGTCATCGCCCCAGAAATCATAGAGCGTCGCGCCCGAACGGGTTTTCAGCCGCGTGCCCATCTCCAGCCGGTAGGGGTGGATGGCGTCGAGCGGGCGCAGTACCACGTAGAGGCCTGACAGGATGCGCAGACGGTCCTGCGCCCATTCGAGGTCGGCGGGTTTGAGCGAGCGCGCGTCGAGGCCGCGATAGACCTCGCCGGCGAATGCGAAGGCGGCGGGCTGGCCGCCGGGCGCCTCGGGGTCAAAGGCCTGGAAGCGTTCGCGGTTCAAATGCGCCAGATCATCCGACAGGTCCATCAGCGCCTTGAGCTTGCCCGCGCTCAGCTGGCGCGTGGTGCGCGACAGAATGCGGGTGCGGTCAATGAGCTTGGGCTCGGTCACGCGCGGCGCCGGGGCCGGCTCGAAATCCAGTTGCTTGGCGGGCGAAAGCAGAATCAGCATCAGGCGTCCTCGTCAGGCTATGCCAGTGAGATAAGGCCTGAAGTGCTCCGGTCAAAGCCCCGGCCGTCAGCCCAGCAGAACCCGGGGGTTCATGATCGCGTGCGGATCGATCACGGCCTTGATCGCGCGCATGATGTCAGCTTCGTCCGGTTTGCGCTGCAGGAACTCGGCCTGCTTGATCGTGCCGATGCCGTGTTCGGCCGAGATCGATCCGTGATGGCGGTCCACCAGATCGTAAAGCTGCGCGGTCACCGGCGCGGCGCGGGCCAGGAACTCATCGCCAGCTCCGGGTTCTCGGCGCGCGATATTGAAGTGCACATTGCCGTCCCCGACATGGCCGAACGCGATCACCAGAGCATCCTCCAGCGCGGCTTCAGCCAGCGCGGAGGCCTCTTCCATGAAGGCCGCCATGCGCGAGACCGGCACAGACACGTCGTGCTTGGCCGCCTTGCCGTGGGCCTTCTCACCCTCGGGGATGGATTCGCGCAGGCGCCAGAATTCCGCCGCCTGGGCTTCGGACTGGGCGATCACGGCGTCGGAGACGAGGCCGCGCTCGAACGCAGCCTCCAGCGCCCGCTCCATCAGGCTCGCCGCCCGGTCCGGTTCGCCGCTGGTCACCTCGATCAGCACGCACCAGGCCGGCTGCCCGCTCAAGGGATGGCGGGCTCCGGGCACGTGGGAGACGACCAGATCCAGCCCGATGCGCGGCATCAGCTCGAACGCACACACCGCGCCGCCGGTGGATTCTTTCACCAGTGACAGGAGGTCCACCGCGCCCGCCGGATCTTTGACGGCGGCGATGGCCACGGATGTCGAGGCTGGGCGGGCGAAGAGCTTCAGCGTGGCGGCCGTGACCACGCCCAGCGTGCCCTCCGCGCCGATGAAGAGCTGTTTGAGGTCGTAACCGGTATTGTCCTTGCGCAGGCCCGCCAGGTCCGACAGCACGCGCCCGCCGGGTAGCACCGCTTCCAGCCCCAGCACCAGATCGCGCATCATGCCGTAGCGCAGCACATGCACGCCGCCGGCATTGGTGGAGATGAGCCCGCCGATCATGGCCGAGCCTTGCGCCCCCAATGACAGGGGAAACAGCCGCCCGGCCTCGCGCGCGGCGCCCTGGACGGTCTCCAATATGGCCCCGGCCTCACAGGTCAGGGAGTCGTTGGCGGGGTCGACTGCGCGCACGGCGTTCATGCGCTTCATCGAGATCACCACCTCGCCCTGCGGCGTGGAGCCGCCCACCAGCCCGGTATTGCCGCCCTGGGGCAGGACCGCGACGCGGCGTTCATGACAGATCTGGAGGATGCGCGACACCTCGGCGGTATCGGCGGGTTTGAGGAGCAGCGGCGTCTCGCCCTGCAGCCGGCCGCGCCAGTCGCGCGCATGGGGCGCGATCTCGCCGGGATCGCGGCTCCAGGAGGCGGGCGGCAGGGCGGAGGTGAGGGCGTTGAGGGCGTCGGGGTTCATGTGCGCATTGATGCAGATCGCGCGCGCCCTGAACAGGCCCCGCAATCAGGCGAGGGCGTAGAGGCTGTCGAGTCCGGGCTCGCCCTGGCAGGCCGCCTTGCCCTGTTCGACCAGATGAATCATGTGCGCCAGCACCGAATGGGCCGCCGCCGGATGCAGGCGCTTGTCCACATGGGCGTACATGACCGGCACCAGATCGCGAATCCGCTGCTGCCCGCCGGCCAGCAGCGCCAGTATTTGCCGCTCGCGCGTGCGCCGGTGGCCGATATAGGCCGACAGGAAAGAGCGCGGCTTGTCGATAGCCGGTCCATGGGTGGGGCGGATCAGGTTGAAACCGGCGGCGCGCACCCGCTCCAGGCTAGCCATATAGTCGCCCATGCGCCCGTCAGGCGGGCTGACCACGGAGGTCGACCAGCCCATCACGTGATCGCCGGAGAACAGGGTGTTCTCCTCGATCAGGGCGAAGCACACGTGATTGGAGGTGTGGCCGGGCGTATGCAGCGCGCGCAGCGTCCAGCCCGGCCCCGAGACCGTATCGCCGTCTGCAATCTCCACATCGGGGCGGAACCCGGCGTCGTCGCCGGCCTCCAGGCGCACCTCGGTCTCCGGCGCGGGCAAGCCGCGCGGGCTCATGGCGTGGACCTGGCACCCATGCTTGCGCGCCAGCGGATGGGCCAGGGGCGAATGGTCGGCATGGTGATGGGTCACCAGAACATGGGTGACGCGCTCGCCGGACAGCGCCGCATCCAGCGCGGCCTCATGCCCGGGCAGATGCGGGCCGGGATCGATCACCGCCACCTCGCCCGATCCGATAATGAACACGCCTGTGCCGGTATAGGTGAACGGGCCGGGATTGCGCGCCGTCACCCGGCGCACCAGCGGCGACAGGCGCTCGCACTGGCCATAGGGCACGTCGGGCTGTTGCAGGAAATCGATCATGCCGCGCTCCGTTCCGCTGCAAGGGTCTCGCAATGGCGGCGCAGGGCGCGCGCCAGGCGCCCGGCCGCCTCCAGCCGTTGTTTCAGCGGCAGGGCCACGGGCGGCCCCATATCGGTCTTGTTGGCGTCCACGATCCAGATGTCCGCGCTGGCCCGGTCGCGCAGCACGTCCAGCCCGCCCCAGTCGAGTTTCAGGGCCTGGCAGAAGCGGGCGATCTGGCGGCGCTCTTCAGGACTGAAGGCGTCTTCAGGCGCGGCGAGGCGCACCTCGGCGTTATGATTTTCAAATCTGCGCGAGGCGGGGCGGCGCTTGATATAGAGCGCCGCGATCTCGCCGCCGATCACCACGCAGCGCAGATCCTCCACCAGCCCGTCGGGCGATTCGGCGTCGATCAGGCGCTGATAGCAGCGGCCCGGTTCGCGCGGGCAGGGCGCGGTGCGCACCCGCCCGTCATGGGCGCCGTTGGTTTCCGACTTGTCCACAAACGGCGCCGTGCAGGACTCGGGATCAACCATCAGCGCGCGCCCGGTCACGGCTTCGAACACGCGCGCCACATGGGTTTTGGAGATATCGGCGCAATCGAGATTGAGGCCGGGGCCGCGCCATTCGCGCGGGCGCGGGCTCAGCGTGGAGTCGCTGAAGTGAATGAGGATGTCGGCCTTGATCGGGTCTGCGCTCACACGCAGGCCGGCGAGCTGGACGGCCGCCCAGAGCTGGTACCAGGGGCGGGGCGCGTACGGCGTGAAGGCGACCGCCGGACCGTCTTTCGCAATGCGCCGGCGCCGCCATTCGACCGCCAGGTAGAACGGCAGCCAGTGCAGCACATCGCCGATCACGGCGCGCGACAGCTTCACCCGGGCGCCGGTGGCGCGCACGCGCACCGCGCCGCCGTCGAAATCAAAATCGCGCCACCAGGCTTGCGCGTGCATGCGTGTCGCTCCCTCGGATGCAGCGCACTGTATGCACTTTCAATTCAACTGCAATTCACGCCCCGGTGACAGCTGGGATGGCCCGGCCCTTGCTTGGCCGCAGGGCATCAGGACAGGAGGCGCCCATGGGCGAGAGACTTGCCGCCGCCGCGATCTGGACCAGCGCCCGGCTGCGCCTGGCGGCGCTGCTGATTCTGGCTGTGACAGCCTTGCGCGTCATCGCCGAGCTGTCCGCAGCCCCGGACGCTGCTGCGCCTGCTCCGGCGGCTTCATCGGCCATTCAGGGACCGTCAGATACGTCCCGCGGCAGTTCGCTTGCAACCACACGATCCTTGACGCCTGCACTGTGATCCCGCCTGACTGCGGGCTGTTCTTGATCGGACGGCGCGCAGCGCCCACAAAACCGCCTCCCGCAGACCCTGAAGGCAGAACGCGCGCCACATGATCGGATATATCGCCCGCCGCCTGCTCGTCGCCATACCGACGATTCTCGTCATCATCACGGTGGCGTTCTTCATGATGCGTATTGCGCCGGGCGGGCCGTTCGACATGGAACAGCCCATGCCCGAACAGATCCGCCAGAACATCCTGGCGCATTTCGGCATGGATCAGCCGCTGTGGAAGCAATACGTCGATTATCTCGCCGGCCTGTTGCGCGGCGATCTGGGGCCGTCGCTGAAATTCCGCGACAAGACCGTCGCCGACATCATCTCTGAAGGTTTCCCGGTCTCGGCCACGATCGGCCTGTTGTCGATCTCGCTGGCGCTGATGATCGGCGGCGTTCTGGGCTCGCTGGCGGCGCTGCGCCAGAACACCTCGACCGATTTCGGCGTTGTGGGTTTCGCCACAGTGGGTATCGTCATCCCGCCCTTCGTCGTGGGTCCGGTGCTGTCGCTGGTGGTGGGCATTTATCTGGGATGGCTTCCATCGGGCGGGCTTGATCCGCGCCACGGCATGACGGTTGAACGCCTGATCCTGCCGGTGATCACGCTGGCCCTGCCGCAGATCGCCATCATATCGCGCCTGATGCGCGCCTCGATGATCGAGGTGATCCGGTCCAACTATATCCGCACCGCGCGCGCCAAGGGCCTGTCGGCCGGCACGGTCATCGTGCGCCACGCCATGCGCAGCGCGATTCTGCCGCTGGTGAGCTATCTGGGACCGGCTGCGGCGGCGCTGCTGACCGGCTCCATCGTGATCGAACAGGTCTTCTCCCTGCCCGGCATCGGGCGCCAGTTCGTGTTCGCCGCCTTGCAGCGCGACTACACTGTGGTGATGGGGGTGGTCATACTTTACGCCAGCCTGATCATCATGCTGAACCTGATCGCGGACCTGCTCTACGCGGCGCTGAACCCGAAAGTGAAGTACGACTGATGGTTCTCACCTCCACCCCGTCGGAAAAGGCCGGGCTTCTGGAAAAGAGCGCGGTGCAGGGGCGCTCCCTGTGGGACGACGCGCGCGTGCGCATGATGCGCAACAAGGCGGCCGTCGCCAGCATGATCCTGCTGGCCGTGCTGGTGTTCCTGGCGTTCTTCGGGCCGCTTTTGTGGGTGCACGAGGCCACCGAGATCTATCGCGACCGGGTGCAGATCCCGCCCACGCTCGACAACTGGCACATCTTCGGCACCGACGCCCAGGGCCGAGACCTGTTCGCGCGAACGCTTGTGGGTTTGCGCATGTCGCTGCTGGTCGGCGTGGTGGCCACGGCGGTCTCGCTGGTGATCGGGGTGTTCTGGGGCGCCACGGCCGGCTTCCTGGGCGGGCGCGTGGACCAGGTCATGATGCGGATCGTGGACGTGCTGTATTCGATCCCCTTCATCTTCTTCGTGATCATCCTGATGGTCGTGTTCGGGCGCAATATCATCCTGATCTTCGTGGCCATCGGGGCTGTGGAGTGGCTGACCATGGCGCGCATCGTGCGCGGCCAGACCATTTCGCTGAGAGCCATGGAGTTCGTGGAAGCGGCCAAGGCCGCAGGCGTGAGCCAGTTCTCCATCATCCGGCGCCATATCGTGCCCAACGTGCTGGGCCCGGTGGTGGTCTATGTCACGCTGACGATCCCCGCCGTGATCCTGGCCGAAAGCTTCCTGAGCTTCCTGGGGCTGGGCGTGCAGGAGCCGCTCACCTCGCTGGGCAATCTGATCGCCAACGGCGCGCGGGATATGGAGATCGCCAATTGGACGCTGTTCTTCCCGGCCGCGACCATGATGATCACGCTGTTCTGCTTCAACTTCATCGGCGACGGCCTGCGCGACGCGATCGATCCGAAGGATCGCTAACGGCGCGCAAGTCGTGAGGATTCCGGGCGACGCGATCGATCCGAAGGATCGCTAACGGCGCGCAAGTCGTGAGGATTCCGGGCGACGCGATCGATCCGAAGGATCGCTAGCGGCGCGCCTATTCGGAGCGGCGCGCCCGGAAGCGGCGCGGATGGTGGCTGAGCGCCATGAAGTAGGAGCCCAGGGCTCCGGGAATGAGATCGGCGGTCAGTCCTTCCTCCAGACGGCTCCGGCTGACCCGGCCGAACTGGGTGGAATCGGTTTGCACCCAGACCTGGCCGTTGGCCAGCGTCACGATGGCGCGTCCGGTGCGGTCATAATTCACGGTGCGCACGGGCAGGGCGCGCATCTCCTCCACACCGCCGTCGGCGCGGTAGATGATCTGGCTGCCGTCTTGGAGGGTCTCGGTTTCAGCTTCGGCTGATTCGCCGCCGCCCCGGCGCAACAGGCCGGTCAGGCGCTGGACGCCGGGCATGGCGATTCCGAAGCTCTCGCGCTCCAGCGCGCGCACCGCCTCGCGCTCGATCACCACCACGTGTCCGGTCTCGACGGCCCGGGCGAACGCCGCCAGCTCCCGGTCCATGCAGGCCATGCGCTCAGTGTCCGGCTCGACGGCCCGGCACGCCATCAGAGCTGTATAGGCCGGCGATGCGGGTTCGTCCTGGTGGGCAAGTGCGGCCGGAGCGGCCAGCGCGCTGGCGAGAAGAACGGAGGCGAAGCGGGCGAGGGTCATGGGATCACCGGTTTTGCTTGCATTCAGATACAGTTCTCTAGGACATTAAACGCGCGTCAAGAGTTGAGCGTCCATATGAGCGCCACATCGCACGGTCACGGCTTCGGACGGTTCCGGAGCGGTGCGCTTTGCTGCATGATGACGCCATGTGGAGCCCGGCTGCAAGAACCGGGCGCGGAGATTCGCATCCGCGTGCAAGCGGATCCGGCGCGGCTTGCACCGGGACGGCAGTTGAGGAGAGATACACGATGACCCTGACCCGACGCCTTATTCTAACGGCGGCCGCCGCCGCGGCGGCCGTGACGATGACCGCCTGCGGCGAGCGTGATGACGGAGATGCCGGTTCGGTTGTCCTGCACCGAGGCAACGGCGCCGAGCCGCTGTCGCTGGACCCGCACCGGGCCCAGGGCGTCTGGGAGAACAATATTATCGGGGACATGTTCATCGGCCTGTTCACCGATGCGCCCGACGGCTCGCCTACGCCGGGCATGGCCGAAAGCTGGGAAATGGCCGAGGACGGTCTGAGCTGGACATTCGTCCTGAGGGAGGCGAACTGGAGCGATGGCCAGCCGGTCACGGCGCACGATTTCGTGTTCGCCTTCCGCCGCATCCTCAACCCGCTGACCCTGTCGGAATACTCCAAGGTCCTCTACCCGATCCGCAATGCGCGTCCGGTCAATCTGGACCCTGAAAACAATCCGTCAGAAACCCTGGGCGTGACGGCGCTGGATGACCGCACGCTGCGCATCGATCTGGAGTACCCCGCGCCCTACCTGCCCGGGCTCCTGACCCACTACACCACCTTCCCGCTGCCCGCCCATGTGGTGGAGCGCCATGGCGACGCCTGGATCCAGCCCCAGAACATCGTCACCAACGGCCCCTACATGCTGGTGCGCTGGCGGGCCAATGACTTCATCCACCTGCAGCGCAATCCCGAGTTCTGGGACAATGAGAATGTGTGCATCGACGAGGTGTTCTATTACCCGACCGTCGACAATCCGGCCGCCGAACGCCGGGTGCGCAATGGCGAGCTGGATGTGAACGCCGACTTCGCGGGCCAGAACCTCCAGTTCCTGCGCCAGCAGATTCCCGACTATGTGCGCGTCCACCCCTATATGGGCCTGACCTATTTCTCCTTTAATACGAGCGTGGCCCCGTTCGACGACGCGCGCGTGCGCAACGCCTTGTCGATGGCGATCAACCGCGAGTTCATCGTCGATGAGATCCGCCGTTCGGGCGAAGATGCGGCCTACAGCTTCGTGCCGCCGACCATCTCCAACTATCCCGGCACGGCGCGCATCAGCTGGGCTGACCAGTCCATGGACGAGCGCCGCGAGCGGGCGCGCGAGCTTCTGGAGGAGGCCGGGTTCGGACCGGACAATCCGCTGCGCTTCACCTTCTCCCACCGCACGTCGGGCGATAATCCGCGCGTGGCGCCAGTGGTGCAGCGCGACTGGGCCGAGATTGCGCCCTGGGTGCGCGTCGAGCTGCTCGGCGGCGAGGCGCAGATACATTACGCCAATCTGCGCGCCAGCGACTTCCAGGTCGGTGATGGCGGCTGGATCGCGGACTATAACGACGCCTACAATTTCCTCTTCCTGGGCGAGAGCGCATCGATCCCGATGAACTATTCGCGCTTCCAGAACGAGGAATTCGACCGCCTGGTGGCCGAGGCCAACCAGCAGCTGGACCTGGAAACCCGTGGGCGGATGATGGCTGAAGCCGAGCAGATCCTGCTCGACGAGCAACCCATCATGCCGATCCACTATCTGGTCAACCGGGCGCTGGTGAATCCGAACGTGACCGGCTGGGTCGATAACGCCAACCATATCCACCGCACGCGCTATCTGTGCTTTGCGGACCTGGAGCGCGAAGCGCCGTAAGGCGCACTAACGGCTGGGGGCGGCTTTCAGGATGACCGAACCGGATCTGGAAGCCGCCGCCCGGACCGCTGCCGAGCACGTTGCTGCGGCCGCCGCCGCCAGCGCCGGGCGCCGCCCCCGGGTGCGCCCGTCCCGGCCAGGGGCGCTGCGTCCGGATACGCCAGAGGGCGTCTGCGCCAATTGCGGAGCCCAGCTGATGGGGCCGGTCTGCCACGCCTGCGGCCAGCACGCTGATCTGTATAAGCGACCGGTGTGGCGCCTGATCGCCGACGGCGTCTCCGACCTGTTCGCACTCGACGGACGCGCAGCGCGCACGGTGTGGGAGATGATGGCCTTTCCTGGCCGGGTCACGCGCGCCTATCTCAAGGGACAGCGCGGGCGCTTCATTCCTCCCTTCCGGCTCTATCTGATCGCATCGCTGGCGTTTTTCCTGATCCTGCCGCTGGTCAATACGGCCGGCCCGATGACCGGTTATGATCCTGAGGGCGGCCAGATCGCGCGCGAACGCCTCGACGAGGCGCTGGCCGCGGGAGACATGACCCCCGAGGGTCATCGCGCCGCCACACAGGCGATCGACGCCTTGGGCGTGTTCGATCCGCGCAACCGGACGGTCACGCCGGCCGGGCCGGCCGCCGGGGAGGAAAGCGGAGCGGCGGACGCGCAGGACGCTGCTCCAGAGCCGTCAGATGAGGCGCCAGCGCCAGGCCGGCCATCCACGCCCGAGCCCGATAACAGGACTGTCTTCACCTTCAACATGGATGAGGGCCTGAACCCGGCCGCAATCGAGGCGCTGCGCCGGACCTTTGTGCCTGAAGAGTTCGGACTGCCAACGGATTCAGTCACCGGTTCGCGCGCTGCGCGCACCTTCATCGCCAACCGGCTCGAGCGCTTGGCCAGCCGGCCGGATCGATGGGCGGCGGAAAGCCTGGCCTGGGCGCCGCGCATCATGTTCGTCATGGTGCCGCTGTTCGCGGTGCTGCTGGGCCTGGCCTATGCCTGGCGGCGCGGGTTTTTGTATTTCGACCATCTGATCACGGCGTTGCATTTTCACGCCGCGATCTTCATGGCCATGCTGGCGGCCATGGTGATCAGCCTGGCCACGGGGCCGGGCTGGGCGATGCTGGCCTTCTTCATGTACGCCCACATCTATCTCTACCGCCTGTTGCGCGTGGTCTATTCCACAGGCCGGGTGCAGGCGGTGATGCGCGTGGCGGCGCTGGACGCGGCCTATGGCTTCCTGATCCTGTTGGGCATGGCCGCCATTGTGCTTCTGGGCGCCGTCAGCGTCTGAGCGGCCTTGACGCGGCGCGCGCGCGCCGGAATGTTCGGCGCTCATCCCACACGAGGGCCGGGGCCAGATCATGCAGTCGCTCAAAGACGCCATCCGCACCATTGCGGACTATCCCAAGCCGGGCATTCAGTTCCGCGACGTCACGACCCTGCTGGGCGATGCGCGCGCGTTTCGCCAGGCGGTGGATGCGATGGTCCAGCCCCATGCCGGCGCCAAGATCGACAAGGTGGCCGGCATCGAGGCGCGCGGCTTCATCCTGGGCGGGGCCGTGGCGCACCAGCTCTCGGTCGGCTTCGTGCCGGTGCGCAAGAAGGGCAAGCTGCCCCACAAGACGCTGAGCCAGTCCTATGAGCTGGAATACGGGGTGGACGAGGTGGAGATCCACGCCGACGCCGTGGCTCCCGGCGAAACCGTCCTTCTGGTGGACGATCTGATCGCCACCGGCGGCACGGCGGAGGCCGCGATCCGGCTTCTGCGCCAGGCCGGCGCCAAGGTGATCGGCGCCAGCTTTGTAGTCGATTTGCCCGAGCTGGGCGGCGCGGCGCGCATCGAGGCGATGGACGTGCCCTGCGTCTCGCTGGTCGCCTATGAGGGCCATTAGCGCTGGAGCTCAGCGTTCAGGCCCGCCCGGATCGAAGCGTTCCAGCTCGGCGCTGACGATGACGCTGGCCACCTGGGCGGCGTAGGTTTCGCCGCTGGCGGCGTAGGGGGCCACATGGGGCGCCAGCGCCAGCCCCGTCAGCATCTCGCCTTCAGCGCGCAGCCGGGCGCGTTCGGTCCTGAGCGGCTCGAAATCGTCATGGGTGTTGAGCAGATCCACATAATCGCCCGCCGAGGCCAGCAGGTTGGAGAAGCGCTCCTGCCCGGACGGGAAGCGTCCGAACAGCGCGTTGCGCGCCAGCGCCGCCTCGTTCGAGCCCCAGCCTGTGGCCAGCGCCGCCTGGGCTACGCCCAGCGAAGGCGGGATGATGTCGACGCGTTCGATCAGCGCATCCAGGTCCTCGTAGCGCACCCCGTAGCGCCGGGCGAGGGTGTCGCGGCGCGCCTGCTGGGGCAGGGGCAGGGACTCGCCCGCCTCGATGCGTGCGCGCATGGACAATAGCGCGGCGCGGTCATCCAGGATGCGTGCGTTCTGGGCGGAGATCAGCCCGGCGGCCACCCGTGCGAAGGTGTCCCGGCGTTCCTCGGGCGCCAGCTCGGCCCAGTCGGAAGGAAAGGATTCAAGGCGCACCGCCGCGCCGGCGCCCTGCAGGGGGCCAAGCGCGGATCGCAATTCCTCCATAGTGGCGGCGGCGAACACCCGTTCAGGCTGGGTCTCGCGCGTCACCGCCCATGACACGGCGAAGCTGAGCAGCGAGAAGCCGGCCACCACGCCCGCCACCATGCCGGCGCTGGCCAGGCGCCCGCTGTGCTTGAGGGTCGGAGCGACGCCGAACAGGCGCGCCACCGGCCCGGCGGTCCAGCCCTGGATCACCAGCGAGGCGATGACCACGGCGAAGGCGGCGGAGAAATACAGGTTGGCGTTCTCCACCCCGGCGATCACCGGATAGGCGCCCAGAAAGATCGGCACCGCCCCGCGCAGCCCCATCCAGGCGATGAAGGCGCGCTCATTGAGGCGGAAGCGCTCCGGCGCCAGGCAGATCAGCACCGCCAGCGGGCGCGCCAGAAGGATCAGGATCAGCGCCACGCCGAGCGCGGGCAGGGCGACCTCGGCGGCGTGGCTGGGCGTGATCAGCAGGCCCAGCATCAGGAACAGGCCGATCTGGGACAGCCAGGCCAGCCCGTCTGAGAAGCGCTCGGTGGCCTCGGCGGCCCGGCGCTGGGAGGCCGCCAGCGCCACCCCGGCCAGATACGCCGCCAGGAAGCCCGAGGCGCCGATCACCTGGGCGAAGGCGAACAGGAACACCGCCGAGGCGGCGGCGAAGATCGGATACAGCCCGATGGGCAGGCCCACCTTGCGCTCCAGCCAGCCGATCAGGCGCCCGCCGAACCAGCCGATCACCCCGCCGGCGGCCAGCGCCCAGACTATGGACACAGCCGCCCCGAACGGTTCGGGCGCGCCGCCCTGTGACAGCCAGGTCACGGCGGTCACCACCAGAATCACCGCCATGGGATCATTGAAGCCGGATTCAGCCTCCAGCGTCGTGGCCACGCGCGGACGCGCCTTCAGGTCGCGCCCTGCAATCAGCATCAGCACGGCAGCTGCGTCTGTGGACGATACGATGGCGCCCAGAAGCAAGGCCTCGATCCAGCCCAGATCGAACAGGTATTTGGCGCCCACCGCCGTCACGCCCGCGGTGATGATCACACCCAGCGTGGCCAGGCTGATCGCCGGGCGCAGCACGCCTTTCAGCCGGCGCAGGCGCGTGCCGAGCCCGCCGTCGAACAGGATCAGCGCCAGCGCCAGCGAGCCCAGCAGATAGGCGGTGTCATGATCATGGAACTCGAACCCGCCCGGACCCTCCTCGCCCGCCAGCATGCCCAGCGCCAGGAAGATCAATAGCAGGGGCGCGCCGGCGCGGCGCGTTGCGGCCACGCCCGCAATCGCCAGCAGCACCAGTCCGGCGGCGGCCAGAAGGATGAGTTCCGTCGTCTGCATGATCCTTCCGGATATAGGCGCGCGCGCTGCGCAACGGAAGCGCGAAACCGGCCCAAAATGCTGTCGTGCAGCGACCGGGCGTGCATTTGGCTTCGGCGCCGGGCAGAATCCCGTCATGACTGCTGTCCGGTATAGCGGACGAAGGTGCGCCGATGACGCCCGGCGAAGTGCTCGACATTGCGACCCAGGCGATCTGGACCCTTCTGGGCATGGCCGCGCCGATCATGCTGATCGGGCTGGCCGTGGGCCTGATGATCGCCCTGTTCCAGGCGCTGACCCAGGTGCAGGAGATGACGCTGGTCTTCGTCCCGAAGATCGTGGCCATCTTCCTGGCGCTGATCGTCTTTCTGCCTCTGATGGGCGCGCTGCTGGGCGGGTTCATGGAGACGATCACCGACCGCATCGTGGCGGGGTGAGGCGGTGATCGCCGGGCTCGACATCGGCATGAGCCTGTTCGCCGCGGTGCTGGTGTTCGCCCGTCTGGGCGCCATCCTGATGCTGCTGCCGGGCATTGGCGAGCCGTCGATCCCCGGGCGCATCCGCCTGTCCTTCGCGCTCGCTTTCGCCTTGGCCGCCGGGCCGATGATCGCGCCGGAGCTACCGGGCCTGCCCGAAACGCTGGCCGGACTGGCCGGGTTGATCATGGTGGAGGTGGTGATCGGGCTGATGATCGGGGCGGGCGCGCGCCTCCTGATGGCGGCGGCCGCGGTGGCCGGCCAGATCATCGCCTATCAGACGGGTCTGGCGATGGCCCAGGCCTTCGACCCCATGCAGGGCCAGTCCGGCGCGCTCCCGGCGCAGTTCTTCAACCTTCTGTTCCTGCTGCTGATCTTCACCACGAACATCCATCACCTGCTGCTGCAGGCGGCGGCGGGGTCCTACGCGCTCATGCCCGCCGGCCAGGCGCCGATCTGGGGCGATGCGGCGCAATGGGCGCTGGGCCTGTTCATCGACAGCTTCGTGATTGCGGTGCGCATCGCCTCGCCGCTGATCGCCTTTGGCCTGATCTTCTATCTGGGCCTGGGGGTGTTGTCCCGGCTGATGCCCCAGGCGCAGATTTTCTTCATCGCCATGCCGCTGAACATCATGATCGGGTTCGCCATTCTGGCGATCTCGCTGGGTACGATGGCGATGATCTGGGCCGAACGCCTGGAAGAATTCGCCGTGACCCTGGGCTAGGAGCGCGCGATGGCCGAAGGCGAAGACAAGTCTGAAAAGACCGAGCAGCCGACCGAGCGCAAGCTGAAGAAGGCGCGCGATGAGGGCGATGTCGCCAAGTCCCAGGAGATTTCCGGCTGGTTCACCCTGGCGGCGGGCCTGGCGGTGATCGCCTTCATGGCGCCGGGCTTCACCCGCGAGCTGGCGCGCGCCATGAGCGTGTTCCTGGAGCGCCCCCATCAGCTCAGCCTGGACGGCGGCGCGGCGCTGGGGCTGGTGATGCAGTCCCTGACCATGCTGGCGCTGATCCTGGGGCTGGCCTACGCCCTGCTGATGGTGGCGGCGGCGGCGGGCAATCTGGTCCAGCACGGCCTGTTGTGGACGCCCAAGAAGATCGCGCCCAAGCTCAACAAGCTGAACCCGGTCGAGGGTTTGAAGCGCATGTTCGGGCCGCAGGGCTGGGTCAATTTCCTCAAGGGCGTGGGCAAGATCACCCTGGTGGGCGCCGCGATCGCGCTGGTGCTCTGGCCGCGCCGGGACGATCTGGCGAGCTTCCCGATGATCAGCCCGGCGCGCATGCTGTCCGAAGTGCACGGCGCGGCTGTGATGCTGCTGATCGCGGCGCTGATCGCTTACGCCGCCATCGCCGCGCTCGACTGGGTGTTCCAGCGCCATCAGTTCATCGAGCGCAACAAGATGAGCCGCAAGGAGCTGCGCGACGAGTTCAAGGAGACCGAGGGCGATCCGCTGGTGCGCGCCAAGCTGCGCCAGATACGCCAGGAGCGCGCCCAGAAACGCATGATGAGCCGGGTGCCCGACGCCGCGGTGGTGATCACCAACCCGACCCACTACGCCGTGGCGCTGGAATACGAGCAGGGCCGCACGGCCGCCCCGATCTGCATCGCCAAGGGCGTGGACGTGGTCGCCCTGCGCATCCGCGAACGCGCCGAAGAGCTCGACATTCCCATCGTCGAGGACCCGCCGCTGGCGCGCGCGCTCTACGCCACCACCGATCTGGACGACCCCATCGATCCTGAACACTACGCCGCCGTGGCCAAGGTGATCGGCTATGTGCTCAGCCTGTCGGAGCGCCGGCGGCGCTGAGGCGTCAGGCTGATTGCGGCGTGTCAGCCACTTTCGCGTGGCCCTGTCCGGCGGCATAGCTCACCACCTCGTACTCCACGCCGTCCTCGTCCATGAAATAGAAGCGGCGGCCGGGCGCATAGTCGCCATGACCATAGGGGCGCAGGCCCAGCTGGCGCACGCGGACTTCGCACGCCTCGAGATCGGCCACCTCGACGCCGAGATGATTGAAGGGTCGGCTTTTGGGCCACAGGTGCGCCTTTGCGGGCGGGCGCGGCGGGTAGAGGGAGACATAGCTGTCCGCCCCGCCGACATGTATGCCGATGCGTCCGTCGCTCTCGCGGCCGCGCCAGCGCTCCCGCCACCCGAATACCGCCTGCAGCATCCCGCTGGTGTGCTCGGGATCGGCGACGGTCAGGTTGACGTGCTCGATCACAGGCTCTGCAGAGCGCACAGGGGCGGCGGTTTCGCGGCCGGTATCGGACGTGCTCCGGGTCATATTCAGCTCCTTCATCTCCATGGGGTTCGCAATGAACCGGCGCTCTGGCTACAATCTCAACCAAGCTTGAGGTCAAGGCGTGATCATGCGCCAGGCTCAATGACCTGCGATCACGATTGGCGAACGGGCGGCCGGCGCCGCGAGCGCAATCGATATCGCCCGCGCTGAAACGTGGTTAACCTTGAGCACGGATGATTGAGGGCCGAATCGCTTGTGACCGCCACGGAGCCCGCCATGACAGACGCCCCCGCCGCCGAGACCGCGCGCGCCGACGAATCTGCAACCGCGCCTGAAGACCAGCCGGCTGCGCCCGCGCCTGAGCCGCGCGCCGGATCCCTGGCGCGCCCGCTGACCCGGATCGTGCTGTGGGCCGCCAGCCTGGGCGCGCTGGCGGCGGCGGGCGTGGCGGTGATCGCCGGGGCGGCGGCGGGCTGGCATGGCGTGGTGCTTTTATGCGGCATCGCGGCGGCGGCGCTGCTGGTGCTCTACGCCCTGGCCGCCGGCGAGGCGGCCGGACGCGCCCTGCGCGGGGGCGAGGCCTCCCGGCCGAGCCTGGCTGAAGCCGCGCTGGAGGCGGCGCCCGATCCCATGCTGATCAGCGCGCGCGGTGGGCGCAC
Source organism: Oceanicaulis sp. (assembly GCA_020832735.1). GTDB lineage: Bacteria > Pseudomonadota > Alphaproteobacteria > Caulobacterales > Maricaulaceae > Oceanicaulis. The sequence goes on from JAFIEB010000009.1 coordinate 51,645, forward strand.
CTTGTGGGCCAACGCCGCCTACCGGGGGCTGGCGCGCGCCAGCGGCCTGTCGGCCGGGTTTGGCGCGCCGGGGCCTGAACGCCTGTTTTCCGGCGAGAGCGCGGCCGGCGTGTACCGCCTGGCGCGGGCGGGTGCGCGCGGCGAGGCGGCGAGCGAGATTCTCACCGCTGCGAACCCGGGCGGCGAAGGCGCGGCGGTGTACGCCGCCGATGTCAGCGCCATGAGCACCGGCGCGGTGCTGTGGCGCTTCGCCCTGATGCGCGAGAGCGACGCGCTGGCCGGCCCCGCTGCGCCTGAATGGGCCGAGCACGCGCCGGTGGGCCTGTGCCTGGCCGATGCGGAGGGCCGGGTGCTGGGCGCCAACGGCACCTTGCGCGGCTGGCTCGGCGCGCCGCCGGACAAGGCGCTGAAAATTCGTGATTTTCTGGCCGGCGATACGGCCGAGGCTTTCCTGCGCTCGCGCGGACGGGAGGGTGTGATCCGCATGGACGCCCGGCTCAAGGGCCGCGGCGGGGTGGAGAGCCCGATCGTGATGGCGCTGGAATGGACTGGCGGCGCGCCGCCCTGCGCGCGCATCGTGATCTACGGCCTGTCGGCGGCGGGCGCGCCTCCGGGCATCGCCCAGCTGGCCGAGGCCGCCGGTCCGGCCAGCGCCGGGCGCACGTTTGACGACATGTTCGCCACCGCGCCCTTCGGCGTGGCGCGCCTGGACGGCTGCGAACCCGAAGATGCGGTGATCGAGGACGCCAATCCGGCGCTGGTCCAGCTGTCGGGCGGGCAGGCTGTGCCGGGGCGGCGCTTCGCCGAGCTGTTCCGCTTGGCCGAAGACGAGACCGCGCAAATGGCCTTCGCCCGCGCCATGTCGGGCCGGGGCGAGCCGAGCGAGGCGCGCCTGGCCTGCGGGGACGGCGAACGCCTGGTGCACGTCTTCCTGGCGCCGGCGCGCGGGGGCAAGCGCGCGGCCTATGTGATGGACGTGACCAGCTGGAAAGAGCTGGAGCAGCAGGTCGACCAGGCCGGCAAGATGCAGGCTATCGGCCAGCTCGCCAGCGGCGTGGCGCACGACTTCAACAACATGCTCACCGTGGTCAAATTCCATCTTGGCGAGCTCCTGGCCCGCCACCCGGTCGGCGATCCCAGCTATCAGGACCTGCAGCAGATCCGCTCGGTCAGCGCCCGCCAGGCCGGGCTGGTGCGCAAGCTGCTGGCGTTCTCGCGCAAGCAGACCTTCCGCATGACCGTGTTCGATCTGTCCGACGTGTTGTCTGACTGCAGCCACATGCTCAACCAGATCCTGGAAGAGACCGTGCGCCTGGAGATCCGCCACGGGCGCGATCTGCCGCTGGTGCGTGCCGACCGGGTGCAGATCGACAATATCCTGGTCAATCTGGCCACCAATGCGCGCGACGCCATGAAGGCGCAGGGCGGGGGCGTGCTGACCATCACCACCGAAGCGGTCGATGCGGGCGCCGTGCGCAAGGCCGGCGCGCCCGAACCGGCCGACGGCCCGTGGGCCGCGATCCATGTCTCCGACACCGGATGCGGCATGGACGAGGCGACCCAGGCCAAGATTTTCGAGCCGTTCTTCACCACGCGGGCCGCCCAGGGCGGGTCGGGCCTGGGCCTGTCGACGGTGTACGGCATCATCAAGCAGTCGGGCGGTTTCCTGTTCGTGGATTCCAAACCGGGCAAGGGCACGACCTTCCACATCTATCTGCCCGGCCATACGCCCAGCGCGCGCGAGGTGGAGGAGATCACCGCCGAGCGCGCCGCCGCCGAGACCCGGCCCGAACCGCGCGATCAGGCCGGCCATGGCCGCATCCTGTTCGTCGAGGACGAGGAGATGGTGCGCACCGTGGCGGCCAAGACCCTGCGCCGCAAAGGCTATGAGGTGGTCGAGGCGTGCGACGGGGAGGAGGCCCTGGAAATCCTCGAGGCCGAGCCCGAGAGCTTCGACCTTTTGCTGTCGGACGTGGTCATGCCCGGCCTGACCGGCCCGAAACTGCTTGAGAAGGCCCGCCATCTGCTGGGCGGGGCGCGGGTCGTGTTCATCTCCGGCTATGCCGAGGAGGAATTCTCCGACACGCTGTCGTCCGATCTCAATATTTCCTTCCTGCCCAAGCCGTTCGAGATCCAGGATCTGGCCGAACGCGTCAAGCAGGAGCTGGCCGCGGGCCGGGCTGAATCAGAGACTGGGGCGGGATAGGCGCGTCAAAAATCGCACGCAAATGTTCTACTTGCGTTCTCGGAACAAAATAAGTACTTTTCTGGTCATGAGCCCTGCATTGCCCGACTCGGGCGGGCATGCCAGAAGGAGACAGAGACATGGCCGAGGCCAAGCTGCGCGTTGTGAAGGTAGACAATATGGACAAGCAGAAGGCGCTCGACGCCGCCCTTTCCCAGATTGACCGCGCCTTCGGCAAGGGCTCGGTGATGAAGCTCGGCTCGCGCCCGTCCCAGAATATCGAGGCCATCTCCACCGGTTCGCTGGGCCTGGACATCGCGCTGGGCGTGGGCGGCCTGCCCAAGGGACGCATTGTCGAGATTTACGGCCCGGAAAGCTCGGGCAAGACCACGCTGGCCCTGCACACTGTGGCCGAGGCCCAGAAGGCTGGCGGCGTGGCGGCCTTCATCGACGCCGAGCACGCGCTGGACCCGATCTATGCGCGCAAGCTGGGCGTGGATGTGGGCGAGCTTCTGGTGTCCCAGCCCGATACCGGCGAGCAGGCGCTGGAAATCGCCGACACGCTGGTGCGCTCGGGCGCGGTGGACGTGCTGGTGATCGATTCGGTCGCCGCGCTCACCCCGCGCGCGGAACTGGAAGGCGAGATGGGCGATTCGCTGCCCGGCCTTCAGGCGCGCCTGATGAGCCAGGCCCTGCGCAAGCTGACCGGCTCGATCTCCAAATCCAACTGCCTGGTCGTCTTCATCAACCAGATACGCATGAAGATCGGGGTGATGTTCGGCAGCCCGGAGACCACCACGGGCGGCAATGCGCTGAAATTCTATTCGACCGTGCGCCTTGATATCCGCCGCATCGGCTCGATCAAGGACCGCGACGAGGTGATCGGCAACCAGACCCGGGTCAAGGTGGTCAAGAACAAGGTGGCCCCGCCCTTCCGCGAGGTGGAGTTCGACATCCTGTTCGGCGAGGGCATTTCAAAGACCGGCGAGCTGCTCGATCTGGGCGTGAAGGGCAATATCATCGAGAAATCCGGCTCCTGGTATTCCTATGAGTCCGACCGCATCGGCCAGGGCCGCGAGAATGCGCGCAAATTCCTGCTGGACAATCCCGACATGGCCGAGCGCATCGAGGCCAAGGTGCGCGCCAATGCCGGCCTGATCGCCGAGGAGTTGCTGGTCGGCCCGGGCGAGGTGGATGATGACGGCGATGAAGAGGCTGTCGGCTGAACACTGAGGGACCTCGCATCGCCCTAACCGGACTGCACAATCTACAGCGGGCGCTTGGCTAAGCCGGGCGCCCGCACGTATATGGGCGCTGGACTGGCTGACGCATCCGGCGCCGGCCGCATTTTGCGCTATGGCGCGCCGCGCGCCCGGAGTGACTGATGACAGCCTTGGCCGATATTCGCAGCCAGTTTCTGGGCTTCTTTGCCTCCCGGGACCATGAGGTGGTCCAGTCAGCGCCGCTGGTGCCGCGCGACGATCCCACCTTGCTGTTCGTCAATGCCGGGATGGTGCCGTTCAAGAACGCTTTCACCGGCGCCGAGACCCGCGCCCGGCCGCGCGCCGTGTCGTCGCAAAAATGCGTGCGCGCGGGCGGTAAGCACAATGATCTGGACAATGTCGGTTACACCGCGCGCCATCACACCTTCTTTGAAATGCTGGGGAATTTCTCCTTCGGCGACTATTTCAAGGACGACGCCATCGAGTTCGCCTGGCGCCTGGTCACCCGCGATTTCGGGCTCGATCCCGAGCGCCTCCTGGTGACGGTCTATGCCGAGGACGAGGATGCGGCGGCGATCTGGCGCAAGGTGGCGGGCCTGCCCGATTCGAAAATCCTGCGCATCGCGACCTCGGACAATTTCTGGTCCATGGGCGATACCGGCCCGTGCGGGCCGTGTTCGGAAATCTTCTATGATCACGGGCCGGACGTGCCTGGCGGCCCGCCGGGCAGCCCGGACGAGGATGGCGACCGCTTCATCGAGATCTGGAATCTGGTCTTCATGCAGTACGAGCAGATGCCCGGCGGCGGGCGGCGCGATCTGCCCAGACCCTCCATCGACACCGGCATGGGGCTCGAACGCATCGCGGCCGTGCTCCAGGGCGTGCACAATAATTACGATATCGACCTGTTCCGCACCCTGATCGCCGCGGCCGAAGAGGCGCTCAAAACCCGGGCCGAGGGCGAGGCGCTGGCCAGCTTCCGGGTCATCGCCGACCATTTGCGCGCCATGAGCTTCCTGATCGCCGACGGCGTCACCCCGTCCAATGAGGGGCGCGGCTATGTGCTGCGCCGGATCATGCGCCGGGCCATGCGCCACGCCCACATGCTGGGCGCGCACGAGCCGGTGCTGTTCACCCTGGCGCGCACGCTGGCCGATGAAATGGGCGGCGCCTATCCCGACCTGACGCGCGCCCTGCCTGCGATCGAGGAGACCTTGCGCGGGGAGGAGGAACGCTTTCAGCGCACGCTGGGCCGCGGGCTCGGCCTGCTTGAGGAAGCTGCGGCGAATTTGAAGCCCGGCGAGGCGCTGGCGGGCGAGACCGCGTTCAAGCTCTACGACACTTACGGCTTCCCGCTGGACCTGACCCAGGACGCCCTGCGCGCGCGCGGGCTGACCGTGGACGAGGCCGGGTTCGAGACCGCCATGGAGCGCCAGCGCACCCAGGCCCGCGCCCACTGGGCCGGTTCGGGCGATGCGGCGGCCGACACCATCTGGCTCGCCCTCAAGGAGCGTCTGGGCGAGACGCGCTTCACCGGCTATGCCGGCTATCAGGGCGAGGGCGCATTGCTGGCCGTGGTCGCGGGCGGCGGTGAAGCCTCCGCCCTCAAGGCGGGCGAGGATGGCGAGCTGGTGTTCGACCAGACGCCTTTCTACGCCGAGGGCGGCGGCCAGATCGGCGATTCAGGCGAGATCGAATTTGATAACGGCGCGCGCTTCGCCGTTCGCGACGTGCAAAAGCGCGCCGGCGCGCTCTACGCTCATATTGGCGTGCTGACCGAAGGCGAGATCAAGCCGGGCGCCAAGGCGTCGCTGCGCGCCGATGATGCGCGCCGGCGCCAGACCCGGGCCAATCACTCGGCCACCCACCTCATGCACGCCGCCCTGCGCCGCGTGCTGGGGCCGCACGTGACCCAGAAGGGCTCCTATGTGGGGCCCGACCGGCTGCGCTTTGACTTCTCCCACGGCCGCGCGGTGACGGCTGAGGAGCTCGCCGCCATCGAGGCGGAGGTCAATGTGGTGATCCGCCAGAACGCCCCGGCGCGCGAGGCGGAGATGAGCCCGCAGGAAGCCATCGACCAGGGCGCGCTGGCCCTGTTCGGCGAGAAATACGGCGACCGTGTGCGCGTGCTGACGATGGGCGAGGCGCTTGATGCAAACGGCAAACCCTATTCGGTGGAGCTGTGCGGCGGGCTGCATGTGGCGCGCACCGGCGATATCGCCCTGTTCAAGATCGTCAGCGAAGGCGCGGTCAGCGCCGGCGTGCGCCGCATCGAGGCGCTGACCGGCGAGCCGGCGCGCCAGTGGCTGGAGACCGAGGCGGGCATTGCGCGCGCGGCGGCCGCGCAGCTGAAAATCCCGACCCAGGATCTGGCCGCGCGCATCGCCGCGCTTCAGGACGAGCGCAAGAGCCTCGACCGCCAGCTGGCCGAGGCGAAGAAGCAGCTGGCCATGGGCGGCGTGTCCGGCGGGGCGGGCGCAGCGCCCGAACAGATCGGCTCGATCCAGTTTATCGGCCGGGTGCTCGACGGCGTGGGCGGCAAGGATGTGCGCGACATGGTCCATGAGGCGCGCCAGCAATTGTCCAGCGGCGTGGCCGCCTATGTCGGCGTGGCGGACGGCAAGGCCGCCGTGGCGGTGGCGGTGACGCCGGACCTGGCGGGCCGGTTTGACGCCGTGGCGCTGGTGCGCGCGGGCGCTGAGCCGGTCGGCGGCAAGGGCGGGGGCGGCAAGCCCGATCTGGCCCAGGCCGGCGGCCCGGACGGCGCCAACGCCAAGGCCGCCCTGGACGCCATCCGCGAGGCGGTGCGCGCGGCGGCGGGCTGATCTTTCTGAACACGCGCGACACGGGAAAAATGCGTGTATAATGCGGCGCTGGTTACGGTGCTTGTCTTGAGGGGAGCGCGCCATGACGCCTGATCATCCTATGCGCCATGCGCGCCTGATCGCTATTGCGGCGCTGGCCGGGCTGGCGAGCGCCTGCGTCACTGCGCCGGATCTGACCCCGGCCGGCTTGACCACGCGTCCTGACGCGCCCGCGCATGAGCCTGCGCGCCGGGCGGGTCCGGCCGATGCGGCCGGGTTCGAGATCGAGGGCGATGAGTTTCACGCGCGCATCGTGTTCCGCGAGGCGGGCGGGCGCGCCCTGGCCCTGTTCGACGGTTCAGGCTTCGCCGCCGGGTCCGTGGACGCCGAGTTTGATCTGGACCGCCCCTGGATACGCTCCGGCGCGCAGGTCTATGACAGCCAGGCCGAGCCTCACCGGGTCAGCGTGACGCTCAACGCGCAGCCCTGTCAGGGCTATGACGGGGTCTGGCCGCGCACAGCCTCTGTAATGATCGGGCGCCTGGTCTATCAGGGCTGCGCGCGCGAGACCGGACCCCATCCCAGATGGTCGGAAGATCTGCCCGCCCTGGCGCCGGCCATCAGCCAGTGCCTGGCCTCGGCGCGCAACTCCTCCATGGCCTTCGTGCGCGGCAGCGGCAGCGCCCATGTCCTGCACGCAGCCCGCGACGAGGGCGGCGAGACCCGCGTGCGCCTGCGCGTGGGCGAAAGCGGGCGCTGGGACTGCGTGGTGCGCGGCGGCCGGGCTGAATTCGCCGTGGTCTCCGAACGCGCGGGCGAGGCGCCGGGCGAGGGCGATCCGGTGTTCATCCCCGGCCTGGCGCCTGAGGACGGGGAGGGGTGTTATCTCTATGAGACGGTGCGCGACGCCGCGGGCGCCGTGACCGGCGCGCTCGCCCATGACGCCTGCGGTCCGGGCGAGATCACGCTGTCGGGGCTCGACCGGGTCAACTGACGGCGAGCTGGCGCGCGCCCGGATCCAGCTGATCGAGCGCTTCGAGGATCGCGGCGGCGTGCATGGGTTGTCCGGTGGCGTCCGCGCGCGCGCTGACGCGGTCAGCGGCGCCGTCCATCACATGCGCCCATGCGCGCTCCAGTTCGGCGCCGTCCGGCGCGTGAGCTTGCGCGAAAGCGCGCCATTCAAAATAGGATGCGGCCACTCCGCCAGCATTGGCCAGGATGTCGGGCAGGCTGTCGATCCCACGCGCGTCCAGCGCCTCATAGCCCTTGCGGGTGACCGGCGCATTGGCCAGCTCGATCAGGCGCTCAGCCTTCAGTTTGCGCGCGGCGCCCGCATCTATGACATCGCCGGACGCGGCCAGCGCCAGCACGTCGCACCCGGCTTCAAGGATCGCGCCCGGATCGCCGCTTTCGCTCACCTTGCCGGTCTCGCGCTTGCGCGCCGCCACAGCGCCCAGGTCCAGCCCGTCCGGATCGGCGGCCAGGGAGCGCGAATCGGAAACCGCGACGATCACGGCGCCGTCTGCAGCGGCGGCGCGGGCGAAGGCGGCGCCGGCGCTGCCGAACCCCTGGACCGCGATGCGCGGGCGCGCCTTGCAGTGTCCGCTTTCGCACAGGCGCTGATAGACCCGCCAGGCGCCCTTGCCGGTGGCGTCCTCGCGCAGGGCGATGCCGCCCTGGCCGGGCGGCAGGCCGGTGACCGGGGCGCGTCCGGCGCCTTTCTTCGCGCCCAGCGCGCGGCGCATGGCGTCCATCTCGGCTGGACCGGTGGCGATGTCTGGCGCGGGCACGTCGCTGTCCGGTCCGATCACATCACGGAACACGCCGGCATAGGCGCGTGCGATCTCCTCGCTCTGGCTGCCGGCCAGCGCGCCGGCGTCCACGCGCACTGCGCCCTTGGCGCCCCCGAAGGGCAGGCCGGCCAGCGCGCATTTGAGGGCCATCAGGAGCGCCAACCGCTCGGCCTCCTCCAGGCTGGCGTCAGGGGCGAAGCGTATTCCGCCCTTGGTCGGCTCGCCGCCCTGGGCGAAGCGCACCCGGAAGGCGGGCAGATCGCCCAGTCCGTCGATCTTGAGCGTGCGTTCAATGCGGTGGCTGGGGCGCGCCAGCCTGTCGGCGGCCAGCACGCACGCGCGCCCGCCATCTGCCTGGGCCAGGCGCGTCATGCGTCTGCGCACGTCATCGGCAGGGGCGGTTTTGAACCAGTCGAACATGGCGGCTCCACTATGGCTGGACACCTGTTCAGGTGGGGCCATCCGGAGCGATGTCAAATCAGGCGCTGTCCGGGGCGGGCGCCAGATGGGTGACGCGGGTCTGGAAGGCGTCGTCGCCGCCCGGCTGCAGGAGCAGGGGCGCCGAGCGCGCGATGGCGTCCATCAGGGCGTTAAACCAGTCCCGGTCGGCTTTGGGCACGTCGGACAGAACCCAGTTGGTCACCTGCGACTTGTCGCCGGGATGGCCGATGCCGATGCGTCCGCGCCGGAAATCGCCCGGCACATGGGACATGATCGAGCGCAGCCCGTTATTGCCGGCATGCCCGCCGCCGCGCTTCAGGCGGAACTTGCCCGGCGCCAGGTCGAGTTCGTCGTGAAAAACGGTCAGATCATTGGCGTCGAGGCGGAAAAAGCGCATCGCCTCGGCCACCGCGCGCCCGGCTTCGTTGTAATAGGTCTGGGGTTTGAGCAGCAGCACCCGCGCCGGGCCGTCCGCCATCTGGATCACGCCTTCGCACGCCTCGCCCTGGAAGCGCTTGCGCCACGGGCCCAGCGACCAGTGCGCGGCGATAGCCTCGACGGCCATGAAGCCTGCGTTATGGCGATTGGCGGCGTATTTCGCGCCGGGATTGCCCAGACCCGCAATCAGGTGCATGGCGCGCTCCGCACATGAAAAGGGCGGCGGCTGGAGCCGAACTCCCGCGCGCCGCCCCGCAATGGTTCAGGACCGGACAGGCCGGCCAGCGAACGGGTCAGTCTTCGCTGTCCTCGTCGGCGTCTTCTTCGGCCTCAGCGTCCGCTTCAGCGGTCTCTTCGTCGGTCTCGGCCTCGTCCTCGATCACAGCGCGCGAGCCCTGCATCGTGGCGATGGTGAAGTCGCGGTCGGTGATGGTCGGGACCACGCCTTCAGGCAGGGTGACCTCGGAGATGTGGAGGGAGTCCCCGATATTCATGTGCGAGATATCGACCTCGATGGATTCGGGAATGCTGCCGGCCGGGCAGTGGACCTCGATGGCGTGACGCACCACGTTGACCACGCCGCCGCGCTTGATGCCGGGCGCAATGTCTTCGTTGAGGAAGTGCACCGGCACCTCCACCGAGATCACCGAGTCCGCGTCCACGCGCTGGAAATCCACATGCTGCGGGAAATCGCGCACCGGATCGAACTGGACGTCGCGCGCCAGTACGGTCTGTTTCTCGCCCTTGTGATCAATGGTGATCATGTTGGACAGGAACTTGCCCGAATTGATCGCCTTGATCAGTTCGTTGTTTTTCAGGGAGATGGCGACCGGGCCGCGATCGCCGCCATACAGCACGCCCGGCACAAGGCCGCTGCGGCGCGCTTCGCGGGCGCCGCCCTTGCCGGTGCGCTCGCGCACCTCAACGGAGAGAACAATATCGCTCATCGGTCCGGTCCTCAGGGTTTCAAATGCAAGCGCCGCCCTGCGGCGGCGCCGGCGGGCGGCGTCGCGCCGTCAGCGCAGCGCCGTATTTCGAGCCGCGGGCTATAGCTGATCCCTGCAGGGCGCGCAAGGCGCGCGGTGTGCGCTGCGCTGCAGCTCAGACCAGTCCGGCGCTCCAGGCCAGGATGCCCGCGCCGCAGATCAGGAACATGAGGCCGGCGATCAGCGAGGCGCCGGCCGCGAACGGGTCGCCGGTCAGCTCCAGGCGCCGGCGCGCCCTGGCGACAACACCGCCTGAAAGCGGCAGGACCGGCGTCAGCAAGAAAACAAGGCCGGCGGCGGTGAGAAACGCGCCAATGGCCGCCACCAGTATGATCATAGGGGGTCTCCTGGCCGCTCTGAAGGGCGCATGCACCCTATCAGGGCGCCTCATCGTGTGTCGAGCCGGGTTCGGCCACCACGCTGGCGCCGACCCCGCCGCCCTCGGAGGGCGGCTGCAGCACCGTCTCCATCATGTCCTCGATCAGGCGGAACTCGGCGTGCAGGCGGGCAATGCGCGCGCGGTCATCAAGCGGGGCGAACATGGAGCCGGGCTCGAACTTGTTGCCCGTCTCGGCCGCGATCAGAAGCTCTCCGCGACCGGATTCGGGCACAAGGTCCTCGTCAAACACGCAGCGCACATTCTTGCCCTTCAAGATCTCCTCCAGGCGCAGCAGGCGCTCCATGAAGGAGGGGGTGAGCAGATAGCGCGCCATCACCTGGTCGGTGCCGTACACCTCGAACAGGCGGTTGAAACGCAGGTCCACCAGACCGATGCGCTGCAGATTGCGGCCGGAGAAATGCCGGCGCGAGAACGCCTCCAGCCCGTTGAACAGGCCCTTGTCGCGGGTCACCAGTGTGACGCCCTCGACCGTGCGCGGAAAGGTGATGCGGATCAGCACGCCGCGAAACACCGTCACGTAATAGGTGCGCCGCTTGTTGCGGCGGCGCTGCTGGAGATGGGCCTCGTAGAGCTCGAAATCGGCGCCGTGGGCCTCGCCGGAGAAGTGATCCTCGAAATCGCGCTTGTCCGCATGCGGGATCAGGCCGTGGGACCGGAAGGCGTCAAAGCGCACCGGGCTGGCGGGCTTGGGCGAATAGGACAGGCCGAACGCCTCGGCCATACGGGTGTTGAGGCCCAGCTTGACGTCCTTGTGCAATTGCTGGAGCGGGTAGCCGGCCCAGGCGAGAATGGCCAGCGCGGCGGCGACGGCGGCGATGCCGGCCACCGGGGCGGGCAGGCCGGCCAGGCCCAGGGCCGCGCCGATCACGATCGCGGCGGCCAGCGCGCCGCCCGCGCCCTTTGCAAATCGCGACACCGCCGCCTTGCGCCGCGCCTCCTTCTCGCCGAGCCAGGGGCCGAGTTCGGCCAGCGCGCTGTCGAGATCCTTCATGATGCTCCCCCTTGATGCCGGCCCGTGCGCCTTCAGGCGCAAACCTGCCGCGCCGCGCAGCCCGCGTCCAGTTCGCACGGTCTTTTCCTTTGACGGCGCAGCGGGATTCGCCGCAAACAATGGCGTATATATCTAAAGCAAGTAAGCCGGACTTTCGGCGCGCGATGATGCGCCCCGATGATGCGGGGCAGATGCGGGCGGGCGGCCATGAATGACCTGATTTCCCAGTCGATCTTCTACGAGATCGCCATATTGCTGAGCGTCGCCGCCGCCATCGGCCTGGTGGGCCATATCCTGCGCCAGCCCCTGATCGTCAGTTTCATCGTGGTGGGCATCATCGCCGGCCCGTCCGTGCTGGACCTGATCCGGTCCGATGACAGCGTGGGCGTTCTGGCCCAGCTGGGCATCGCGCTGCTGCTGTTTCTGGTCGGCATCAAGCTGGACCTCAAACTGATCCAGTCGCTGGGTCCGGTCTCGCTGCTGACCGGGCTGGGGCAGGTGGCCTTCACCTCCTTCTTCGGCTTCTTCATCGCGCTGGGCCTGGGCTTTGACGCCATCACCAGCGTCTATATCGCGGTGGCGCTGACCTTCTCGTCCACGATCATCATCGTGAAGCTGCTCAGCGATAAACGCGAGATCGACTCCCTGCACGGGCGCATCGCGCTGGGCTTCCTGATCGTCCAGGATATCGTGGTGGTGTTCGCCATGATCGCGCTGAGCGCGCTGGGCGTGGGCGGTCAGGAAGACGCCGGGGTCCAGGACGTCCTGATGGTGCTGGGCGCGGGCGTGGTCATGGTGATCCTGGTCGTGCTGTTCATCCGCTACGCCGCCACGCCGCTGACTTCCAGGCTGGCCGGATCGCCCGAGCTCCTGATCACCTTCTCCATCGCCATGGCGGCGGCCTTTGCGGCGATCGGCGATATATTCGGGGTCGGCAAGGAGCTGGGCGGCCTGCTGGCGGGCGTGGCGCTGGCCTCCACGCCCTATCGCGACGCGATCTCGGCCCGGCTGGCCTCCTTGCGCGATTTCCTCTTGCTGTTCTTCTTCGTCGCGCTGGGCTCCCAGCTCGATCTGTCGCTTATCGGCGAGAATATTCCCGCCGCGGTGGTGTTCTCCCTCTTCGTGCTGATCGGCAATCCGCTCATCGTCATGGTGATCATGGGGGTGATGGGTTACCGCAAACGCACCGGGTTCCTGGCCGGTCTCACCGTGGCGCAGATTTCAGAGTTTTCGCTGATCTTCATGGCCATGGGGCTGGCCATCGGCCATGTGAACGAGCAGGCGCTGGGCCTGGTCACGCTGGTGGGCCTGATCACGATCGGCGCCTCGACCTACATGATCACCTATTCCCACCGGCTCTACCCCTTGCTGGAGCCGGTGCTGGGCGTGTTCGAGCGCAAGGCGCTCCAGCCTGCCGAGAACGGCGAGGCGGACGCCGCCAAAGGGCGCCATGACGTGATCCTGCTGGGGCTGGGGCGCTATGGCGGCGCCATCGCCCAGCGTCTGATCAAGAACGACATCTCGGCGCTGGGGGCGGACTTCAACCCGTCCGCCGTGCGCACCTGGCGCGAGCGCGGGCTGGACGCCATCTATGGTGATCTGTCCGATCAGGAATTTCTCACCCATTTGCCGCTCAAGGGCGTCCAGTGGGTGATTTCCACGGCCACCGACCGCGAGACCGGCGTCGCGCAGGAAGACAGCCGGATCGCCATGATCAAGACGCTGCGCAAGTTCGGCTACCGGGGCAAGATCGCGGTGACCAGTCAGCACGGCACGCGCATTGACGAGCTGATAGAGGCGGGCGCCGATCTGGTGCTGCAGCCCTTCCAGGACGCCGCCGACCGGGCGGTGGACCTGATCAGCGGGCGCTCTGATCTCAATATCGAGCGCCTCGATCCGGTCGAGGACGCCGAGGACCAGAAAGACATTCCCGAGTAAATCCGGGCCGTCCCTAGTCGAACAGCTTGGAGACCGACTCGTCATTGGCGATGCGCCGGATGGCTTCGCCCAGCAGCGGGGCGACGGACAGCGCGCGCACCTTGGAAGACGCCGCCGCCTTGGCGGTCACGTCGATGGAATCGGTGACCACCAGATCGCTCAGCACCGAGGCGTCGATGCGCTCGATGGCTTTGCCTGACAATACGCCGTGGGTGATGTAGGCCGACACCTCGGCGGCGCCGTGGTCCTTGATGGCCGCGGCCGCGTTGCACAGCGTGCCGCCTGAATCGATGATGTCGTCAAAGATGATGCAGCGCCGGCCTTCCACGTCGCCGATAATGTTCATCACCTCGCTCACGCCCGCGCGCGGGCGGCGCTTGTCGACGATGGCGATGTCGGCGCCCAGGCGGCTGGCCAGCGCGCGCGCGCGCACCACGCCGCCCACGTCGGGCGACACGATCATCAGATCCTTCACGTCATAGCTCTGGCGGATGTCGCGCTCGAACACCGGGGTGGCGAACAGATTGTCCGTCGGGATGTCGAAAAAGCCCTGGATCTGGCCGGCGTGCAGGTCCAGCGTCAGCACCCGGTGGGCGCCCGATCCGGCGATCAGATTGGCCACCAGCTTGGCGGTGATGGGCGTGCGCCCGCCGGTTTTGCGGTCCTGGCGCGCATAGCCGAAATAGGGGATGACCGCCGTGATCCGCCGCGCGCTCGCCCGGGTGAGCGCGTCCATGCAGATCAGAAGCTCCATGAGATTGTCGTTGGCGGGCTTTGACGTGGACTGGATGACGAACACGTCCTCGCCGCGCATGTTCTCGTCGATGCGCACGAATAATTCGTCATCGGCGAAGCGCTCGATCTCCACATTGGACAGCGGCGCGTCGAGATAGTCCGCGATGGCCTGGGCCAGCGGCCGGTTGGCGTTGCCGCACATAAGCTTCATGACGCATCACCCTCGCTAGACCCCGAGCGCCTGATAGCAGAGCCAGCCCGGCGCGCAAAGGCTGGTGCGCGCGGATTGTCAGCAGGCGGACGGGTTGGGGGCCTCAAACGCCTTCCACAAACCCCGCCACCACCTTCTTCGTGCCGGCTTTTTCAAACGCCACGGTGAGCTTGTCGCCGTCGGCCTCGATCACCTGGCCATAGCCGAATTTCTGGTGGAAGACGCGCTGGCCGCGGGTGAATTTGCTGGCCTTGCCGCTGGCGATGAGCGTGGCCTGACCCTCGATCACGTTGGTGTTGGTGCGCCGGCCCGAGGCCTGGTTTTCCTGATAGCGCCGCCAACCGGGGCTTTCATAGGAGGAGCGGAAGGCGTCCGTAGATCCGGCGCTGTCCTCAAAGCCCGGCCCGGCGTCGTAATAGCCGGTTTCCGATTTGGCCTCGCAATGCTCGGGCGGCAATTCGTCGATGAAGCGCGAGGGCAGGACCGATTGCCAGCGCCCGAAAATCATCCGGTTGGCGGTGAAGCTGATCACCGCGCGCTCGCGCGCCCGGGTCAGGCCCACATAGGCCAGGCGCCGCTCCTCCTCCAGCGCCGCCGTCCCGCCTTCGTCCAGCGAGCGCTGGGAGGGGAACACGGTCTCCTCCCAGCCCGGCAGGAAAACGAGGGGAAACTCCAGCCCCTTGGCCGCGTGCAGCGTCATCAGCGAGACCTCGTCGCCATCCCCGGCGCGGTCCACATCGGAGACCAGGGCGATATGCTCCAGGAAGGCGTCGAGGCTGTCGAACTCGCCCATGGAGCGCACCAGCTCCTTGAGGTTATCGAGCCGGCCGGCCGCCTGCGGGCTCTTGTCCTCACGCCACATGGACGTATAGCCGCTTTCATCGAGCACGATCTCGGCCAGCTCGTCATGGCGCATGCCTTCGGCCTGGCCCGCCCAGCGGTCGATATCGCGCAAAAACACCTGCAGCGCCGTGCGCGCCTTGCCGCGGATTTCATCGGTCTGGACCATCAGGCGCGCGGCTTCGGCGATGGAGGTGCGCGCGCCGCGGGCGGCGGCGGCGAGTTTTTGCACGGTCGTATCGCCAATGCCGCGCTTGGGCGTGTTGACCACGCGTTCAAACGCCAGATCGTCATCGATGGAGCGCACCAGGCGCATATAGGCCAGCGCATCGCGGATCTCGGCGCGCTCGAAGAAGCGTGGGCCTCCCACCACCTTGTAGGGCAGGCCCAGCATGATGAAGCGCTCTTCAAACGCGCGCATCTGCCAGGAGGCGCGCACCAGGATGGCGATATCGCTGTGCTTGCCGTCGCCGCGGACATGGGCTTCCACCGCGTCGGCGACGAAGCGGGCCTCGGACTCGCCGTCCCACAGCCCGCTGACCTGGACCTTGTCGCCGCTCGCATCCTGCGTCCACAGCGTCTTGCCCAGGCGCGCCTTGTTGGCGGCGATGAGCCCCGCCGCCGCGCCCAGAATATGGCCTGTGGAGCGGTAATTGCGCTCCAGCCGGATCACCTTCGCGCCGGGAAAATCGGTTTCGAAGCGCAATATGTTGTCCACCTCGGCGCCGCGCCAGCCATAGATGGACTGGTCGTCATCGCCCACGCAGCACAGATTGCCCGACCCGCGCGCCAGGAGGCGCAGCCACAGATACTGGGCGATATTGGTGTCTTGATACTCGTCCACCAGCACATAGCGGAAGCGCCGGTGGAACTCGGCCAGCACGTCCGGGTGGGCCTGGAAAATATTGATCACGTGCAGGAGCAAGTCGCCGAAATCGCAGGCGTTGAGAACCGACAGGCGCTCCTGATACAGCCGGTAGAGCGATCCCGCGCGCCCGTCGGCGAAGCTCCACTTGTCCTCTTCAGGGATGCGCTCCGGGGTGAGGGCGCGGTTCTTCCACCCGTCCACCAGGCTGGCGAAATAGCGCGGCGTCCAGCGCTTGATATCGACGCCCTCGGCTTCAAGTATCTGCTTGATCAGGCGCAGCTGGTCGTCGGTGTCGAGAATGGTGAAACTGGATTTCAGGCCCGCCAGCTCGGCATGACGGCGCAATATCTGGGCGGCGACCGAGTGGAAGGTGCCCAGCCACGGCAAGCCCTCCACATGCTCGCCCATGATCGCGCCGACGCGGTGCTTCATCTCGCGCGCGGCCTTGTTGGTGAAGGTCACCGCCAGAATCTGGGAGGGCCAGGCCTTGCCGGTGGCCAATATGTGCGCCAGGCGCGTGGTCAGCACCCGTGTCTTGCCCGTGCCCGCGCCCGCCAGCACCAGAACCGGGCCTTCCGTGGCCTCCACCGCGGCGCGCTGATCCGCGTTCAGCCCGTCCAGATAGGCCGCTTCAGCACGCGGCGGCCGCGCCGCGGCCTGCTGGGACAGGGGAAGGGTGGACATGGACGCACCTGAGGCAAGCGGCGATTCGAACAGGAGAACGAAACTAGCACGCGGACGCGATGAAGGCAGGGGGCGGGGTGCGGCTGGGGTGCGGGGATGGTGGGGTTTGCGGAGTGCGCCAAAGGTCAATCAGGATACAAATCTCGCACACGCAAGAACGGTGTGCCTGTTTCGGCTGCGCGGCGAACTTTGAGCGCCACCACGTCGGCGAGCGAAAGGCTGCGGTTGATGGTGTCGTAGATATCTAGTCCGTCCATACAGATAAGGCGCTTTCCTTTTCCAAAGGCGTCAATACCTTCCGAGGTGAATCCGGATTGGCTAATGAACAAACCACGAGTCCATGCAGCTTTGCCTTCAACCTTTCCGTTGAAGGCATGCAGATCGGCAACGCCGCAGGGAGCATTTTGCCACTTTGCCTCCAACAGGTATGTTTCACCAGCTAACTGGAAGCTCCCGTCGATTTGCTCGCCACGCAATCTGAATGGATCACGCGCCTCCATTCCGTACGCATCAAAAGCACGCTTTAGAAATTTCTCAAAAGCGTAGCCGCGTGGATGTGGCGCCAGTTTCGTCAAATCTATCAGTTCTTGATTCAGACCGGACCGAACTTGCTCATCAAGCGAAGATGAGGAAGGCTCGTTAGGAGTGAGGTTTTTCCGACCTTGTAGTCGTTCGATGAGTGCCTGAAATCGAGATTTGGCGACGGGTGATTGGTTTTCATTCTTAGCATCAAACTGTACAGCCTCTCGGTATTCCCAAAGAGCCTGAAGCGCCTGAGCTACAAGTTGTCTTTCAGATTTTTGCAGGAAGCACCTCAGGCGATTCATTTTAGAATTGCCCAAATCTGAATATGTGTTGCTATAAATTTCAACACCAATCTCTTGCTGGAAAAATAATTCAAATGTTCTGTTGCTAAAATCAAGAACATATCCAGGTGAATTTTTACATTCAAATAGTTCTTCGACTAGGCGCATTTCAACTAATTTCAGACTCATTATGACTGTCCTCCCGGTTGCGCCAGCAAATAGCTGGTGCTGCGCCCGCCAGCCTCGTCCTTTACGAGCATGCCGCGCGCGATGAGGTCGTTGATATCACGCAGGGCCGTATCCGGGGACGTCCGGGTGAGCCTGGCCCATTTCGACGTGGTGAGCTTGCCCTCGTCCCCGTCGAGCAAGCGGTTGATGACGCTTCGCTGGCGCTCGCTCAGCGGCTGGCCGGTGAACGCTTCCCAGAACCGGGCCTTGCGCATGACGCTGGCCAGGATGGTTTCAGCATCATCAAAGGCGCGGTCCATGCAGCCGAGAAACCAGATGAGCCAGGCGGTGATGTCAAGATCGCCCTTCTGTGTGCGCTCCAATATGGCGTAGTAGCCCTTGCGCTCCTTCCGGATTTGCGAAGACAGGCTGTAAAAGCGCTGCGGGCTGCCTTCCGAGCGGGCCAGCACCATATCGGCGACTGCCCGCGCGATCCGTCCGTTGCCATCGTCAAACGGGTGAAGTGTGACGAACCAGAGATGGGCGACCGCCGCCCGGATCACCGGGTCGAGGGGTGCGTCTGCATTGAACCAGTCGAGGAAGGCCGCCATGTCCCCCGGCAAACGCGCGGCGGGCGGCGCTTCATAGTGGACGGTTTCGCGGCCCACCGGGCCGGACACCACCTGCATTGGCCCCGTCTCATCGGCGCGCCAGGCGCCGACCGTGATCTTGGTGATGCCGCTGCGCCCCGTGGGGAACAACGCCGCATGCCAGCCGAACAGACGGTCTTCGCTGAGCGGCGCCAGACAGTTCTGCGTGGCGTCGAGCATCATGTCGACCACGCCCTCGACATGCCGCTCCGCCGGCCTCAGGCCGCCAATATCGAGGCCCAGCCTGCGGGCGATGGACGAGCGCACCTGCTCTCGGTCGAGATGCTCTCCCTCGATCTCGCTGGATTTGATGACGTCTTCGGTGAGCGTGGCCAGGCTCGCCTCGCTGCGCAGATCAAAGCCCAGTGCGTCCATTCGGCCGAGCAGGCGTCCTTGCCGGTGGCGCACGGCGGCAAGCGGTTCGGCTAGCGCGTCCCGGCTCCATTTGAAGTCAGGCCATTGCTCCAGCTGATGGATGTAGCGCATAATTCCCCGCAAAGTTTGCGGAGAATATAGCAGATAATCGCCGCATCGCAATGGCTTTCCCCGCAATTCATGCGGAGAAAGCCATTGCGAAACGCCGCAGGCAGGCCCGCCGCCTACTCCCTCCGCCCCGGCGCCGCTTCAGCCCCGGCCAGTATTCCGCCGTCGAGATCGAGGCCGGTTCCGGTCATGTAGCTGGAGGCGTCGCTGGCCAGGAACACCGCCGCATCGGCGACTTCCTCGGGGGTTCCGAACCGGCCCATGGGCACGCCGGCGGCGATCTCTTTCAGGACCGCGTCGCGCTGCGGGCCGGCGCCCAGCATGGCGTCCCACATGGGGGTGAGGATGGCGGCGGGCAGCAGCGCGTTGCAGCGTATGGGATAGCCTTGCTGCGCGCAGTAAAGCGCCACGGTGCGGGTATGGTTGCGCACCGCCGCCTTGGACGAGGCGTAGGCCGCGGCGCCCGGGATGCCCACAACGCCGGAGCGCGAGGACAAATTGATGATGGACCCGGCGGGCCGGCGCCTCATCAGGGCGATGGCGGTGCGGCAGCCCAGCGCCAGTCCGTCCAGATTCACCCGGTGCACCGCCCGCCAGCTGGCGAGATGGAAGTGCTCGGGATCATGCGGGCCTTCGGTCTCCAGAAAGCCGGTGATGCCGGCATTATTGACCAGAATGTCGAGCCCGTCATGGCGGTCGAGAATGTGGGCTTCAGCCGCACGCCAGTCCTCTTCCTCGCCCACATCAAGGCGCATAGCCTCGGCCTGTTCGCCAAGCTCTGCGGCGAGCGTTTGCGCGCTCTCAAGATCGATATCGGTGATGAGGACATGGGCACCCTCGCGGTGGAAAGCGCGGGCGATGGCCGCGCCAATGCCCTGGCCGGCGCCGGTGATCAGCGCGGCGCGATTCTTCAATGATGGCATGATGACAATCCCTGCAGACAGCGCCGGAGATTCCGACGCAAACAGGCCGCCCTCTGCGGGCGGCGGCGCAATGAACTTTAGCGCTGCAGGGTCATTGTCAGGGTCCTCCTCAAGGGCGGGTGGGCGCGCAGATAGCGCGGCTTTATCCGGCTTGCAAGCCGGACCTTGGCAAAGGCGACGCGGCGGCCCACCCTTGGCGCACATCATAAGGAGAGCACCCCATGTCACTTGACAACCAGCGCCGCGTCGACAGCCCGTTCGGCGCCCGCTCCACCGCTGCTGAGGTGATCAATGGTCACGATCTGACAGGGCGCGCCGCGCTGGTCACGGGCGGTTATTCCGGGATCGGGCTGGAGACGGTGCGGGTGCTGGCCGGCGCCGGGGCGCAGGTGCTGGTTCCCGCCCGCGATCCGGCGCGCGCCAAGGCGGCGCTGGACGGCCTCGGCCAGGTGGAAGTGCTGGCCTTGGACCTGGCCGACCCGGCCAGCGCCGCCGCGTGTGCGGCGGATGTGCGCGACCGCACGCCCATGCTGGACCTTCTGATCTGCAATGCCGGCATCATGGCCTGCCCAGAACAGCGCACCCCTTCGGGGCGCGAATTACAATTCGCCACCAATCATCTGGGCCATTTTGCGCTGGCCAATGCGCTCAGCGATCTGATGGCGGGGCGCCCCGGCGCGCGCCTCGTCATGCTGTCCTCGGTGGCGCACATGGTGGCGGCGGTCGATCTCGATGACCCGGACTTTCGCGCCGCCCCTTACGACAAATGGCAGGCTTATGGCCGCTCCAAGACGGCCAACGCCCTGTTCGCGCTGGGCTTCAACGACCGCCACGCGGGGCAGGGGGTGGAGGCGTTTTCGGTCCACCCCGGCGGCATCATGACCGCCTTGCAGCGCGACATGGACGAGGCGGAAATGCGCGCGCTGGGCTGGATCGAAGCGGACGGTTCGGTCAATGCGCGCTTCAAGTCCGTGGAGCAGGGCGCCGCCACCACCGTGTGGGCCGCGGTTTCGCCGCTGCTGACCGGGCGCGGCGGCGCCTATTGCGAGGACTGCAATATCGCCGAGCCGGCGCAGGAACGCGGCTGGTCAGGCGTGCGCCCCTACGCCGTCGATCCTGAGATATCCGAACGGCTCTGGACCCTGAGCGAGGGGCTGCTGGCGCAGGGCTGACGCCTTACGGCGCGCCCAGATGCGCCGTCAGGAACATGCCCAGCTCCTCAAGCATGGCGATGCGGGTTTCAGGCAGGCTAAGCCAGTGATCCTCGCCGTCCAGCCGCACCAGCCGCACGTCCTTCCCGGCATTGGTCAGGGCGCGCTGCATCAGCTCGCTCTGGCTGATCGGCACCACCGTGTCCTCCACCGGATGGATCAGCAGCACCGGCGCCTGAACCTGCGCGGCGTGGCGCGCCGGCGAGCGGGCTTCCAGCATGGCGCGCTGGCGTGTGGGATCGCCGATGGAGCGGCGCCAGTAATCGCGCTCGCGGCTGCGGCGGCTGCTGCGCGCGCCGATATCACCGGCGAACACCCACAAATCGGTCACCGGCGCGATGGCCGCCGCGCAGCGGTAGAGGTCGGGCGTAAACGCCGCGCCGGCCAGCGCCGCATACCCGCCATAGCTGGCGCCTGCGATGCACACGCGCGCCGGGTCGGCAGCGCCTTCCGCGATCAGATGGGTCAGCACGTCGGTGACGTCGTCCTGCATCTTTCCGCCCCATTCGCCCCAGCCCGCGCGCTCGAACGCCCGGCCATAGCCCGTGGAGCCGCGGAAATTGGGCTGGGCCACGCGATAGCCCAGCGCGGCGATGAAGCCCGCGATATAGTCTTCGCCCAGATGGTCCTGGCTGGCCGGGCCGCCATGGGGAAGGACCACCAGCGGACGCACCTCGCCGGGCGCGGCGCCGGGCGGATCAGTGATGATCGCCTCCAGCGTGGCGCCGTCGCGTGTGGAATAGGTGATCAGGCGGCGCGTGCTGACCAGGCCCGCATCGGTGATCGCGGGGCGCACCTCGCCGATCGGCGCAATCTCGCCGCTGGGCCGGTCCACAAGCAGGAAACTCCCGGCTTCGCCGGGCGCCGCGATATGGACCAGCGCGCGCGTGCGCGCCGCGTTCCAGCTGCTCACATTGACGATCAGGCCCGGCGCGCGCGCCGCCACCATGTCATGAAGGGCGGCCAGATCGGCGTCGAGGAAGACCTGGCGCGGCGCGCCGTCGACATAGGTTGCGCCAACCGGCGTGCGCGTCACCGGATCAATGATCACGCCCGACACGTCCCGGCCCGGCGGGGCGCTCAGCACGCCATGGGGTTCGCCGCCGTCGGCGGGAAAGCGCGCCACAGTGCGAAAGCCCCCCGACCAGCGAAGGGCGTAGAAGCCGGATCCGTCAGCATCCACCCCGCTCACGCCACCGGCAGGGGACATGTTGTCCCAATGGGGGTGCGCGCGCCAGTTGCCACCCCGGCGCAGCTCCAGCGTGGAGCGGTCATTGGCGTTGTCAAACCTCAGCCGCGCGACCGCATTGCCCTGGGCGTCGACAAACCAGCGCGTGATCGGAACTTCAGCCGAGCGCAGGCGCGCGGTTTCGAGAACCCGGCCCGTGCCGCTGGCCGGGTCCACGCCAAACAGGGTGGATTCCAGCATCGGCCGTCCGCCGCCGCCGCCCAGGCGGTATGCCGGCATCAGCACCCGCCCATCGCGCACGCCCGCAAAACTCGCCAGCGAGCTTTGCGGCAGAAGCGACGGTTCGCGCCCCAGCATCTGCACGGTTTCCATGGTCGCTGTGTCCAGCGCGAACAGGGCGAAGTATTCGGTATCCGACAGCCATTGCTCGAACAGGTTCCGGCCCGGCCCGCCGACCTGGACGTTGGCCGAGAACGTGCTGACCGTGGTCATGACAAACCGGTCGTCCAGCCAGAACAGACCGCGGATCTTGTGGCCCGTTATGTCGACCGAGCGCGTGCCCGGATCGCCCTCCAGCGCCATGACAACCAGCAAAGAGCGTCCCTCATTGCGGGTGATGAAAGCGATGCGCGCGCCGTCCGCCGACAGGGCGGGGTAGGTCAGGTCCGCGTCCTGTCCGAACAGGGCGGCCAGGCGTGAGACAGACTCAGATGCGCTGCCCGCAGCGGTCAGGGTGATCGCAGCGGCAAAGGCGGTCAGAAGGCGGATCAGCATGAGGGAAAAGCTTTCGTTGTGGATTCGCCCCGCGACTATCGCCGTCGGGGAATGATCGGGCAATTGCAATCTTTACGCAGGGCTGTTGTGCCATGGTTCTATGACGGTTTTCACCCTGGCCGCCGCGGCGCTGGTGATCCGGGCGAAGCGCGGTTGCGTACAAGGGTCTGCAAAGAGAATAGAGACGGACCCCATGCTGATGCCCACGCCCATGCTTGATGATGGCTGGATGCTCGATTGCGCGTCCGGTGCGGCGCCCGAAGCGGTGCGCGTGCTCGCGGCCTGTCACGGCGCCATGCAGCCGGAAGCCGCGCGCCGCATGGCGGGCGTGGAGGCGGCGTTCGGCGCGCTGCTGGATGATCAGGACGGCGCGGCGCTGAACCCGGACGCGCTGGCGGACATGATGGCCCGCCTCAGCGATGGCGGTGAGCCGGCCGCGCCCTTCGCCGCGCCGGGCCTGTTGCCCGCGCCGCTGGCGCGCGCGCTGGAGACCCAGCCGGACCGGCGCTGGCGCCGCCGGCTGGGCGGATATAGCGAGATTGTGGTAGAACAGCTGTGCGAGCCGGGCGTGGAGGCGCGTCTGATCTCCATCCCGCCCGGCAAGGGCGCTCCCGAGCATGACCATGCCGGCGAAGAGCTGACCCTGGTGTTGACCGGGTCCCTGCATGACGGCCGCGCCGAATTCGGGCGCGGGGATGTGTGCGCCGCCGCGCCGGGCGACATCCACCAGCCGCGCGTCAACAGCGCCGGAACTTGCGTGTGTTTTGTCATTGAGCTGGGCGGCGTGCGCCTGACCAACCCGGTCTATGCCGGCATTGACCGGCTGAACCGGCTGGCGCGCCGCCTGTGATGCTTCGCTTCTGTGAAACTTCGTTTCAAGCCCAAGGACGCTGACATGATCCGCATCGCCGCCCTTGCCTCCGCCCTGATTTTTGCGCCTGCGCCGCTGGCTCTGGCTTCGGTTGATGTGGACGCGCGCCCCGGCGAGACCATCATTTTCGATGTGTTCCGGGGCCGAAACACGTCTTTTGGCGTGCACGAGGTGCGCTTCAGCCAAGACGGGGACACGCTGGTGGCCGAGGTCTCTGTGCGCCTGCGCGCCGGGCTCGGGCCAGTAACGGTGTTCCGCTACGAGCATGATTCCACCGAGCGCTGGGAAGAGGGCCGGCTGGTCGCGTTTGAGGGCCGCACTCTGAAGGATGGCGGCACGTTCGAGGTGACGGCCCGCGCCAATGGCGGCGGTCTGGATGTCACCGGGCGCGATCCCGACGGTCAGGCGGTGGAGGCGGTGCTGGACCTTGGCGTCCTGCCGTCCTCGCACTGGCATCGCTATCCGGCGGGCGATGAGGCGATCCTCAACACCGAGCACGGCACGCTGATGGAGGCCGAGGTCGAGTTCCTCGGCGAGGAAGAGATTGAGGCTGATGGCGGGCGTATCGAGGCGCGCCGCTACCGTCTGACCAGCTCTCTCACCCTGGACCTCTGGTATGACGCCAACGGACGCTGGGCGCGCACCGAGTTCGAGGCCCGCGGCCAGCGCGTCACCTATGTCCGGCGCGCCAATCCCGTGACCGGCTGATGAAAAGCGCATGACCCGCCCCGCAACCAAAGCCGACGGCCTTGTCTGGATCACCGGCGCCAGTTCCGGCATTGGCGCGGCGCTGGCCCGCCGCCTGGCGCGGGAAGGCTGGACCGTCGCCGTGTCGGCGCGCGGCGAAGACGCGCTCAAGGCGCTCGCCGCCGAGCATGAGGGCCGCATCATCCCGGTCCCGCTGGACATCAGCGATGCAGACGCCGTCGCTCAGACTGTGGACCGGATCGAGGCTGAACACGGCCCCATCGCCTGCGCCGTGCTCAATGCCGGCATCTACATCCCGGTGCACGCCGAGAATCCCGACTATCAGGCTTATGCGAAAACCTTTGCGGTCAACCTCAATGGAACCGCGGCGTGCGTCAGCGCGCTGACCGGGCGCATGGCCAAACGCCGCAAGGGCCAGATCGCCATCGTGTCGTCCGCCACCGGGTTTGGCGGCATGCCCACCGCCTCGGCCTATGGCGCCTCCAAGGCGGCGTTGATCAACATGGCCGAATGCCTGGCCATCGAGCTGCACCGCTATGGCGTGCACATCCAGGTGATCACGCCGGGCTTTGTCGAAACCCCCGCTCAGGACGACAATGAATTTCCCAAACCCTTCATGATCAGCGCTGAAGAGGCCGCCAGACGCATCGCTTCGGGCCTCGCATCAAGCCGTTTCGAAATTACCTTCCCGCGCCGCTTCACGCTCATCCTCAAGGCTCTCTACGCCCTGCCGCGCGCCTGGCACATCGCCCTGGTGCGCCGCCAGACCGGCTGGAACAAACCGCCGGAAGCTTAAAGGCTCAGTCCCCGGACGAGGCCGCGTTCAGCCGGGCGATCAGGCTGGAGGTGTCCCAGCGGGCGCCGCCCATGGCCTGAACCTCGCCATAGAACTGGTCGACCAGGGCGGTGACGGGCAGGCGGGCGCCATTGGCGCGCGCTTCGTCGAGCGCGATGCGCAAATCCTTGCGCATCCAGTCCACGGCGAAACCGAACTCGAACTCGCCCGCGGCCATGGTCTTCCAGCGATTGTCCATCTGCCAGCTCTGGGCGGCGCCCTTGGAGATCGCGCTGATGACGGTTTCGGCGTCCAGACCGGCGGCTCCGGCGAAGTGCAGCCCTTCGGCCAGGCCCTGCACCAGTCCGGCGATGCAGATCTGGTTGACCATCTTGACCAGCTGGCCCGCCCCGGCCGGCCCGGCATGAGTGATGGCCTTGGCGTAGGCGTCCATCACCGGACGGGCGGCGGCGAAGGCTGCGTCTGATCCGCCGCACATGATGGAGAGCTGGCCGTTTTCAGCCCCCGCCTGGCCGCCGGACACCGGCGCGTCCAGCCACAAAGCGCCGTGTTTCGAGCAGGCTTCGTCCAGCTCGCGCGCCAGCGCCGCCGAGGCGGTGGTGTGATCGACCAGCGCAGCGCCGTCTTTAAGGTGAGCGATCACCTGACCGGCCACGGCGCGCACATCGGGATCATCGCCCAGGCACAAGAACACGATATCGGCGTCCCTGACCGCCTCTTCGGGCGAGGGCGCGGCGGCGCCGTCATGGTCTCCGGCCCAGCGCGCGGCCTTCGCAGCGGTGCGGTTCCACACCGTCACCTGATGGCCGGCGCGCGCCAGATGGCCCGCCATCGGATAGCCCATCACGCCCAGTCCCAGAAACGCCGTGCGCGCCATCGTCCTATCCCGCCTTTGCATACGCTGATCTGTGGAACACCAGGGCGGGCGCGTCGCGCGGCGCGTCAAAAGCCGTGACCTCGCCCAGAATGAGCATGTGGTCGCCGCCGGGATGCACCGCGGCGCGCGTGCATTCAAAGCGCGCAATGGCGCCCTCCACCAGCGGCGCGCCATGGGCGCCGGGGGTCCAGCGCGCGCCGGCCGCGTCAAGATCGTCATCAATCGCGCAGGCCGCCGACACATCGTCCTGATCGGCGCCCAGCACGTTGATCGCATAATGCTGCGCGGCCAGGAACGGGCCGTAACGCAGGCTGTCGCGCGCCAATGACCACAACACCAGGCGCGGCTCCAGCGAGACGCTGATGAAGGAATTGATGGTCATCGCCCGGGCGCGCCCGTCCGCCATGCGGGTGACCAGCGCCACCCCGGTGGGATAGCGGCCAAGCGCGTCGCGATAGGCTCGTTCACTGCTCACATGCGGCTCCTTGCCGGGAGAAACCCCGCCTTAACCCTGACAGGTCATTATCGGCTCAAACATAAGACGCGCCGGGTGGGTTGGAATGACGTCTAACAGACCGATCATCATAAAGAAGATCAAGAAGGCTGCTCACGCCCACCATGGCGGCGCGTGGAAAGTGGCGTACGCCGACTTCGTGACCGCGATGATGGCGTTCTTCCTGATGCTCTGGCTGATCAATAACACCGAACCTGAACAGCGCCAGGGCATCGCAGACTATTTCGCCCCCGCCAGCGTCAGCCAGTCCATGTCGGGCTCCGGCGGGGTGCTGGGCGGCACCAGTTTCGGCCAGGAAGGCCCGCGCTCGTCGGGCACGGCGGCGATCGTGGACCGTCTGGCGCCGCGTCCGGCCGAGGAGCAGCTGCGCGAGCAGGAGACCTCCTCCAGCGGGTCGCGCGGCGATGATCCTGAAGTGACCGTGGACGCGCTGGCCGGCGCCATCGCGCGGCGCGAGTCGGTGGAATTCGCCAGCGCCGAGCAGTCCCTGCGCCAGGCGCTGCAGGAAATGCCCGAACTGGCCGAGCTGTCCAATCACGTGCTGATCGAGGACACGCCTGAAGGCCTGCGCATCCAGCTGATCGACCAGGAAGGGCGCCCGATGTTCAATCCGGGCTCCATCGAGCCGAACGAGCGCGCGCGCGTGCTGCTGGCCGCCGTGGGCGAGATCGCCCAGCGCCTGCCCAACCGCATCACCGTTTCGGGCCATACCGACGCCAGCCCCAGCCCGCCAGAGGCGCCGACCAACTGGAAGCTGTCGTCTGACCGGGCCAACGCCGCGCTGCGCGTGCTGGCCGGGACCGGCATCCCCGATCACCGCATCGCGGAGGTGCGCGGACGCGCCGGCGCCGAGCCGCTCTATCCCGACGATCCCTATCTGCCGGGCAACCGGCGCCTGTCGATCACGCTTCTGCGCGAAGCGCCTGTGATCCCGCCCGAGCATATGCGTTAGGCGTGTCAGGACGGCGCGCCCGCCTCCAGGCGGGCTGCAAGGGCGCTCACGCTGACCAGCTCCACGCCATGGGCCGCAGCGCGCGCCTCCAGCGTTTCGAGCACGGCGAGCGTCTCGCGATAGGGATGGCCGATGGCGATGGCGTGACCGCGCGCGGCGGCGAGCGCCAGCGCCTCCTCCAGCTTCTCAGAGATGGCGTCTTCATCGCGCACCACATCCAGAAACACGTCCCGGCGCAGCGCGCTGAAGCCCGCTTCACCGGCGGCGCGGGCGGCGATGGAGCGCGGGCCGGTGAGCGAGTCCACAAACACCAGCCGGTCGTGATGGCCGGCCAGGGCGGCGAACACCCGGTCCATGGCGGCGCGGTCGGCGGTGAAACCGCTGCCCATGTGATTATTGAAGCCCGCCGCCCCGGGCACGCGCGCGAACGCCCAGCGCACCCGGGCCTCCACAGCGTGCGCGTCATGGCTGCGGCTGAGCGCCCAGGGTCCGGGATCATCCAGCCCGCCCGGCTCCATGGGCAGGTGCACGAACACCTCGCGCCCCGCCTCGCCGGCCGCGCGCGCCAGCTCCGGCGCGCCCAGCGCATAGGGGAGGATGGCCAGCGTCACCGGGCGGTCCATGAGCCGCTCCGCCGCCGCGCGGTCAATCCCCACATCATCAATGATCACCGCCAGCATGGCGCGCGCCGGCGCAAGCGTTGTGGCCGGCGGTTCGGCTGGTTCACTCAGCGCATCATGGGCGGGCGCGGCGGACTGTGCAGTCTGCAAGGGCTCGATCGGCGGGGCAGGGGGCGGCGCTTCGTGTGCAGGCGCAGCGCGTTCACCGGCGCTGAACGCCAGCAAAGCCGCCGCCATCAGGGCCGCGCCAATCGCGGCGCCCAGATGCGGCGCATAGGCTGAACACCGGATCATGACTGAGCTCTACAGCGAGTCGCGGTTGGCGCACGGCGCGCGCTTGCCTAAGTTCCACCTCGCACCGGGGAGAGGATTGCGCCGCCATGCTGCTGATCATCGACAATTACGACAGCTTCACCTTCAACCTGGTGCACTATTTCGAGGAGCTGGGCGCGCGCACCCATGTCATCCGCAATGACGTGATGAGCGCCGCCGACGCGCTGGCGCTGGGGCCGCGCGCCGTGGTGCTGAGTCCCGGCCCGTGCGATCCAGATAAGGCGGGCATTTGTCTCGAACTTATCGCGTCTGCGCCCGCCGATCTGCCGATCCTGGGCGTTTGCCTTGGCCATCAGGCCATCGGCCAGGTGTTTGGCGGCAAGGTCGTCCAGGCGCGCGCCATCATGCACGGCAAGACCAGCGCGATCAGCCATGACGGCACAGGCGTGTTCGCCGGGCTGCCTTCGCCCTTCACCGCCACGCGCTATCACTCGCTGGCGGTGGCCCTGCCTGAGACCAGCCCCTTGAAAATCACCGCGCGCACAGCCGATGGCGAGATCATGGGCCTGGCCCATGAGACGCGCCCCGTCCACGGCGTGCAATTCCACCCTGAAAGCATCGCCTCCCAGCACGGTCATGATTTGCTGGCCAATTTCCTGGCGCTGGCGGGCCTGCGCGCGGTGGCGGCCTGATGGCTGGCATGCGCGCCGCCATCGCCGCGCTGGCCGCCGGGCGGGAGCCGGACGCGGACGCAATGCGCGCGGCGTTCGACGCCCTGATGGACGGCCAGGCCGATCCGGTGGAGACCGGCGGTTTCCTGCTGGCGCTGGCGGCGGTGGGCGAAAGCCCGCAGACCCTGCGCATCGGGGCTGAAGCCATGCGCGCGCGCATGACCGGCGTGCGCGCGCCGGCCGGCGCCGTTGACACCTGCGGCACGGGCGGGGATGCGCGCGGCACCTGGAATATCTCCACCGCCGCGGCGCTGGTGGCGGCCGGGGCAGGCGCGGTCGTGGCCAAGCACGGCAATAAGGCCGCGTCCTCCAAATCGGGCTCCGCCGAGGTGCTGGCCGCGCTGGGCGTGGACCTGGCCGCCGGCCCGGCCCTGGTGGAGCGCGCGCTTGAACAGGCGGGCGTCGGCTTTCTGTTTGCGCCCGCCCATCACGGCGCGGTGCGTCATGTGGGACCGGCGCGCAAAGTTCTGGGCGTGCGCACGGTGTTCAACCTGCTGGGGCCGTTGTCGAACCCGGCCGGCGCGCGCCGCCAGCTTCTGGGCGTGTTTGACCGTGCCTGGCTCATGCCCATGGCAGAAGCGCTGCGCGATCTGGGCGCGGAGGCTGCGCTGGTGGTCCATGGGGCGGACGGGCTGGACGAGATCACCACCACGGGCGAAACCCATGTGGCCGAGCTCCATCCTGACGGCTCGATCTCAGAGTACGTCATCACGCCTGAAGAGGCCGGCCTGCCACGCGCGCGGCTGGAGGATCTCAAGGGCGGGGAGCCGGCTGAAAACGCCGCCGCCATCCGCACTCTGCTGGACGGCGCGCCGGGGCCATACCGCGACATCGTGCTGATCAACGCCGCCGCCGCCCTGCGCCTGGCCGGGCTGGCCGGCGACCTGCGCGAGGGCGTGGCGCTGGCCGCCGCCACCATTGATGACGGGCGCGCGCGCAAGGCGCTGGAGCGCCTGGCCGCCATCAGCCGGGGAGAGCCATGAGCGACGCTCTCAAGCGTATCGAGGCCTACAAGCGCGAGGAGATCGCCGCGCGAAAATCCGCCTTGCCCGCGGCCGAGCTGGACGCGCGCGTGCGCGCTGCGCCAGCCCCGCGCGGATTCCTGGCGCAGCTGGAAAGCGTCAGCGCGCGCGACGGTCTGGCGCTGATCGCCGAGGTGAAGAAGGCGAGCCCCTCCAAAGGCCTGATCCGCGCCGATTTCGATCCGCCCGCCCTGGCGCGCGCCTATCAGGAGGGCGGCGCGGCGTGCCTGTCCGTGCTCACCGACGCGCCGAGCTTTCAGGGCCATGAGGATTATCTCGTCGCCGCGCGCGCGGCGGTCGACCTGCCCGTCCTGCGTAAGGATTTTCTCTACGATCCCTGGCAGGCCGCCGAATCGCGCGCCCTGGGCGCCGACGCTGTTCTGGTGATTCTCGCCGCAGTGGACGATTCGCTCGCCCGCGAGCTGATCGAGGCGGCGTTCGCGCTGGGCATGGACGCGCTGGTGGAGGTCCATGATGCAGACGAGATGGCGCGCGCCCTGGCCCTGCCGTCGCGCCTGATCGGGGTCAATAACCGCAATCTGCGCACATTCGAGACCGCGCTGGACACCTTCGAATCCCTCGCCCCCATGGCCGGTCCGGAGATAGTGCTGGTGGCCGAAAGCGGGATATTCACCCGCGCCGACGCCCAGCGCATGCAGGACGCGCGCGCCCGCGCTCTCCTGGTAGGCGAAAGCCTGATGCGCCGGAACGATGTCGCCGCCGCTGCCCGCGCCCTGATGGGGGCGTGAGCGTCTTCACTTGACGTTAATCTGGAACAGGCATAGAACATCATCAGGTTTTCCGGTTTTGTTCTGGCCTTGCGAGGGCGCGATGCTCACCAAGAAACAACACGAGCTTTTGCTCTTCATCCACAAGCGTCTGAGCGAGGACGGCGTGTCGCCGTCATTCGACGAGATGAAGGATGCGCTCAATCTGGCGTCCAAGTCGGGCGTGCACCGCCTGGTCAGCGCGCTGGAGGAGCGCGGCTTCATCCGCCGCCTGGCGCACCGCGCCCGGGCGCTGGAAGTGCTCAAAATGCCCGGCAGCGCCGCGCCCCAGCCTGCGGGCAATGTGGTCGAGGCCGATTTCAGCCGCAGCCGGGATGACCGGTCCGGCGTCGAGGTGCCGGTGCTCGGCCGCATCGCGGCGGGCGTGCCCATCGAGGCGATCCAGCACGAGGTGGACCGGCTGATCGTGCCCGCCGCCATGATGTCCGGCGGCGAGCATTTCGCCCTCGAGGTGCGCGGCGATTCCATGATCGACGCGGGCATTCTTGAAGGCGATCTGGTGATCATCAGGCGCGCCGACACCGCCGACACCGGCGATATCGTGGTGGCGCTGGTCCATGATCAGGAAGCCACCTTGAAGAAGCTGCGCAAGAAGGGCGGCTCGATCGCCCTGGAAGCGGCCAACCCGGCCTACGAAACCCGCATTTTCGGCCCCGGCGAGGTCAAGGTCCAGGGCCGCCTCATCGGCCTCATCCGCCGGTATCACTAGGCGCTGCTTCTTTCTCTCTCCCGAAGTGGGGGTGGGGCGCTGCTGTCAGGCGGCTGCTTAAAACTTTCAAAGCGCTCCACCATCACCCCACCCGACCCGGGGCTGCGCCCCGGCCCACCCCCCCCCCCAAGGGGGGGGGAAGACGGGGCGGCCGTTTTTACACCCCCATGTGGGGGGGGGGGGGGGGGGGGCGCGCAGCCCGGGGGGGG
>JAFIEB010000013.1 GCA_020832735.1 Oceanicaulis sp.
GGCCGGGCTGCGCCCGCGCGCGCGCGATGGCATGCCTATGATGGGCGAGGCGGCGCCGGGCCTGATCGTGCTGGGCGGGGGCTACCGCAACGGCGTGCTCCTGGCGCCGGCGATGGCCGAGGCGGCGGCGCAGCTGGCGCGCGCCGGGGCCCTTCCCGACTGGGCGCGCGCCTTCGCGCCGGACCGGGCCGGGCTGCAGGGTTAACCAAAGCTTATCGCCTGTGCGCGCAGGCTGGGGCGAATGCAGGCGAATCGCCTCCCGCCCCCGCCCGCCGGAGCCGTCATGTCCGACCCGCTGAACCCGCTGAGCGACATGCTCGCCTCGCCCCGGCGCCTGATCGCCGAGGCTGCGCGCGAGACCGGCGCCGATTTCGACTTTCTGGTGCGCACCGCCCAGCGCGAGAGCAATTTCGATCCCGAAGCGCGCGCGCGCACGTCCAGCGCCGCAGGCCTGTTCCAGTTCATCGAGCAGACCTGGCTGGCCATGATGGCCGGGCATGGCGCGCGTCACGGCTATGGCGAGCTGGCCGAAGCGGTCACGCGCGACGGCGCCGGGCGCTATCAGGTGGCTGATCCGGCCCGGCGCGAAGCGGTCTTGAACCTGCGCTTTGATGCGCGCGCGGCCAGCGTGATGGCCGGCGAGCTGGCGTCAGAGAACGCGGCCATCCTGCGCGGGGCCACCGGGCGCGAACCCACCAGCGGCGAGCTTTATGCGGCCCATTTCCTGGGCGCGCGCGGCGCTGCGCGCCTGATCGCGGCGGCCGCCGACAATCCCGCCCAGCGCGCCGACCAGCTCTTTCCCGAAGCGGCGGCGGCCAACCGGCCGATCTTTTTCGACAATGGCCGCGCGCGCAGCGCCGGCGAGGTGCTCGCGCGCCTGACCGGGGAGCGCTCCGCCGAGGCCCCCGCCAGCTGGCGCAACGCGTCCGCCAGCGCCACGCGGCCCGCGTCCGGCGCATCAGACACCGCCGCATCGCGCGCTGCAGCCGCGCTGGGCGTGGGCGAGACGCGCGCGCGCGGCGGATTTGGCGGCCTGGCCGAGATGGGGCGCACGGGCGGGGTTCTGACCCCGGCCCTGGTGGAGCTTCTGGCCTCGCTGGAAGCCCCGCGCGGACGCAAACGTAAAGGGTAAGTTGCCCGTTCACCCCGTCCTTCAAGGCCGCGTTAATATTTGGCGCGCACGCTGACAGGGCATTGAGGAGGCCTGACCCATGAGCGTCCATACACTGCGCGCCCGCCTGACCCGCGAGGATATCGCCCGCCTCACCGACGCCGGTGACGAGGAAGCCCGCGCGCTCGCCGCCCGGAAGGTCTGCGCGCGCTATGCCGGTCCCGGGCTCACCGAGGACGAACGCGCGCTGGGCGCAGAGATTGTCCGGGTGCTGGCCCAGGACGCCGCCGAGCTGGTGCGCCGGGCCCTGTCGGTCACCCTGCAGCGCTCGCCCCACCTGCCTGCGGACGTGGCCCGCCAGCTGGCGGCGGATATCGATTCCATCGCCCTGCCCATCATCGCCGGCTCGCCGGTGCTTGCCGACGAGGACCTGATCGCCATCGTGCGCGACGGCGCGCCGCGCCGGCAGGTGGCGGTGGCGGCGCGCGAGAGCGTGTCTGAATCCGTCACCGCCGAGATCGCCGAGCATGGCGCCAGCGAGGCGGTGTCCATACTGGCCGCCAATTCGGGCGCGGCGTTCAATTCAGGCGCCTATGCCAGCGTGTTCAGGCGCTTTTCCCACAGCCCGCACGTGCTCGAGCGCTTCATCGAGCGCAGCGCCCTGCCGCTGGAGGTGACCGAGAAGCTGGTCGCGTGCATTTCAGATCAGGCGCTGCAGCGCCTGGTGGCGCGCCACGCCCTGCCGCCCCAGCTGGCGGTGGAGCTGGCCGAGGGCGCGCGTGAACGCGCCACGGTGGATCTGGTCGATCAGGCGGGCCTGGCCCCCGATCCGCGCCGCTTCGTGCAGCAATTGCAGCTCAATGCGCGCCTGACGCCTTCGCTGATGCTGCGCGCGCTGTTGCGTGGTCACGTCACGTTTTTCGAACACTGCATGGCTGAACTGGCCGGCATTGATCACGCCAAAGCCTGGGTGCTGATCCATGACGCCGGGCCGCTGGGGCTGGACGCGGTGTTCCGCAAGGCCGGCCTGCCTGAACGCATCCTGCCTGCGGTGCGCGCCGCACTGTCAGCCTGGCATTCGCTGGAGGTCGGCCCGGACGGCGCGCGCGACCTGATCCGCTTCCGCCAGCGCCTGGTCGAACGCGTCTTCACCCAGTTCCAGGGCGCGCCGGTGTCCGAGCTCGATTACTGCCTCGACCGCCTCGACGCCGACATCGCCGCCGCCAGCGCCGCCCGCCTGGCGGTCTGAGGGGAGCGTTTAGCTCACGAAGATCAAAGCAGGCTGCCCTAGCCGGACGGTTCGACCACGAAACGGGTCAGTTCCTGGCGGGCGAGGGCGAAATCGGGGCTGGCGTCGAGCGCTGCATTCAGATCGTGATAGGCGCCAGCGAGGTCGCCGGTCTGCTCGCGCGACAGGGCGCGGTTGAAATAGGCGTGGGCGGGACGGTCGAAATCCAGCTCCAGCGCGCGGGTGAAATGATCGGCCGCTCCGGCGAAATCCTCCATGCCCATCAACGCCACGCCGCGATTGTGCCAGAAGGCGGCCTTGGCCGCATCGATGCGCATGGCCCGGTCGAACTGGGCCAGCGCCTCCTGCGAGCGCCCGGCGCGATGCAGCAGAATGCCCAGATTATTGTGCGTGGCGGCGCGGTCGCGCGGGGTCAGGCGCAGATCCTCCAGCCCCTCCTCGCAGCGGCGCAGCGTGGCGGCGCGTCCGCGGTCGCCCGCCTCCACCGCGCGGTAGCAGGCTTCGGCCTGGCTGGAGCCCATGACGATCTGGGCGTGGGCGTCCGGCGCCGCAAGCGCCGCAGCGATGAGGACAAGGGCGAATGAGGCGTGCTTCATGCCGTCCAATATAGCATGCGGCCCGCACACCGGCGAGCCCCATGCGAAAAGCCCCGGAGCCGGGCTCCGGGGCTTTCATGTTTCATGCCCGCAAGCGCGCGCAGATCAGGCCGATTTGGCTTCCTCGACCGGGTCGCGCAGCACATAGCCGCGGCCCCACACGGTCTCGATGTGATTGTCGCCGCCGGTGGCCGCAGACAGCTTCTTGCGAAGCTTGCAGATGAACACGTCGATGATTTTCAGCTCCGGCTCGTCCATGCCGCCATAGAGATGGTTGAGGAACATCTCCTTGGTGAGCGTCGTGCCCTTGCGCAGGGAGAGCAGCTCGAGCATCTGGTATTCCTTGCCGGTCAGGTGGACGCGCTGATTGGCGACCTCCACCGTCTTGGCGTCGAGATTCACCGCGATCTCGCCGGTGCGGATGATCGACTGGGAGTGACCCTTGGAGCGGCGCACCACGGCGTGGATGCGCGCGATCAGCTCTTCCTTGTGGAAGGGCTTGGTCATGTAGTCGTCGGCGCCCGAACCCAGGCCGCGCACCTTGTTATCGATGTCGGCGTTGCCCGACAGGATCAGGATGGGCGTGTCCACCTTGGCCACGCGCAGGGTCTTGAGCACGTCAAACCCCGGCATGTCCGGCAGGTTCAGATCCAGAAGGATGATGTCGTAATCGTACAGCTTGCCGAGATCGACGCCCTCTTCGCCAAGATCGGTCACATAGATGTTGAAGCCTTCCGACTTCAGCATCAGCTCGATCCCCTGCGCTGTGGCGCGATCGTCTTCAATCAGCAGAACCCGCATCGGTTCCCCCTCCCAAGGCACCTGGCACGAATCAACCCCGCGCCTGACGTCCAAAGCGTTAACCTTGTTCGCACTGTGAGGCGAGAAGTCCTTAAAGGAAGTTAACGCCGGTTTGACTCATTAGGCCGAATCGAGTCCGCCGCAGGCCGTATTCGTGACGGGCAAGGAGTCTCAAAGGGTTAACGCAATCGCTATTCCGCAGCGTTCAGCAGTGCGGGCGCCAGGGCGCGCAGCAGCGGACCCCATTTATCCCCAGATGAGCGCACCCGCCCGTCATAGAGGATGCGGTCCTCATAGCCGGTGATCCACAGGGCGTCCGGGTTGCGCCGGGCGATCACCAGATCGCCCTGGGCGTCGTTGTGAGGCGTGCGGTGCAGGCGGAAGACGACAACGCCCTCAGCCAGCGCATCGCCCAGCGGGCCGCCGATGGAGCGCAGGCGCTCATCGCCGTCGGTGACGGCCACCATCTCCATCTTGCCCGCCTCTGTGGACAGGGCGAAGCGCGAGCGCTCAATGCCCGACAGATTGGCCTGGCTTTCAGCATGCAGCTTCCAGGCTTTTTCCACTGGCACGGCGAAGGCGCGGTGGCCCTCGATCTCGCGGCACTGGAAGAAATAATGATTGTTCACGCCCATGCGCTTGAGCTCCTTCTGGAGCAGGCGCAGCACATCGGCGTCGTCATTGACCTGGTCGATGATCGGGGTCTGGTTCTCCAGCGTCACGAAGGGGCGCGAGCGCAGGCGCTGCGCGGCGCGCTCGACCAGCGGATTGCGCAACAGGCGCCCGGCCTCGTCGCGCACATACTCGCCCTCCTCGCCCAGCAGCAGAAACTCGTCGGGATGGGTGAAATGGACCATGAAGGCGATCAGCACCTGGGGGTGCAGCTCGTTAAACAGGTCCAGCATCTCGAAGAAATTGTCGTCAAAGCGCTCGGGGAAGAAGGCCATCTCCTTGGTCCCGATGCGGATCACCTCCAGCCCGGCCTCGGCCAGGCCGTTGAGGTAATCAAACAGATTGCGGTTGGACAAAACCATCGGATCGCCGCCCGACAAAAGCGCCTCGCGGATTTTCGGCTTGCCGGTGATCTCGCCGCGCTCGACGGCCTCGTTATGGGTCTCGATATACTCGCGGATCTCGTGGATCGAGGCGGTGTCCTTGGAGGTCTTGCCGGTCAGGAAATCGGACCGGTAGCAATAGCGGCACCAGCTGGAACAGGCGCGCACCACATAGAGCAGCACCAGCTCATACTTGTGCAAAAGGCCCGGCACGGGGCTGTATTTGAGCTGGTTGGAGGGATCGGCCTCGCCGGAGAGATCATCCATCTCTTCAGGGCGCGCCTTGATCAGATTGCGCACCGCGCGCGAGCGGATCGCCAGGTCGAGATAATAGCCCGTGGCGCGCGGCGGCAGCCGGTCCGACACCCCTGACGCTTCCAGCGCATCCAGCTCGCTCTCCGAGTAAACCGCCGCGCCGCCTTGCGCGACATAGTCGCGATAGCGCGCGATATCGTGGACGATATAGCGGTTGAACCGGGTCTCATCGATCCGGGCGTAGACATTGTCCTTGTGGCGGCGCGAGACCGCTTTCAGCTTCGGCCGCGATCCGGCGATACGCTCTGGCTTGGCGTCAAACGGCATGGCTCCTCCTCGTCGTCGATGGCTCGGCGGCGGCGGCAGCGCCAGCGATGTGTTATCTCGGTTCTGGCGCCGCTGTGGCGCTGCAGGCCCCGTGCGGGCCCGCCGGCCGGGCGCACCCTGAAGTCAGGGCGTCAGCCTACGGCGCGACTGGAAAATAGTGATTTTCGGCGCGAATGGAACAGGCTGACGGTATTTTGACGCCTGCTGATAATTAATCTGCAGCGCACGCACGTTTACGCGGCTGAAACCGCAATGAGGTTAAGTGTCATGTCTCAAACGGCGCAAAACGCGCCGGCAGCAAGGCGGAACCGCCCTCGTGCACAGTCTGATCGAGAGAGTCTCGGGCACTGAAACCCGCACCTTCACAGGCCGCGTCAGCGCGGTGAACGGCCTCCTGATCGAGGCGTGCGGTCCGGCCCAGGCGCTGCGTCTGGGCGCTCACGCCGTGCTGGATCCCGCCCCCGGCGGCGAACCGGCATCGTGCGAGGTAGTCGGTTTCCGCGGCGACACCGCCCTGATGATGGCCTATGGCGACCTGTCCGGCGTGCGGCCGGGCGCGAGCGCGCGCATTGAGCCTGACGGGGTGGCGATTCGTCCCAGCCGCGCCTGGCTGGGACGGGTGATCGACAGTTTCGCGCGCCCGCGCGACGGGATGGGCGCCCTGCCCGCCGGCCCGGCGGACTATCCGCTCAAAGGCCGCCCGCCCTGCGCCCATGCGCGCCAGCGCCTGGGCGAGCGCCTGGATCTGGGCGTGCGCGCGCTGAATATTTTCACGCCGATGCGCAAGGGCCAGCGCCTGGGCGTGTTCGCCGGATCGGGCGTGGGCAAATCGGTGCTGATGAGCATGCTGGCCCGGGGTTCGGGCGCCGATGTCATCGTGATCGGCCTGATCGGCGAACGCGGCCGCGAGGCGCGCGAGTTCGTCGAGGACGTGCTGGGCGCGGACGGGCGCGCGCGCGCTGTGGTGATCACCGAAACCTCTGACGCCCCCGCCCTGGCGCGCCGGCGCGCGGCCTATGTCACCATGGCTGTGGCGGAATATTTCCGCGATCAGGGCCTCAACGTGCTGGGCCTGATGGATGCGGGGACGCGATTCGCCCTGGCCCAGCGCGAGATCGGCCTGGCGGCGGGCGAGCCGCCGACCACGCGCGGCTACACCCCGTCCGTATTCGCCGAACTGCCCGCCCTGCTGGAGCGGGCCGGGCCCGGCTTTGAAGGCTCGGGCACGATCACCGGCCTGTTCACCGTGCTGGTGGACGGCGACGACCATAACGAACCGATCGCCGACGCCGTGCGCGGCATTCTCGACGGCCATGTCGTGATGAGCCGCGCCATCGCCGAGCGCGGGCGTTTTCCTGCGATCGACGTACTCAGATCAATCTCGCGCACTGCGCCGGAGGTTTATGCGCCCCATGAGGCGCCCCTGGCGATTGAGGCGCGCAAGCTCCTGGCGGCCTATGCCGACATGGAGGAACTGATCCGGCTGGGCGCATACGCCCGCGGAACCAACCCGGAGGTGGACCGGGCGATTGCGGTCAACGAACCGCTGGAAGCCCTGCTGGCGCAGACAAAAGACGAAGCCTCGTCAATCGAGGAGAGCTTCGCTCAGCTGGCGGGCATTGTGGTGGAACAGGAGGGGTAGACGATGGCGGCGAGATCTCATGCGCCCTTGATCCGGCTCGCGCGGTTCAAGGTTGAGGAATTGCAAAAACAGATGGGCGAGATCGAGCGCATCCGCGCCTCGATCCGCGAACAGATCACCCGGCTGGAAGAGAGCGTGCCCGAAGAGCAATCGGTCGCGACCGAATCCCGCGAGGGCTATCTGGCCTATGGCAGCTATGCCCGCTCGGTGATCCAGCGCAAGGACAAGCTGCGCGCCTCGCTCGACGAGGTGGACGCCCAGGCCGGCGATATTCGCGCGCGGCTGGAGCAGGCCTTCGGCGATCTCAAGAAGTACGAATTGCTCGAAGAACGCCGCCTGATGCGCCTGCAGGATGCGGTGCGCATGGCCGAACAGGCCGAAATGGACGAGATCGCCGGACAACGCATGCGCAGCGCGCACTGACGGCTCCTTGAATGCTGGCTGAAAGCAGCCCCGGCGCGCCCCGCGCCGGGGCGCTTGCGCATGGGCGCCACGCCAGCGCCATGAAAACGGCGCCGCAGCCGTCCACCCTGGCCGCGTTCAAGTTCGAACTAGGCTTCAGGGGGCGCATTGTGTTAATCTTCCGTTCATTGTCGAGGGGACGAGGCATGGTTCGACTCTGCGCCAGGCAAATAGGCAAGGTTCGCCGCGCAATCGGCGTCAGCGCTCTGGCGTGCGCGCTCGCCGCCCCGTCTGTCTACGCCCAGGTGCAGGAAGAGCCGCGCCGTTCGCCCCAGTTTGGCCAGCTGCAGGAGCGCTTCGATATCGAGCGCTTCCGCCAGCTGGAGGTGATCCGCCGCGGCGAAGAACAACAGGCTGCGCCGCAGCGTGAGAGCGATCCGCGTCTCGCCAATATCGACTGGGACGCCGCGCGCGCCGATCACGAGCGTCAGCTGGCGGCGTTCCGCGAGCGCACGCAGGCCACGGCCACCCGCGTTGTCACCACCGAGAGCTACACCCCGTTCGTCACGCGCGATCTGATCGACCGGCTGGAGCCGGTGCATATGCCCGTCCTGCTGCCGCAGGTGAACGGATTGATCCAGACCCGCTCGGGCGGCCAGCCCGGCCTGATGCTGCGCACCCGGCCCAATTTCTATGACGCGTCCTACGACCAGGACGGCATGTCCGTGTCCATATCGGGCACGCGCATCATCCGCCACCGCATGAACAGCCCGCAAATGCGCGAGCATATGGATCAAGGGCGCGGCGCGGACGGCGTGCGGGTGGAGCATGACGAAAGCGGCGGTCTGACCGCCAATTTCTCGCGCTATGGCGCGGCCTACACTGTGACGGTGGAATGCGGAACCTCGAGAGATCCGCGCTGCCAGTCGGAAGATGCGATTCGCGAAATCGTCGGACGGCTTGTTGTCGCCGGCGGCAATCCGGAGGAGTAGACTCCGGTCCAGACCTGAGGGGGTTGTGAAGACGATGCGTGACCAGATGCTTGCAATAGTCGTGGCGGCGGCCGGTGGGGCCGCCCTGTATTTCATGCCGGCCAATGGCGAGGGCCAGGAGCCGCCTTCGCCTGATGTGCTCGAAGAGGCGGCCGAAGACGCCATGGATACGGCGGGTGAAGCCGCCGGCGATATGGGCGCAGCCATTGAGGGCATGATGGAGGAGGACGATCCGGTCCCGCCCGGCGATCCGGAACCTGAACCGGATCCTGAACCCGAGCCGGAACCTGATCCCGAGCCCGAACCCGAGCCGGAGCCCGAGCCTGATCCCAACGGGGATGACGGCGACGGGCCCGCCGAGGACTAAGTCCGATGCCCGCCGTTCGCGACTTTCTGCTGGCGACAGTAGTGGCCGTCGCGGGCGGCGCGGCGCTTTATAATTACCCGCTCCACCCGGCCCCGCCCCCGCCGGGGCCGGAAGAGCCTGCGCCCGATCCTGATCCGGGGCCAGACCCCGACCCTGATCCCGATCCTGATCCGGACCCTGATCCTGATCCCGAGCCGGAACCTGAGCCCTCGCCCGGTCCGCTGGACCCTGAGGGCGTGCTGTTCACCTGGAATCCGCCGGGCGAGCTTGCCACCTTTGACTACCGCAACAATGTGGATGTGCCCGAACGCTCCGGCTCCGGCTGGGACGGCTCGGACGAATTCCCGCGCGATTACGTGTTCGCGCCTGATCTCATCTGGCCCCTGGACGGGCCGGGCTACGCCAACACCCAGGTCTACCGCCCCGGCGGCAGTCATTCTGGCGTGGGCGGGGCGGGCGGCGCCGGCGAATGCGATGCGCGCAATTTCGATTACCCGTGGGAAGACAATTTCTGCGAATTCCGCGGCACATCGGGCCGCAATGCGTTCTGCCCCGACTATTCGCGCGGCCACCATGTGGGGCTGGACATCCGCCCGGCGGTTTGCACGCGCAACTTCCCGCTGGAGGACCGGCAGATGGCGGTGGCCGTCACGGACGGCTACATCTCCTCCATCGCCTCCATGACCGTGCGCCTGCGCGGCGATGACGGACGCACCTACTGGTACATGCATCTGGAACACTGGGAGAACTGCAATCTTGCAGCGCTCTCGACGCCCGCCCAGTGCACAGCGTCCAACCTGCCCAGCGTCTGCACAAACTCCGCGCTGGAGGTGGAAGCCGGGCAGGATGTGCGCGCGGGCGATCCCATCGGCCGGGTGTCGAACTGGTTCGGCATCGGCTGGAGCAATGGCGCCTGCCGGCGCTCCATGACCACCGACCATCTCCATTTCGAGATCCGCGACACCATTGATCCTGACGGCAGTTTCACCGCCAGCACGATACCCATCCCGCCCTACACCTCGCTGGTGACGGCGTATTTGCGCTATATCGGCGCCGACGAGGACGACTTCCCGGACTGGGAAGAAGCGGAGTTCTGATCAGGCGGCCTTATCGGCGGAAAGTCCGTTCCGCCGGGTTCGCGCCGAGGTCAACTGGCCGCTTTGGGCTGCGCGCCAAGCTCAAGCCCGAGCGCCTGCATGACAGCCAGCGTGGTTTTCAGCGTCGGATTGCCCCGCTCGCTCAGCGACCGGTAGAGATGCTCGCGCGACAGACCCGTTTTCTGGGCGAGCCCGGTCATGCCCTGGGAACGCGCCGCCACGCCCAGCGCGTGCGCGATATAGCTCGCGTCTCCGGTCTCGAACGCCTCCGCGATAAAGACCGCAACAGCCTCCTCGTCGGCCAGATCGTCCGCCGGATCATACGGGGTCAGTGTCTCGGCCATCTCACTCGCTCCATTGCCCGGCCAGTCGCCGGGCCGTTTCGATGTCACGCGACTGCGAACTCTTGTCCCCGCCGCACAGCAGGATGATGATCGTGTCACCCCGCCGCTGGAAGTAGACGCGGTATCCTGGCCCGTAGTGGATCCGCAATTCGCTGATCCCATGACCTACGGGGCTCGCATCCCCGGCATGACCAAAAGCCAACCGGTCAAGACGCGATGCGATCAGCGCCCGTGCCCGATTGTCCTTCAGGCCTTCACGCCATTTTTGAAACTGCGGCGTCTGCCGAAGCGCGAACATCAATGGCAATGTAGCTTAAACGCGACAATCAAACAATCATGATCCACCAGGCTGACCCCAACCTAAAAACTCTCCGCGAACCAGCGCCAG
This sequence comes from Oceanicaulis sp., assembly GCA_020832735.1. Classification (GTDB taxonomy): domain Bacteria; phylum Pseudomonadota; class Alphaproteobacteria; order Caulobacterales; family Maricaulaceae; genus Oceanicaulis. The sequence continues at coordinate 10,627 of JAFIEB010000013.1, forward strand.
ACGGCGGCCGGGCCGCGTTCTTCCGGGGCGTGCGCGCGCCGTCCGCGCGGCGCCGGCGTCAAAGTGCGCGGCAGGCCGGCCAGCGCCTCGGGCGGGCCGTTGACGGCGCGCAGGATCAGCCCGGCGCAGGCGCTGAACGCCGGTCCGCTGACCGCATCGCCCAGGCCGTTGAGGGTTTCAGGGCGCCCCAGCCGCACCTGCTTGCTCATCACCCGGCCCGCCAGCTGGGCCAGGCCGGGCGTCTGCGCCGCGCCGCCAGTGAGCACCAGGCCGCGTCCGGCCGCGCCGGCGGCGCCGGCGGCTTTGACCCGGTCGCGGGCGAGCTCGAAAATTTCTTCCAGGCGAGGGCGGATGATGGCGTTCAGCAGCGCGCGCGGATGCTGGGTCATCGTCGTGGCCGCAGCCGCCCCGCCCGCCAGCGGCGGCGCCTCGATCATCACCTGGTCGTCTTCGGGACTGTCCAGGGCGCTGCCGCTGAGCGCCTTGATGCGCTCTGCAGCCGAGAGCGGCGTGGACAGGCCGCGGGCGATATCGCTGGTGACATGGGCGCCGCCCACGGGCAAGGCGTCCACATGCTGCAGCACGCCTTCGGCGAAAATCGAGAGCGTGGTGAGCTGGGCGCCCATGTCGATCACCATCACCCCGAGCTCCAGCTCGTCCGGGGTCAGCGCGGCCAGGCCCGACGCGTAGGGCGTCGCCGCCACGCCGGCCACCGAATAGCCCGCCCGCTCCACGCAGGCGGCGAGGTTATGCAGCGGATCGGCGGCGCAGGTGACCAGATGCAGGTCCACCCCCAGCACCTCGCCGACCATGGCGCGCGGATCCTTCACCCCGCGATGGCCGTCCACGCGCCAGGACAGGGCCAGCGCATGCAGGATCGCGCGGCCCGGCTCGTCAAAGGCGCTGGCGGCTTCATGGATGATGCGGCGCAGATCGCGGTCGCGCACCTCGCGCTGATCGAGCTCCATGTCCGCCGCGATGCGCGTGCTGGACGGCGCGCCGCAGGCCGATGACACATGCAGGGCGCTGACGGTCTGGCCGGCCATGCGCTCGGCATTATCGACCGCGGCGCGGATCGAGCCCGCCGCCGCCTCCATGTCCACCACCGCGCCCGCGCGCACGCCGCGCGTGGACACATGGCCTACGCCGATCACCCGGGGGCGCAGGCCGGCCAGGGTCGGCTCGGTGCGCGCGATGAAACACACGGTCTTGGCCGCGCCCAGATCAAGCGCCGCGTAAAGCGCAGGCTTGCGCGCGGCTCCCGCGTCTGCGCCGGCGCCGCCGAACATCGCAAACATGCCCATCACGCTCCCCGCCCCGGCGCCGTGCTGCGTTCCGGCCAGGGGCGCAGCACCATCTCGCCTTCCACCCTGAGATCAATGATCTGGGCGTCGTAATCGAGCACGCCGCGCTCGGCGTGCATGGCCGACAAATGCGCCAGCGCGCCGGCGGGATCGGCTTCGGGCAACAGCACCTCGCCGCCGCTCTCCAGGCGCAGCGACCAGCGCCGCGCCCCCACCCGCACCCGGTGCGTGGTGCGCCCGGCGATTTCGGGATGCAGGGCCAGCAGCGTCATCAGCGTCGCGGTCTCGTCAGGGGCGCCCTCCCCGATCACGATCGGCAGATCGGCGAACTCGGCCGGGTCGGCGTCTTCGATGACGACGCCGGAGCGGTCGATGACATAATGGCGCTGATTGTGCTGCCACAGGGCGAAGGGCTCGCGCTCGGTCACGATCACGCCGATCCGGTCGGGCCACAGGCGCAGCACCTGGGCGCGCTCCACCCAGCTGAGCGCTTCGAGCGCATCGCGCGCCTCATGCGGATTGATCGCGATCATCCCGGTTCCCGGCTCCGCCCCGATCAGCGAGGCGATCTGCGCCGGTGTGACGCGCGCCGCGCCGGTCACGTCCACCCAGCCCACCACATAGCCCGCCGCGCTCAGGCGCGCCTCGAACCAGGCTTCGGCGCCGGCGCCCACATCGCCCAGCCGGCCCATGGCGGCCATCACGGCCAGCGCGCCGCAGGCGATGAACGCAGCCGTCAGCGCCATCAGACGCAGCGCATAGCTCGCCCGGCGCCGCGCAGCGCGCAGGCGGGCCGAAAGCCAGTGTGACAGTTTCATGCGCCCGGCCGGCGACGTCCGGGCCGGTGTGCGCCGGGATCCTGCGCGCCGGCCTTTAGCGGAGCCGCTGGCCTTGGCGCGTGTTACCTTGGGCAAGACGCATCCTCCGCCATCCACTCCACGAGATCCTCGAAACTGATCCCGCAATGCGCCGCCTGTTCGGGCGCGAGTGATGTCGGAGTCATGCCCGGTTGGGTGTTAATTTCCAGTAACCACAAGCCTCCGGCGGCCGGGTCATAACGGAAATCAGACCGCGTCATTCCGCGGCATCCAATGGTCCGGTGCGCGGTCAGCGCCGCCGCCATCGCCTCATCGGCCACTGCCTGCGGGATATCGGCGGGCAGCTGGTGCACCGATCCGCCATCGGCGTATTTGGCTTCGTAGTCATAAAACGCAGTCTTCGGGACAATCTCGGTCACCGTCAGCGCCCTGTCGCCCATGACCGCCACGGTCAGCTCGCGGCCGGGAATGAAGCGCTCGATCAGCACCTCGTCGCCATAGGGCCATTCCCCCGACGCCAGCACGGCGGGGGGGCGGTTGGCGCCTTCAGGCACGATCACCACGCCCACCGACGAACCTTGCGCATTGGGTTTGGCCACATAGGGCGGTTTCATCAGATGATCGCGCGCAGCCTCGCTGCGGTGTGCGATCAGGCCGTCGGGGCATTGCAGCCCGGCGGCGCGCAGCACCGCCTTGGCGCGCTGCTTGTCCATGGCCAGCGCCGAAGCCAGCACGCCCGAATGGGTGTAGGGCAGGCGCATATATTCCAGCACGCCCTGAATGCGCCCGTCCTCGCCCCACTCGCCATGGAGCGCGTTGAAAACCAGATCGGGCGCAGCCTCTTTCAGCGCTTCGGGCCAGAATGGTTCAGCCGGATCGATCTCGATCACCTCATGGCCGCGCGCGCGCAGCGCTTTGGCCACCTGCACGCCGGACACTTTCGACACCTCGCGCTCCGGGCTCAGCCCGCCGGAGAGGACGGCGATGCGCTTGCTCATAATGCCTCTCCCACGCGCCGGACCTCCCATTCGAGCTCCACGCCGAATTGCGCTTTCACCTCGGCGCGCACGGTTTCGCCCAGCGTTTCGAGATCGCCCGCCGTGGCCGAGCCGTCATTGATCAGGAAATTGCAGTGCTGCTCGGAAAAGCGCGCGCCGCCTATCGGCTTGCCGCGCCAGCCCGCCGCGTCGATGAGCTGCCAGGCCGAGCGTCCGCCCGACGCGGCCGGGTCGGGATTCTTGAAAGTCGACCCGGACGTCTTTTCCCGGATCGGCTGGGTGCTCTCGCGCCGGGCCGTGATGGCGTCCATGCGCTGAGTGATCGCAGCGGGGTCATCGGCGCGGCCTTCAAACACGGCTTCCACGAAAATCCACTCACCCGGCGCATCGCTGTGCCGGTAGGCATAGCCCATCTCTCCTGACGGAACGATCAGGCGGCGCCCGCGCCGGTCCAGCGCGATGGCCTCCACCAGCACATCGCGGGTCTCGCGCCCATAGCAGCCCGCATTCATGCGCAGCGCGCCGCCAATCGTGCCCGGCACGCCGACGAAAAACTCAAGCCCCGCGATGCCCGCCTTGGCCGCCGCTTTCGCCGCCGCCTTGTCCAGCGCCGCCGCCCCGGCGCGCAGGCGCACGCCGTCAGCCTTGATCTGTCCGAAAGCCGGGGTCAGCCGCACCGTCACGCCCGGCAGTCCGCCATCGCGCACCAGCGTGTTGGAGCCTGCGCCCAGCACCTGAACGGGAATATCGCGCGGCGTCTCGGCGAGGAAACGCGCAAGATCGGCCTCGTCGGCGGGCAGGAACAGCACCTCAGCCGGTCCGCCCACGCGCAGCCAGGTGATATCGGCCAGCGGCGCGCCTTCGATCAGCTTGCCGCGCACGGGCGGGAGGCGGGTGATCAGCCCCGCCATCACCCCCGCCCCAGCCGCTCAGGCAATTCGGCCGCCCAGGCGGTGATGTCGCCTGCGCCCAGGCACACCACCAGATCGCCGGGCTGGATGCGGGATTTGAGATCGGCGGCCAGCGTCTCGCGCGTCGTGGCCGCCGCGTCGCGGTGGGAGTGGCGCTGCAGGCCGGCGACCAGGCTGTCCTGATCGGCGCCTTCGATAGGCGTCTCGCCGGCTGCATAGACCGGCGTCACCAGCACGGCGTCGGCGTCATTGAAGCAGGTGCAGAAATCCTCGAACAGATCGTTGAGGCGGGTGTAGCGGTGAGGCTGGACCACGGCGATCACCCGGCCCTCCCCGGCGCGCTGGCGCGCGGCTTTCAGGACCGCGGCGATCTCCACCGGGTGATGGCCGTAATCATCAATCACCGCCACGCCGCCCGCCTCGCCCACCAGGGTGAAGCGGCGCTTGACGCCGGTGAAGCCGGCCAGCCCCTTGCGCGCCTCGGCCTCCTCCCCGCCCAGCGCCTGCACCACCGCCAGCGCGGCGGCGGCGTTGAGCACGTTGTGCTCGCCTGTCATGGGCAGGGTCAGGTCCGCCCAGGTATCCGGCCCAACGCCGCGGCCCTGGAAGCGCAGATCAAAGCGCGCGCCGCGCGTGTCGCCCGTATGGTTGACGATGCGCACATCGGCCTGGGGCGAGAAGCCGTAGGTGATGACGCGCCGGTCCTCGATGCGCGCGGCCAGCGCCTGCACTTCGGGATGATCCACGCACAGTACGGCGAAGCCGTAAAACGGCAGGTTCTCCACGAATTGATGGAAGGCTTCGCACAGGGCGTCGAAATCGCCGTAATGCTCCATGTGTTCGGGATCGATATTGGTGATGATCCCCACCGTGCCGCGCAGTTTCAGGAAGGAGCCGTCGCTCTCGTCGGCCTCCACCACCATCCACTCGCCCGCGCCCATCTTGGCGTTGGAGCCATAGGCCGAAATAATGCCGCCATTGATCACGGTGGGATCAAACCCGGCGGCATCCATCAGGGCGGCCACCAGCGAGGTGGTGGTGGTCTTGCCATGGGTGCCGGCCACGGCGACGCTTTGCTTCAGGCGCATCAGCTCGGCCAGCATTTCCGCGCGGCGCACCACCGGAATGCGCCGGGCGCGGGCCTCTACGAGCTCGGGATTGTCGCGGCGCACGGCGCTTGAGACCACCAGCGCGCCCGCCTCGTCAATATTCTCCGGCGCGTGACCGATATGGATCACCGCCCCTTTGGCGCGCAGGCGCTGCACATTGGCGCTGTCCTTGATGTCCGATCCGCTGACCGGGTAGCCGAGCGTGAGCATCACCTCTGCGATGCCGCTCATCCCAATCCCGCCAATCCCGACGAAATGCACTGGCGACGCGGCGGCGGCGAGGTCTCTGGGGGGCATGCTCAGATCACTCCGCGGCGCGTTCGATGATGTCGGCCAGCCGCTCATGCGCATCCGGGCGGCCGGCGGCGCGGGCCGCTGCGGCGCGCGCGGCGAGAGCTTCGCCGTCCGCCAGCAGCGTTTCAAGGCGCTGTGACAGGCTTTCAGCGGTGAAGTCCGCTTCGGCCATGGCGTCGGCGGCGCCCGCCTGCACCAGGCCTTGGGCATTGGCGCTCTGGTGATCGTCCATGGCGATGGCCAGCGGCACCAGAATGGAGGGCCGACCGATGGCGGCGAGCTCGGACACGGAGGACGCCCCGGCGCGCGAAATCACCAGATGGGCTGTTGCATAGCGCGCGCCCATATCGGTGAAGAAGGGCGACAGCTCGGCGCGCACGCCCGCTGTGTCATAGGCGGCGCGCGCCGCCTCCAGGCTTTCATCACGGGTCTGCTGCACCACGCTCAACCGCGCCCGCAGGGCGGCGGGCAAGCGTGCGATCGCGGCGGGGACAGTCTCCGAAAGGATGCGCGCGCCCAGGCTGCCGCCGAGCACCAGAAGCCGTATCTCGCCATCGCTGGCGGGCGGCGCATAGGGCGTGTCACGCGCGATCAGCACCGCCGCGCGCATCGGATTGCCGGTGACGGCGTGGCGCGCCCGGCGCGGCAGGCGGTCAAGGCGCTCAAAGCCCGACGCGACGGTGTGGGCCGAGCGCGCGAACAGCCGGTTCACCCGCCCCAGCACCGCGTTCTGCTCATGGATCACATAGGGCAGGCCGGCAATGCGCACCGCCGCCAGCAGCGCAAAGGCAGGATAGCCGCCAAATCCGGCGGCTACATCAGGCTGATACTCTTTGACGATCGCGCGCGCAGCCCGCAGGCCAGCGGCAAGGTCGGCCAGCGCGCCGGGCAGGCGGCGCGGATTGGTCTGGAACGGGCTGGCGGCGCGGATGACGCTGACCCCGTAGCCGGGGAAATCATCTGTATGGCGCGCGCCGCGCGCGTCGGTGATCAGACGCACCCGCCAGCCGCGCGCGATCAGGGTCTCGGCCGCTGCGCGCGCCGGGAAGATGTGCCCGCCCGTGCCGCCGGCGGCCATGATGAGGCGCTTGCCGGTCATGCCCCGGCCCCCGCCGCGCGCATGCGCCGCGGCTGATAGGCGCCGGGCCGGTGACGGGTCAGCGCCAGCAGGAGACCGGCCGAAAACGCCAGCGCCAGCATGGACGAGCCGCCATAGGACAGGAAAGGCAGGGTCATGCCGGTGGACGGGGCGAGATCGAGATTGACCGCGATATTGACCAGGGCCTGCAGGGCGAACAGCAGGGCGAGGCCCGCCGTGGCGAGGCGCGCGAACGGATCGTTCAGCCGCATGGCCAGCATCCAGGCGCGCGCAAACAGGAGCGCGTAGAGCGCAATGATCATCAGCATGGCGAGCGCGCCGAACTCCTCGCCCGCGACGGCGAAAATGTAGTCGTTATGGGCTTCTGGCAGGATGTGCTTGATGCGCCCCTCCCCCGGTCCGGAGCCCCACAGCCCGCCATGGCCGATGGCCTCCAGCGCGATATCGGTCTGGCTGCGCGCGCCCGCGCCGCCTGACAGAAACTCGGTCACCCGGCGCTGGATGTAGGGCACCAGGCTCATCGCCGCCGCCCCGCCCGCCAGGATCGCCGCGCCAAGCCCGGCGGTCCAGCGCCAGGACAGTCCGCTGACCCACAGCATGGCGGCGAAGATCAGGGTGATGAGCGCGGTCTGGCCCAGATCTGGCTGGCGGGTCAGCAGCACGACAGCCAGGGCGTAAATGACCAGCGCCATCAGGCGCCCGGGCGCCGGCGCGCCGCGGTCCTCCTCGGTGAACAGCCAGGCGGTGATGATGATGAAGGCGGGTTTGAAGAACTCGCTCGGCTGCAGCGAAAAGCCCGCCAGATGCAGCCAGCGCGTCGATCCGTTGATGTTGGCGCCCACCGCCAGCACCACCACCATCAGGACCATCGAGCCGGCCAGCATCAGCCCGGACATGCGCCGCACGCCGGTCAGGGACAGGGCTGCGCTGATCATCAAAATGACCAGTCCGGCAGCCATGAACATCGCCTGGCGGCGCACGTAGAAGAACGGATCGGCGGCGCTGGACACGGCGGTGCTGGCGGCGAAGGCCAGCACCAGGCCCATGCCGAGCAGGAAGATGATCATGCCCAGAAGCGGTTTGTCCAGCTCGCGCAGGACCCGCGAATAGCGCCGGGCGGTGCTCATGCCGCATCTCCCTGTCTGAGCCGGCCGGCCAGCCGGCCGAGCGCGGCGCGCAAGGCGGCGCTGCGCTCATGGACCAGCTCTGGACCGCACCTAGTTGACGGAGCGTATAGAAGCTGCGCCCGCCCGCCGCTGAGCGCGGCGCCATGCAGCGCGCGCGCCAGCGCGTCGCCAACATCCGCGCCTTGGCGGCAGGTCAGGTGCTGGCCCGCGCGGCGCGCCAGGCGCGGATCGGGGCTTTCCAGTATCAGGGCGGCCAGCGCCTCCGGCAGGGGGGCGTTCAGAACGGACGGGTCCAGGCCCGGCCCGGCGATCCAGAACACCGGATCAGGTCCGTGCATGGCGCTGAACGCGGCGGCCGGATCCTGAGCCGCAGCATAATCAATGATCCGCACCGGGCCGATGCGCCCGGCCGGCGCGCGCCATCCCGGCGCGCCGGGAAAGCTGGCGAGCGCCTCCTCCATCACGTCGGGGTCGGCGCCCACTGACAGGGCGAGCCCGGCCGCGCCGGCGATCAGTCCGGGGGCCAGCCCCTCCAGCCCCGGCCCCGAGGCGCGCCAGGTGCGCCCGGTTCCGTTGAGGCGGCCGTCATGCAGGCGCCCGGCGATCAGGCACACGCCCTCGCCCAGCGTCTGGCGCCCGGAACATACGATCAGGCGCGCGCGCGCCATGCCGCCCTTGCGCAAGGCCGCCAGACACGCCCCGGCGCCGGGCGCGTCCATATCAATCAGCGCCGGGCCGCCGCAGCGCGCCGCCAGACCGGCGATTTCATCGGCGGATGCGTCGCTGCCGGGCCCCAGCCACAAGGCGGCGGGCGTCAGGTCGGGCGCGCTGGCGCGTTCAGCCGCGCTGGCCGTGACCAGGGTGAGGCTTCCCGCGCGCAGCGGCGGCGCGTCCAGCAGGGGCGCGCCCCAGCCGCCCTGGCGCGCATCCAGTCCGCTGCGGGTCAGGATCCAGGCGGCCAGCGTGCTGACGGCGTGAGCTTCGCCCCCGCCCGGCGCCAGCACCAGGCGCGCGCCGGGCTTGCCGGCCAGCGCACTGGCGAACAGCGCCAGTTCGGTCCAGACCGGCGCGCCGGTCGCGCGCGCCAGCGCCAGCGGGCCGGACGCGTCCGTATCAGCAAGGAGTCCGGCGTCATCCACGGCCAGCACCGCCAGATCGCCCCAGTCGCGCGTCGTGGGATGCTCGATGACCACCCCGGCGCGCGCCGCTTCGGTGCGGCGCGCCTCATCCTCGTCCCAGCCCGTGACCGGCGCGCCGCCCGCCGCCAGCGCCCCGGCGAGGACGCGCCCGCGCCGGCCCAGGCCGATCACGCAGGCCCGTCCCGAAGCGCTGGTGCGGACCGGGATCATGGCGCTCTCCGCATCAGCGCAGCTTCAGGGTGGACAGCCCGATCAGGGCGAGCACGAAGGCGATGATCCAGAAGCGCACCACAATGGTGGATTCCGACCAGCCCAGCTTCTCGAAATGGTGGTGGATGGGCGCCATCAGGAACACCCGCTTGCCGGTCAGCTTGTAGCTGGCCACCTGCACCATCACCGAGACCGCTTCGAGCACGAACAGCCCGCCAATGATGATCAGCACGATCTCGTGCTTGACCGCCACGGCGATGGCGCCGATGGCGCCGCCCAGCGACAGCGATCCGGTATCGCCCATGAACACCATGGCCGGCGGCGCGTTGTACCAGAGAAATCCCAGCCCCGCGCCGATCATCGCCCCGCAGATCACGGCGAGCTCGCCGGTGCCGGGGGTGAAATTGAGGAACAGATAATTGGAATACACCGCCGACCCGACCATGTAGGCGATCACGCCGAATGCGCCGGCTGCGATCATCACCGGCACGATGGCCAGCCCGTCCAGCCCGTCGGTCAGATTGACCGCATTGGAGGCGCCCACGATGACCAGCACACCGAATATGAAGAAGGCGTAGCTCAGCGGGATCAGCACGTCCTTGAAGAAGGGAATGGCCACCGAGGTGGAGAAATTCTCCGGCGTGTTGGGCGCGGCGTCGAGCAGCTGGACCATCCAGATCACCGCCGCCAGCGCCACCGCGCCCTGAAGGGCCAGCTTGGCCTTGCCCGACAGGCCGTGATGGGAGCGCTTGGTGACCTTGCGCCAGTCGTCCAGGAAGCCGATGGCGCCAAAGGCGGCGGTCACGAACATCACCACCCACAGATACGGATTGGACAGATCGCCCCAGATCAGCGTCCCGGCCAGAATGCCGGACAGGATGATGAAGCCGCCCATGGTCGGGGTGCCGGCCTTGGTCAGCACATGGCTTTCCGGCCCGTCATCACGGATCGGCTGGGAGCCCTGCTTTCTCAGCCAGCCGATGAAGGGCATGCCGACCACCAGCGCGATCACGAACGCGGTCATCAGCGCTGCGCCGGTGCGGAAGGTGAGATAGTTGAGCAGGTTGAACACTGCAAACTGATCGGAGAGCGGGGACAGCAGCAAATAAAGCATGGCGCGTATCAGGCCTCGGTTGGCGCGGCGGCGCGGGCGGATTTCAGGGCGGCGGCGATTTTGTGAACGCCCGATGCGTTCGATCCTTTGATCAGCACGATATCACCGTCGCGCGCCTGCGCGTCGAGCTGTTCAAGTCCGGCCTCCCAGCCGGGTGCGTGCGCCGCCTCGATCCCGGCGGGCAGGGCGTCCAGAAGGGCGGTCATGCCCGCGCCGACGCCGATCACCAGGCCCACGCCCGCCTCGGCCAGCGGGCCGGCGAGCGCAGCGTGCAGCGCAGGCCCTTCAGGTCCCAGCTCCAGCATCTCGCCCAGCACCGCCACCTTGCGCGCGCCGGCGCGCGGGGCCCGGGCGGGGCCCGCCGCGCGGCGGGGCGCCGGGGGGGGGGGG
>JAFIEB010000019.1 GCA_020832735.1 Oceanicaulis sp.
GGGTTTGCGCCCGGTGCCCGGCCACGGGGCGGGCCAGGGCGGCCGCCGCCTGGTTACCTAAGTAAAAATGAAAAACCTAACGTGACGGGCGCTCCGGTGCAAACCGGCGCTGTTAGAGGTTCAGCAGCTCAGGGTCCCCGCCCTGGGCGGCGATATTGACCGTCAGGGCGCGCTCGGCGGCGAAGCGGACCAGATAATGCGGCCCGCCCGCCTTGGGCCCGGTGCCTGACAGCCCCTCGCCGCCGAAGGGCTGCACGCCCACCACAGCGCCGATCATGGAGCGGTTGACATAGACATTGCCCGCCGGGACCGCGGCGCGCACCGTCTCGGCGAACCGCTCCAGGCGCGAATGCACGCCCAGCGTCAGGCCATAGCCCTTGGCGGCGAGTTGCGCGGCGATTTTGGGCAGGTCCGCGCGCTTGTAGCGCATGACGTGCAGGATGGGGCCGAATTTCTCCTCGCTGACCTGGTCAAGCGTGTCGATCTCCACCAGCGCCGGCGCGAAATAGCGCCCCTTCGCGGCCATGTCCGGCGCCAGCGGCGCCCGGTGCAGCAGGCGCGCGCCCGCGCCCGTGATCGCTTCAAGATGCTCCTCCAGCATGGCGCTGGCGTCCGCATCGATGACCGGGCCGATATCGGTGGCCGGATCGGCCGGATCGCCGAGCGTCAGGGCGTCCATCGCGCCCTTGATGCCTTCGATCAGCCCGTTGGCGGTCTCTTTCGGGACAAACAGAAGCCGCATGGCCGAGCAGCGCTGACCGGCCGAACCGAAGGCGGAGTGGATGGTGTCGTCGATCACTTGCTCTTTCAGGGCCGAGGTGTCGACGAACATGGCGTTGAGCCCGCCGGTTTCGGCGATCAGCGGCACGATCGGCCCATCCTTGGCGGCCAGCGTCCGGTTGATCAGCCGGGCGACATGGGTCGAACCGGTGAACGCTACGCCGTCAATCTCCTCCAGCCCGGTCAGGGCCGCGCCGACATCCGCGCCGCCAGGCAGAAGGTGCAGGGCGTCTGCAGGCAGGCCGGCTTTCAGGAACAGCTTCACCGCTTCAAACGCGATCAGCGGGCTCTGCTCTGCGGGCTTGGCCAGCACCGTATTGCCCGCCGCCAGCGCCGCAGCGATCTGGCCGGTGAAGATCGCCAGCGGGAAGTTCCACGGGCTGATGCACACGAACACGCCGCGTCCGGCCAGTGCGAGATGATTGGTCTCGCCCGCTGGCCCGGGCAGGCGCACGGGACCGGCGAATTTGACCTCGGCCTCGGCGGCGTAATAGCGCAGGAAATCGACCGCCTCGCGTATCTCGGCGACGCCGTCGGCCAGCGTCTTGCCGGTCTCGCGCGCCATCAGGGCGATCAGCCGGTGGGTATCGGCCTCAAGCTTGTTGGCCATGGCGCGCAGGGTTTCGGCGCGCCCGGGTCCGCCCAGCCGGTCCCAGCCGGGCTGGGCGGCGCGGGCGGCTTTGAGGGCGCGCCCGATATCGGCTGCATCGGCTTCGCGCAGCAGGGCTGCGGGGAAGGCGAGATCGGCCGGGCTGGACAGCGTCACGGCGCCGCCCTGGGTCAGCGCCTCGCCGGCGATGACCGGCCCGCACGGCCAGGGCGCTCCGGCGTCAAACTCACGCTGGGCGCTGGCCAGCCGGGCGCGCACGCCGGCCTGGCTCAGATCGGTCCCGGCGGCGTTGATGCGCGCCTCGCCATACAGGGCGGGCGGCGCCGGGATGAAGGGGTGGCGGTCCAGGCTAGCGGCCGCTTCGAACGGCCCGCGCGCCACGTCGGCGGCGGGGACGTCAGGGTCCAGGAAGCTGTGCACGAAGGAGGTGTTGGCGCCGTTCTCCAGCAGCCGGCGCACCAGATAGGGCAGCAAATCCTCATGACTGCCCACCGGGGCGTAGACGCGCACCCGGGTCATGTCCCCGTGGGCCGCTGCGGCGGCGTCATAGAGCGGCTCGCCCATGCCGTGCAGGCGCTGGAACTCGTAATCGGGGCCGCCGGCCTGCGCCGCCAGCGCGTGCACGGCGGCCAGCGTATGGGCGTTGTGGGTGGCGAACTGGGCGTAGATCGCGCCGGGCGCGTTCAGCATGGCGCGCGCGCAGACAAGATAATTGAGATCGGTGGCCGGTTTGGTGCTCCAGACCGGGAAGTCGGCATGGCCGGCGATCTGGGCGTACTTGATTTCGGTGTCCCAGTAGGCGCCCTTGACCAGACGCACCATCAGCCGGCGCCCGCTTGCTTCGGCCAGATCAATCAGGCGCTCGATCACGGCGCCGGCGCGTTTCTGATAGGCCTGCACCGCCAGGCCCAGCCCGTCCCAGCCCGCCAGCGAAGGCTCGTGGGCGAGGCGCTCCAGGAGCTTGAGCTGCAGAACCAGCCGGTCGGCTTCCTCCGCATCGAGGCAGAAGCCGATATCGGCTGCGCGCGCCGCCTGAGCCTGTTCCAGGAGGCGCGGATAGAGCTGCTCCACCACCTCGGCTTCCTTGACCGCCTGATAGCGCGGATGCAGGGCGGAGAGCTTCACGCTGACGCCGTCGACATGCTCCACCGGCCCGCCCTGGCGTTTGGCGGCCACCGCTGCAATGGCGTCCAGATAGCGCTGGTGATAACGCGCAGCGTCGCTATGCGTGCGCGCAGCTTCGCCCAGCATGTCGAAACTGAACAAAGGCTTGATACCGCTGGGGCTTTTCCAGGCGCGCCCGCGCTTCAGGGCGCCGGCCATGGTGCGGCCGAGCACGAATTGCTCGCCCAGAATACGCATGGCCTGGCGCACTGCGCCGCGGATCACCGGTTCGCCCAGCTTGCCGGTCAGGCGCTTGAAATAGGCCGCCGGATCGCGCTTGGCTGACGGATCCACATCCATCAGGGAGCCGGTCAGCATCAGGCCCAGCGTGGAGGCGTTGACCAGCCAGCTGTCCGATTTCCAGGCATGCTCGCTCCAGGCGCCTGAGCCCAGCTTTTCCGCGATCAGGGCGTCGGCGGTCTTGGCGTCGGGCACACGAAGGAGCGCCTCGGCCAGGCACATGAGGGCCAGGCCCTCCTTGTTGGACAGTCCGAACTCCTGAAGGAAGCTCTCCATCAGCCCGGCCGCGTGGCGGGCGCGCCGGGCGCGCTGCACCAGAGCGACGGCGGCCTCGCCAATGCCAGCACGCGCCCGGACGTCCAGCCCTGTCAGGGCGTCGAGCGCGCGCGCAGCCTCGCGCTCGTCAGCAAATTTCAGGGCGTCCAGACCGTCCCAGTCAATGGCGGCGGGGCGCGGGTCAGCAGCGGCGGATGCGGCCATGGCGTATACCTCCCGAGGGGCTTTTTGCGCCGGACAATGCGCATGCGCGCCTGCCTCGTGCAAGTGATTCACGCGCACGCCAGCCACTGCACAGGCAGGGGCGGCGCCGGGACCGCTTCGCCTTGCAGGCAAAACGCGCTAGACACCCGCCCTGTCAGCTTCAACAGGGCCGGAGCTCGCCTGATGGACGATTCGCCGCTGCGCATACTTGTCGTGACCGACGCCTGGGAGCCCCAGGTCAATGGCGTGGTGCGCACCCTGTCGCGCACGGTCGATGAATGCCGGGCCATGGGCCATGAGGTGGAGGTGATTCACCCGGGCCTGGGTTTTCGCACCATCCCCCTGCCGACCTATCCCGACATCAAGCTGGCGCTGGGCGCGCGCGATGATCTCGAAGCGCGTTTCAAGGCGTTCGAGCCCGAAGCCATCCATATCGCCACCGAAGGCACGCTGGGCCATGTCGCCCGGCGCATCTGCCTGTCGTGGAAGCTGCCGTTTTCGACCAGCTATCACACCCAGTTTCCTGAATATGTGCACGCGCGCTTCCCGTTCATTCCGCTGTCGGCTGGCTATGCGTTCATGCGGCGCTTCCACAATGCCGGCAACCGGATGATGGTGGCCACGCCCACCATGCGCGACGAGCTGGCCAAGCGCGGCTTCAACAATATCACCGCCTGGACGCGCGGCGTGGACACCGAGCAATTCCACCCCGACAAGCGCCATATGGGCGGGAAGAGCGTGTATGAGGGGCTGGAAGGCCCGATCTTCGCCTATATCGGCCGGGTGGCGGTGGAGAAGAATATCGAAGCCTTTCTGAAAACCGATCTGCCCGGCGCCAAGGTGGTGGTCGGCCCCGGCCCGCAGCTGGAAGAACTCAAGCGCAATTACCCCGACGTGGTGTTCCCCGGCGGCAAGTCCGGCGTGGAGCTGGCGCGCCATTTCGCCGACGCCGACGTGATGGTCTTCCCCAGCTTCACCGACACGTTCGGGCTGGTGATCCTGGAGGCGATGGCCTGCGGCACGCCGGTGGCGGCCTTTGTGGCGCCGGGCCCCAGGGACATCATCCCCGGCTCCGGCGCGGGCGCGGTCAATGACGATCTGCGCACGGCCTGCCTGGAGGCGCTGACGATGGATCGGGCGCGCTGCCGCGAATACGCGGAAGGGTTCTCCTGGCGCAATTGCGCGGAAGAATTCGTGCGCAATCTCAAGCCCCAGCCCCGGCCCGAGCGCAAACGCTTCTGGCGCCGCCTGCGCCGCTTGCGCCGGCGCAGCTGACCCTCAGCCCTTGCGGCCGAAGCGGAACCAGCGCTTGAAGGTGTCGGCGTCTGCCTGACGCAGCGCGCCCTGGCGGAACACGATCGCCGCGCCCCACAGCACCAGCACGGTGGTGATGATCATCAGCGCGCCTGAACCCAGCAGCTCCCACAGGGGCGGTTCGGAAGGCAGGCGCGCCATCATCAGGAAGGGCGTCCACAGCGGCACCCAGCTGGCGGCGCGCACGAACAGGGAATCGGACGCCTCCAGCGAGAAGAACAGGAACAGGAGCGGCAGGATCAGCATCCAGATCACCGGCCCCATCAGTGTCTGGGCGTCCTGCAGCGTGTCACACAGCGAGCCCAGCGCCAGGAAGATCGCCCCGAACATCAGATAGCCGGCGATGAAGAACACCAGGGCGGCCAGCAGCAGTCCCGGATCGGCGATGGCGGCCAGGATGTCCAGCAGCCGCGGATCAATCCCGGCCAGCGCCCCGGCGGCGAACACGGTGATCCCGGCGCCCACCAGTCCCCAGACTGCGAACAGGGTGAAGGACACTGCCGCCACCCCCGCCAGCTTGCCGATCAAAATGTCCTGAAAGCGCGCGGTGGACAAAAGCACCTCGATGATCTTGCCGCCCTTCTCCTCGATCAGGCTGGTCAACAGCATGTTGGCCACCGAGAACACCGCCATCCACAGGACGAAGGCCATCACCACCGCGATCACGAAGGGGGCGCGGTCGGCCGCCGTCACCTCGGCGTCCGCTGCGGCGCCGGGGCGCGCGTCCAGCGTCGTCACCTCGGGGCTCAGCGTCAGCAGCGCGCCGGCCTCGTCCGGGCTCAGCCCGCGCGCCGCCAGCGCGTCGCGGCGCAGATAGTCGCGCACATAGCCGGTGATCTCGCTGCGCAGCCCGGTGCTGGTCAGATTGGCTGACAGATAGTCGATACCCACCGTGCGCGTCTCGTGCGGGCGCAGGACGAACACCGCGAACAGGGGCCGCTCGCCCTCGGGCGTGGTCACCGTCGCCTCGCCGGTCAGATACGGGCGCAGATCGTCCAGCGTCGCGCCCGGCGCACTGACCATATGGCTGCGTGCGCCTGACGCCAGCGCGTCCTGCGCGCCGTCCAGCCCGGCGGCCGCGGCCGCGCCGGGCAAGCCGGACAGGCCGTCGGGGTCAGCGTCAAAAGCTTCCAGCGCGGCCTCGGCCGCCGCATCGCCGCCGGCGCCGCGCGCCATCATCTCCAGGCGCTCGCGCACCGCCTCGCGCCGCGCAGCGTTCTGGGCCTCGCGGATCATCTCGTCCAGCCCGCGCCCGGTCTCGTCGATGACGGCGAAATATCGCACCGGCTGGGAGCCTTCGATCAGGGCGGGCACGCCCGCGCCGATGGCGGCGAAGACCGGCACCGCCAGCAAAGACAGCCAGAACCCCCAGGTGCCCACATAGGACAGATATTCGCGCCGGGCGATCAGCAAGATAGCGCGCATGGCTCAGGCCTCCACCGGTTCGGGGCGGGCGGCGTCCTCGCCCACAAGCGCCACGAAGGCGTCATGCAGGTGCGCGCGGCGCGGCTCGAACCGGGTCAGGCGCACCCCGGCGTCCACCAGCGCGCGCAGCACGCCCTGGGCGTCCGCGCCGGGCGCCAGTGACAGCCGCCACAGCACCGAGCCTTCCTCCTCGCCCAGCCGCTCCAGCGCCCCCATCCCGCCCAGCACGGCCTCGAGATCGCTTCCGGACGGCGCGCCCAGCAGGATCTGGCGCGGCACGCGGGAGAGCGCCTCCTCCACCGTGCCGTCAAAGACTTTCTCGCCACGCGCCATCAGGATGATGCGGTCGCACAGGCGCTCGGCGTGCTCCATGACATGGGTGGAGAACAAGACGGTGCGCCCGGCTGCGGCCTGATCGCGGATCACCTGTTCGAGCAGGGCCTGATTGACCGGATCGAGGCCGGAAAACGGCTCGTCGAGAATGATGAAGTCCGGCTCATGCACGATGGCGGCGATGATCTGGACCTTCTGGGCCATGCCCTTGGACAATTCCTTGATCTTCTTGCGCGCCGCATCGGCCAGGCCGAAACGCTCCAGATAGGTGCGCGCGCGCTTGCGCGCCTCGCCGGCCGGCACGCCCTTGAGCCTTGCGAAGAACACGATCACGGCTTCAGCCGTCATCTTGCGGTAGACGCCGCGCTCTTCAGGCAGAAACCCGACCCGGTCCATACCGGCCGCGTCCGGCGCCTGTCCGAACAGGCGCGCGGTTCCGGAATCGGGCGTGATCACGCCCAGCGCCATGCGCAGCGTGGTGGTCTTGCCCGCGCCATTGGGGCCGAGAAAGCCGGTGATCTCTCCGCGCGCGGCGCGGAACGAGACATTGCTCACGGCCGGGCGCCCGCCAAAGCTTTTGGTCAGGCCTTCCACCTCCAGGGCGTACTCGGTCATGTCGGCAGGATCCCCCAGGCTCGTCGGGATTGTTGCAGCGCTGTGTTTAGGGTGGTGCGCAGATCGTTTCCAGTTAAGTCTGTGACATAAAGCCAAGCTGGCTCAGCAGGCCTCAAGGATACGCCCATGACCGCCGCCCCGTTCCCGCTGGATTTCGCCGCTCTCATCCCCGATACGCGCCCGCGCCGATGGCTCATCCTGCCGCCGGGCTTTGTGAGCGCCGCCGAGCCTGACGCCGTCAGCCCGGTCTTCGCCTGCACGCCGCAGGCGCTTTTGTCGGCGGTGGATGCGGTGGCGCTGGCTGAAGAGCGCACCCAGCGCATGCGCGATGGCGAGGGTCAGGCCGAATACGTGCAGCGCTCCAAAGTGTTCAAATTCCCCGATCGCATCACGGTTGAGGCCGTGGCGGCAGGCGATGGCGCGGCGCTGGCGGCCTACTCGCGCGCGCAAGTCGGCCGCTATGACTTCAAGGTCAATCAGCGCCGTCTGGAGCGCTGGATCGCGGCGATTCAAGTTCAATTAGGCTGAGGGCAGGGCGAAATACAAAAGGTCCAGCGCCGGCGGCTCGGCCACGCCCAGCTGGCGCAAGATATGGGTCGCCTGGCCGCGATGATGGGTCTGGTGATTGAACACATGGGTGAGGATGATCTTCACCGGCAGCGCCTTGGCCTCGCCGCGCGTATTGGCGTATTCCAGCACCCGCTCCAGCTCCTCAAGGTTCACGCCCGCAATATACCCGATCAGGCGCTGGTCCTCGGCCTCGCGCGCCGCGCGCAGCTCTTCAAACAGGGCGTAGGGCTCTTCATCCAGGCGCGCGGGCGCCGCGCCCTCGCCGGTCAGCCGGTGCAGCCAGATGCGGTCGGCGACCAGTTGATGGCTCAACGTGCCGTGCAGGCTGCGGAAATACGCCTTCACGTCCCGCTTGCGCTCAAAGTCCTTGAGCGCGGTGGCGGCGTCATAGAGCCGGGCGTTGGCCCAGGCATTGTAGGCGGCGAAACGCTTGAAGTGGTCGAGCACGCGTGCAATTTCCCTGTATGGTTTCCCCGTCATCATACCGCCATAGCGCATCATGATCAGCGAATCGACTGCGCGTCAGCGTCTCACAGCGTTGAAAACCGAGCTGGAGGCGCTGTCAAAGGGCGCGGCGGCCGACCGCAAGCCCGTGGAGCTCGACCAGCAATCGGTGGGCCGCCTGTCGCGTCAGGACAGCCTGCAGGTCCAGGCCATGGCCCACGCCGCCGATGCGCGCCGCGCCGGCGAACTGCGCCGCATCGCGGCTGCGTTGGCCCGCCTCGACGCCGGCGAATACGGCTGGTGCGTGGAATGCGGCGAAGAGATCGGCGAGAGGCGTCTGGAGATTGATCCTGCGGCGGCGCGGTGCAGGGGGTGTGCTTGAGGGGGGCGAGGCGACGGCTATGAGCAGCCAGTTTGTCATGTCAGCATGGCCCTCATGCCCTCTATCCATCCGCGGCGCCCGTCTCGAACATTGAGAGGCCTTCAACGCGGCGGACGTTCGAGAAAGTATTGAATTGCCTTCAGTGCGCACGCAGGTATTAACAGCATCAAATAAATTGCAATATAGTACAACGCTAACGCGCCGAAGCGGTCGGCATAATAAGCCCATCCATAGGATATGACGCCCAAAATAGAAATTATCAGGAACAGCATAGTGAGCAGGCGAAACATAAAATAGGCATATGAAAAAAGCCAACTCATAAAGCATGCCTTTGGCTTTGAATTATCACACTGCGCGACGCCTTGCGGACGTCATTCCAGATAGCGCCCCATCACCTGGGCGCTGTTGATTGCAGATAGCCGCCATGCAGCTGCACCAGCTCGCCGCTTGAAAGATTGACCGTGAATTCACCGGTGATATCGTAGGCTGATGTGTCGCAACTCATGTAAAAAGTGGTGTTGTCCCAGCTGCCCAGAAGCGGCCAGTCGATATGATGTATCCGGTATTCCGAGTTGGCGCACAGTTCAGACTGAAATTCTTGAAAGCGGTCTTTGATGTCGCGCGTCGTCATGTCAATGACATCGGCTTCGGCATGTGCAATGAACAATTCAAGTAGTCTGCGATCAACCTGAACATTGCTCGTCACCTGCCGCCCGCACCCGGTTTCGGCGCGGCTGTCCAGGCAGTATCTATAGATATCCGGAATCTCGATGCCGTCGGCGGTCGACAGGGCGAAAACGCCAACCCAGGCACTCAGCATTCAACGCTCCACCGGTTAAGCAGGGCCCAGCGCAGTGGCCAGGCGCCCGGCCAGCTCGCCTATCACAGATAGCTCCCTTTCGGGAGAATCGCCAATGACGATTATCCATCTCAGCGTTATGCCGCCGGATGCGAAATCCACATTGGCGAAATCCCATGCGATCTCTGCAAGCGCCTCTTCATGCCATGTGGTTGCGATGTCAGCCTTATTCGCATCCAGCAGGCAGTCATCAATCTGATCGTGGCGCGCCGCCGCCTGATCGCCACTGACCGCGAAATGGACCGCCCCGGCGCGGACTAACGCCAGCACCAGGGGTTTCAGATCGAAGCCGGATGACCGCTCCACGTGCAGCCAGACGGCGATGCGCTCCCCGGTGAAGGCCAGGCGCATCGCCGATTCGCTGCCGCAGAACACAAAGGGGCGCGTGCGGTGCGGTGTCATTGGGTCTCCGGTTAGGGCGCGGCGGCGGGGCCGCGGCGTTGCGGGCTATTGGTAAATTGGGCAGGCCCCAAACGATCGCTCGGTCACCTTCCCATCAAAATACGGTCCAAAGCGCAATGACTCGATCTCGCCCTGAAGCGCGATGTTTCTGATGTCGAGCGGCAATGTGTCGCCGTGCGGCTGTATGGTGTCCATAAACAGAGCGACGACTCCGGCTTCCGCCTCGTATTCGAACACCAGCCAGGGCTGGCCCTCTGTGGCGAGCAGGTAGACATAGCGGTACATGTCGGGCGGTCCCTCGTGAATACGCACCTGGCGGCGGCGCTCGGCGAGCACCACAGTGCGCACGCCTGACGCCTCCCACACAGTCCCGGGATCGTGGCGTCCGCACGTGCGCGGCAGCACAATGTCCAGCCCGGTCAGGCACAGATACTCGGCGTTCGAACAATCCTGAAGCCGCCGTCTGAAGGGGCCGAAGCGGAAGACCCGGCGTTCAAGATCAATCAGCGTACCACCGAAAACATGGACGTCCTGACCCCAGGGCGATGCGGGCGGGGACTCGCCATCCTGCGCCGCAACAGCGCAGGCGGTCACGGAGATGGCGCCCAGAAGGGCTGTCAGAACGCCAAAAGCCATGGAACGCACTCCCTGAACCGGACCCGCCGCGTGCTGCGACCGGATCAGATTGAGGGCTGGAGCGCTTTCTGGCAATCTCGAAGGTTGCGGCGGACGCCAGTCTCCGACGTATCGCGGCGACCCACCCCCCTTTGTGACCGCTTTGCGGCGCGGGCGTGACGCCATTATTGCAGTGCGGCGATTTCGCATGGCCGCTATGCCGCAACCTGTCTTGAAACCGCCGGGACCGGCGCGCATATACATCCCCGAACGGCGGTTTTCCCGTCTTTCCCTTTGTGCATACCGTCTCCTCCCCGAACGGATATGCTAAACTGGGCCGGTCACCGCGATCCGCGGGACCGGCCCTTTTCTTTTCCGGCGCCCTTCACAAGAAAAAGCCCCCGCAGCGTGCGCTGCAGGGGCCTCATCCGTCTCGCAATGGCCGCGTGATCAGCCCAGCGTGGCGCGCAGCATCCAGGCGGTTTTTTCGTGGGTGGTGATGCGCGGGGCGACCAGATCGCTGGTGGCCTCGTCGCCATGTTCCTCGGCCAGCTTCAGCGCGGCGCGCGCGGTGCGCACCACCTGTTCGTGACCGGCCACCAGATTGGCCAGCATGGTGTTGGCGTCCGGGGTCTTGGTGTCATGCTTTATGGTGGCTGAAGCCGCCATCTCGTCATAGGAGACCGGGGCGAGCACCCCCAGGGCGCGGATGCGCTCGGCGATGTCGTCAGTGGCCGCCCACAGCTCGGTATACTGGGTCTCGAACATGGCGTGCAGATCGTGGAAGCGCGGCCCCGTCACGTTCCAGTGATAGGCGTGGGTCTTGAAATACAGGGCGTAGGTGTCGGCCAGCAGCGCCAGCACGGCTTTCGCCATGGTTTCGCGCTGGTCCTTCGACAGACCCATATTGATATCCATTGTGAGTGCCTCCTTCGGGTGGCTGAAATTCGATGGCTCTATAATGCCCCGCCGCCCCGCCCGGCGTCCAACTGGTTTCACCGACACGGGCCATAGGGGGGGCCTATGGCTCTAACGCGCGCCCTGGCAGAAAGTTGCAATGCGCTGGCCCGCCTCCTCCAGCGCCGCGTCATCGGTGGCGTAGGACAGGCGGAAGCCCGGCGCCGCCCCGAACGCCGTGCCCGGCACCACCGCCACATGGGCTTCGGTCAGCAGCGCCTCGCACACGGCGAGATCATCGCTGAGCGCCATGCCGCCCGCGCTGGTCTTGCCGATCAGCCCGGCGCAATCGGCGAAGATATAGAAGGCGCCTTCGGGCGTGGGCGCGGTCAGGCCCGGCGCGGCGTTGATCTTGGCGAGCATGGAATCGCGGCGCTTTTTGAACGCCGCGTTGCGCGGGATGAGGAAGTCATGGGGGCCGTTGAGCGCCGCCACCGACGCCCACTGGCTGACCGAGCAGGGGTTGGAGGTGGTCTGGCTCATTACCTTGGCCATGGCCTTGATGAGCTTTTCCGGCCCCGCCGCATAGCCGATGCGCCAGCCGGTCATGGCATAGGCTTTCGACACGCCATTCATGGTCAGCGTGCGGTCATAAAGATCGGGCGCGACCTGCGCGATCGTGGCGAATTGAAACACGTCATAGATGATGTGCTCATACATATCGTCGGTCAGGATGAGCACATGCGGGTGCGCGCGCAGCACTTCGGCCAGGCCTTTCAGATCCTCCGCCGTATAGGCCGCTCCGGTGGGGTTGGAGGGCGAGTTCAAAAGCACCCAGCGCGTGCGCGGCGTGATCGCCCGGTCCAGCGTTTCGGGCTTCAGCTTGAACCCGTCGGCGATTCCGGCCTCGGCGAACACCGGCGTGGCGCCGCACAAAGCGGCCATTTCAGGATAACTGACCCAGTAGGGGGTGGGGATCACCACCTCGTCGCCGGGGTTCAGCGTGGCGGCAAACGCGTTATAGATCACCGGCTTGCCGCCCGGCGACACATTCACCTGAGCGGGCGTGTAATCGAGCCCGTTATCGCGCTTGAACTTGGCGCAGATGGCGCTTTTCAGCTCCGGCAGCCCGTCCACATTGGTGTATTTGGTTTCGCCGCGTGCAATGGCCGCGATCGCCGCTTCCTTGACATGGTCGGGCGTGTCGAAATCGGGCTCGCCGGCGCCCAGACCGATCACGTCCACGCCTTGCGCTTTCAGCTCGCGCGCCTTCTGGCTCACCGCAAGGGTGGCCGAGGGCTTGACCCGCTTCAGGGCTTCAGAGACGCGCATCAGGTCGGCGGCGCTGGTGTCGGGCATGGGCGTCAGGTCCTTGATGGGGCGGCGCCGGGGCGGCGCAGGCGGACGAAATGGGTCTCGTTGGCGCACGCGCCTTCAAGCTGAGTGTGCGTTACGACAAGCCGGTACAGTGTTTCAAGGCCCGGCGGACCCGCCGCGCCCCATCCGGGCCGCGATTCATCGCGCAAACGAGCCAGGCCGCCGGTATTGGACGCCATGGCCTCGCCGCGCAGATGGTTGCGTGACAGGAAATCGGCAATCTGCGCCAGCGCCTTTTCATGGCCGTACACGCCGGTCAGCGGGGCGTCATCGCCGGGGCTGCGATAGAGGTTGAATGTGACGGCCAGGGCCAGGCGCGCCGTGACTTCGGCCCGCCCCTCCTCCACCGCCGCCTGAACCGCCGCCACCGGCCCCGCGGCGCTGTCGATGGCCGCCACCGCGATGTCCACACGGCCGCCCTCCAGCGCGTCCAGCACCGCCTCCACAGTGTCCAGAAGCGCCAGCTCGCAATCGCCCGCCAGCGCCAGCGCCGCGCGATGGGTGAAACTGCCTTCAGGTCCCAGGCATGCCGCGCGCATGGACGCTCCCCATTGGTGTCGAAACGCCAGTCTAGATCGGCCTGAACGCCACTGCATCCGGCTCTGGCGCCCCCAAATCGCCCAAATTGTCCGTGCTTCGGCCCCATTCCGGCCCAGTCCCCGCCGCGTGGCGGGTGAATTGTGGGTTCAGCCAGCGTTCATCGCGATGAATGCGGCCTGACAGGGAGGCGCGTCATGACCCGGCACACAGCCAACTCTACCGGCCTGACCAGTCTGGTGCTGGCCGGCCTGTGCCTTTTCGCCGCCGCCTGGGTGTTCCACGCAGGCCCCAGCAAGGCGGGCGGGCTCTATGTCAGCGCCAGTCAGCCGGTCGCCAGCGCCCAGCGCTGAGCGTGCGGTCCGGCTGCGGCCTGACCGGGAATTTATTTGAACCGCGCGCGCACCTCGGCCATCTCTGGTCTTGGTGAGCGCTCTTCCTCCCCCTGACGGCCCGCCTGGCGGCGAGACGCCCCGCCGCGCTCCGGCGCTGGCCGAGACCGGACTCCTGTCAGGGCGCCTTGCGCCTGCGCGAATGGCGGGGCTGGGCGCGGCCGTGAGCCTTCACGCTCTGGCGTTCGCGGGACTGGCCTTCCTGCCCTCAGCCCCGCCTGCGCCCGAGACAGAGCGGGCGCCGGGCGCATCGCTGGCCTTCTATGTCTTTCTTGCCGAGGGCGCCGAGAGCGATGCTCCGCTGTCCGAGCCGCCCCTGGCCGATCAGGGTCCTGGCGCCGGCGGCGAGGGGGAGGGGCGCGGCGCTGGCGTCGAGGCCGAAGCGGACGGCGATCCGTCGCCGGATCCTGAGCTTGAGACCGAGCCTGAGGCCGAACCTGCCCCCGAGGCCGAGCCTGAGCCTGATCCGGACGAAGCCGAGGCGCCATCCCGGGCCGACCCGTCCGAGCACCAGACAGCGCCTTCCGAGCTCGAAGCAGCCCCGTTCCAGGACGCGCCGCCAGTGGATGCGCCCGCGGACAGCGCAGCGCCAGTCCCGCAAGCTGAACCCCGGCCGTATAGCCCGCCGCGTGATCCGGACCATCCGGTGGCGACCCTGCAGCCCGAACGCGCCGAGCCGGGCGGCGCGGCGCCGCAAGCGCTAGATATCGACGCCCTGATGGCGCAGGTGGCCATCGCTCTTGATCCTGACGATTTCCGCATGGTGCAGGGGGCTGTCGCCTCGCGCCTGGCAGTGCGCGATTCATTCTGCCTGTCGTCCTCGGACGCCAACCGCGAGGCGGGCGACTGTCCCGAAGACGGTCCGGCGGGCGAGCTGGACCTTGCCCGCTTCGGGCTGACCGGCTTTGGCGCTGTGCCGCCGCGATTTCTTGAGGACATGGACCGTCTTGAGTTTGAACTGGCCCAGATGGGCGCGGGCGCCGGCCGGATCCGGCGCATCATGGCCGAACTCGCCGAAGCGCGCCGCAGGGTCGTCAACCAGCCCGCCCTGACGCGCCAGATGGACCGGGATGCGGCCGATCGCACCGACCATCAGGGATTTCGCGCGCCGATCACGCCGCAGCGCGCGCGCGATCCGTCCGGCGAGCCTTAAGAGGTTCTGAAAATTATGAAATCAGCGCCCTAGCGGCGCAGGGTCAGGGAGAAGGCGGCGAAGCCTTCCTCGGTGTCCCAGGAGTGGGCAGGCAGGGAGTAGGTGGTCTCGCGCCGCACATAGGCCAGCGACAGATCCGCTCCGCCCAGCCGCATCGCGACCCCGGCCTGGGCGTCGCCGACCATGGCGTAGGGCGCGACCGTGAAGGCGCCCAGACGGGTGAAGCCGGAACCCGGATCATACAGCAGGGCCTGGCGATCAGCGCCGGCGAACAGCCACCAGGCCGGCCGTGACCAGCCCGCGTCCTCGCCGATGAACCGGCCCAGGCGCACCGTGGCGCCGGCCTGGGCGGCCGGGCCGTAATCGCCGAACGACACGCCTGCGCGCGGCGACAGGCCGAAATCCAGCCCGTCCGAGCCGGCGGTGTCGAATGCGCCTTCATAACGCAGCGTCATGCGCCGCGGGCGTTCGCGCTCCCCGGTCAGGGCCCGGCCGGCCGCCTCGGCGAAATCGGACCCGAAGGCCAGCACCATGGCGCTGGGCGTCTCGCTATCAAGCAGGCTGAGGGTCACCCGTCCGCCAGAGGGCGTGGCTGCCAGTACGGTTTCAGAGGCTTCAAACCCGGCCAGCATGTCGCGGGCGATATGCGGCGCCCGCGCGCTCAGAAGGGCGCTGGCGAAACGCGAGGCGCCGGGCCGGGCTGCGCCGCCCAGCGCGGAGAAATCAGGAATTTCGGCGTCGAAGCGCAGCGCCGAGGTGTCCAGGTCAAGCTGGGCGCCGGGCGGGCGCGGCGCACCGGCGCGCAATTCCTCCAGCAGGGGGGCGGTCACCGCCAGGCGCAGTTCGGACCGTTCATCCTGCGCGCCGGGATCGGCTTGCGCGCCAGCGCCTGACAGGCCTGCAGCAAGTGCTGCAGCGCCCAGTCGGACGGTTATGGTGCGCAGGCTGGTCATGATGACCCGGCTCCTTTGCGGTTTGACGGTCAAATCACGCCTGATTATAGCACGCGGCTGCACCTCATACAGCTGATCTGGGGAAGCTTTTGGTTACTAAAACCTAAACCTTCATCGCCAGAAAACGTTCCATGTCAGTCTGCAATTTCGGACATGAACAAGCTGTGAACCGGCGCTTAAACGGCGCGCGCCCCGGCTTTCGGGGCCAGGGCGCGGCAGGCGCAGTCAAGGCGATGCCCGCCTACTGGCAGCCGAGGCATTCCTCGTAATCGGTGGGCGCGGCCTGCTCCATGCTGCGCTCGATCTCCGACTTCTCGCCCGAGCCGGCGTAGCCGGCGCGCTGCACCGATTTGGAGCGGCAATAGTAGAGCGATTTCACGCCCTTCTCCCAGGCCGTCCAGTGCAGCATGTGCAGATCCCATTTGTTGACGTCGCCGGGCAGGAAAATGTTCAGCGACTGGGATTGGCAGATGAAGGGGGTGCGGTCGGCGGCGTGCTCGATCACCCAGCGCTGGTCGATCTCGAATGCGGTCTTGAACAGCGCCTTCTCCTCCTCGTCGAGGCAGTCGAGATGCTGGACCGAACCTTCGTGTTCAAGAATGCTGGACCAGACGGCGGGGCGGTTTTCGCCCTTCTCCTCCAGCACTTTCTCCAGGTACGGGTTCTTCACCGTGAACGAGCCCGACAGGGTCTTGTGGGTGTAGACATTGGCCGGAATCGGCTCGATGCCCGCGCTGGTGCCGCCGCAGATGATCGAGATCGAGGCGGTCGGCGCGATCGCCAGCTTGTGGGAGAAGCGCGCCTTGACGCCCTGTTCGGCGGCATCCGGGCAGGCGCCGCGCTCTTCGGCGAGCTTCACCGAAGCGCGGTCCGCCTGCTGGCGGATATGCTTGAACAGCTTCCTGTTCCAGGACCGCGCCGTGGACGATTCAAACGCCACGCCGAGCTTTTGCAGGAAGGAGTGGAAGCCCATCAGGCCCAGCCCCACCGAGCGTTCGCGCCAGGCTGAATAGCGCGCGCGCTCCATCTCGTCCGGCGCCCGGTCGATAAAGTCCTGCAGCACATTGTCCAGGAAGCGGAACACATCCTCGAAGAAGTCGGGATCGTCCTTCCATTCCAGATAGGTCTCGGCGTTCACCGAGGACAGGCAGCACACCGCCGTGCGGTCGCGGCCCAGATGATCCAGGCCCGTAGCCAGCATGATTTCCGAGCACAGATTGGACTGGCGCACCTTCAGCCCCAGCTTGCGCTGGTGGACGGGCAGATTGTTGTTCACCGTGTCGGAGAAGATGATGTAGGGCTCGCCGGTCTGCAGGCGCAGCTCCAGGATTTTCTGCCACAGCTTGCGGGCATTGACCGATTTGACCACCTCGCCGGACTTGGGCGAGCGCAGCTCGAACTCGCTATCGTCGCGCACCGCCTCCATGAAGGCGTCGGTGATGTTCAGCCCGTGATGCAGGTTGAGGCTCTTTCGGTTGAAGTCGCCGCTGGGCTTGCGGATTTCCAGGAATTCCTCGATCTCCGGGTGGTGCACGTCCAGATACACCGCCGCCGAACCGCGGCGCAGCGAGCCCTGGCTGATGGCGAGCGTGAGCGAGTCCATTACCCGGATGAACGGGATGATGCCGCTGGTCTGGCCGTTCTGGCCGACCTTTTCGCCGATTGAGCGCACGCCGCCCCAATAGGTGCCGATGCCGCCGCCATTGGACGCCAGCCAGACATTTTCAGTCCAGGTGTTGACGATGTCGCCCAGCGAATCATCCACCGAATTGAGAAAGCACGAGATCGGCAGCCCCCGGTCGGCGCCGCCATTGGACAGAACGGGCGTGGCGGGCATGAACCAGAGCTTCGACATATAGTCGTACAGGCGCTGGGCGTGGGCCATGTCGTCGGCATAGGCGCGCGCCACGCGGGAGAACATGTCCTGGTAGGATTCGCCGGGCAGCAGATAGCGGTCGATGAGCGTCTTCTTGCCGAAATCGGTCAGCAGCGCATCGCGCGACGGGTCCGTCTTGACCGAGTCCACCAGACGCAGCTTCACAGCCTTCGGCTTGCCCTTCAGGCTTGGCGTGCGCTGGGACAGGGCTGCGGCGTGGGCGTGGTCGAACGGCGTCATGGTCAAACGCTCCCGTTATCTGCAGCGCGCAAGAGGCCCCTCACGACGGACGCACGGGCCGCGCGCTGCTGGAGAATTCCAATACATTGTGTGCGGCCTCCCCGAGAGACCGCAACATATAGTGCTGAGCCTTCTCCCGGGCGTCAACGCCCCAAACCGTCCGAACCCGAACTTTTTGGTAAACAAAATCTTACCATATCCACGCCCGCGCGCAGACTCGTTAAGGAAGCGCGGACTGCGCGCCCGGCGCCCTTTCCTGTGGAAAGGCGCCCGGTGCTTGGCGGCGCCCCGCCGGACCGCTAAGAGGCGCGTCATGATCTCTTCGGTGTGCATATATTGCGGCTCCAGCCCCGGCGCGTCGGACGCCTACAGCGCGGCGGCGCGCGCCATGGGCGCGGCGCTGGCCCGGCGCGGCGTGCGCCTGGTCTATGGCGGCGGCCAGGTCGGGCTGATGGGCCAGCTGGCTGATTCGTGCCTGGACGCCGGGGGCATGGTCACCGGGGTGATTCCCGACTTCCTGTTCCACAAGGAAATCGCCCACGGCCGCGTCAGCGACATGCGGGTGGTCACCTCCATGCACGAGCGCAAGCAGGTCATGGCTGACGAAGCCGACGCCTTCATCGCCATGCCGGGCGGGCTGGGCACGCTGGAGGAATTGTTCGAGGTGTGGACCTGGTCCCAGCTCGGCCGCCATATGAAGCCGGTGGGCGTGCTCAACGCGCAAGGCTATTTCGACCAGCTCTTGGCCTTCCTGGATCATATGCAGGGCGAGCAATTCGTCGAGCCGCGCCACCGCGAGATGCTGATCGAGCACGCCGAGCCGGACGCCCTGCTCGACCGGCTGGCCACGTTCCAATACCCCGGCGTCATCGCGAATCTGAGCCGGCATCAGGTGTAGGCGCAGCGCATGCCGGGGCTTTCGCGCAAGCGCGCGCTGGCTTAACTGAGACGCCATGAGCATTCAGACCGCCAAGCTGGATCAGGTGATCGACCGGTTCGACCAGGTCGAGGCGCGCCTGTCGTCGTCGGCTGATCCTGACGAGATTGTTCGCCTGTCCAAGGAGCACGCCGAACTCAAGCGCGTGGCCGACAAGGCGCGGGCGCTCAAAGCTGCGCGCGCCGACATGGCCGAGGCCGAATCCATACTCGAGGACGGCTCGGACAAGGATATGAGCACGCTGGCCGAAGAGGAGCGCCAGCGCCTGAAAAAGCTGATCCCGGCGCTCGAACGCGAGCTGCAGCTGCTGCTCTTGCCGCGCGACCGCGATGACGAGGCCTCCATCATCCTGGAGATCCGCGCCGGCACGGGCGGCGACGAGGCGGCGCTGTTCGCCGGCGACCTGTTCTCCATGTATCAGCGCTACGCGTCCAATCGCGGCTGGCGCATGGAAGTGGTCGACGCCAGCGAATCAGAGGTGGGCGGCTACAAGGAAATCATCGCCAGCGTCACCGGGGCGGGCGTGTTCGGGCGGATGAAATTCGAGTCGGGCGTGCACCGGGTCCAGCGCGTGCCGGTCACCGAAAGCGGCGGGCGCATCCACACCTCTGCGGCGACTGTAGCGGTGCTGCCGGCTCCGGAAGAGGTCGATATCGTGATCCGCGACGATGATATCCGCATCGACACCATGCGCGCCTCGGGCGCGGGCGGCCAACACGTCAACAAGACCGATTCGGCGGTGCGCATGACCCACATCCCCACCGGGATCGTGGTGATCAGCCAGGAAAAGTCCCAGCATCAGAACCGCGCCATCGCCATGCAGGTGCTCAAGACGCGCTTGTATGACAAGGAGCGCGCCGAGCGCGACGCGGCCCGGGCCGCCGACCGCAAGGGCCAGGTCGGCTCCGGCGACCGGTCCGAACGCATCCGCACCTATAATTTCCCGCAAGGGCGGGTCAGCGATCACCGCATCAATCTCACGCTCTACAAGCTTGATGAAATCCTCTCCGGCGATGCGCTGGACGAGGTGATCGACGCCCTGCTGGCCGAAGATCAGGCCATGCGCCTGGCGGCGCTGGAACAGGCGTGAGCGCGCGCAGCTGGCGCGAGGTCCTGCGCTCGGGCGCGGCGCGCTTGCGCGCCGCCGGTCTGGGCGATGAGGCGCAAGGGGATGCGCGCCGGCTGCTGGAGGCGGCGGGCGGACTGGCGCCAAGCGCGCTGATGGCGCGCTTGAGCGAGGCGGCGGATGGGGCCTCGTCGGCGCGTTTCGAGGCGATGATCGCCCGGCGCGCCGCGCGCGAACCCCTCTCCCACATCACCGGGTCAGCCGGTTTCTGGACCCTCGACCTTATCGTCACGCCTGACGTCCTCACCCCGCGCCCGGACACAGAGACCGTGGTGGAGGCGGCGCTCGCCGCCGCGCCGGACCGGGATGCGCCGCTGGAGATTCTCGATATCGCGACGGGATCGGGCGCGATTGCGCTGGCGCTGCTCAGCGAATTGCCGAACGCGCGGGCCGCCGCCACCGACCTGTCCGCCCCGGCCCTCGCCGTGGCGCGCGGGAATGCGGCCGCGAACGGCCTGGCTGACCGGATCCGTTTCATCGAGACGAACTGGGCCGACGGCGTCGCCGGTCCGTTTGACATCATCGTCTCCAATCCGCCCTACATCGCCAGCGCGGTCATCGGCGCGCTGGAGCCCGAAGTGCGTGACCATGAACCGCGTCTGGCGCTGGACGGCGGGCCGGATGGGCTGGCGCCCTACCCCCATCTGTTCGCCGAGGCCCGGCGCCTGCTGAAACCGGGCGGAACCGGCGTCTTCGAAATCGGCTATGATCAGGGCGAAGCGGTGCTCGCGCTGGCGCGTGCGGCGGGTGCGCGCCGCGCCGGATTGCGACAGGATCTCGCCGGCCGGGACCGGGCGGCTGTGTTCAGCTTTGTTTGAGCACCCTGTAAAAAAGCCTTGGAATCGCCTCATGGATGCGGCTAGGGTGCGCAATGTCAGAAGCGCGGTGCGGGCCGGATCAGGGGCTGCTCCGGTATTTGAGGCGGATCGCCCGCATCTGACTGTTTAGGCCCAGACATGTATGCAAGTGGCGCAACGGCTTGAGCCGTTGAAGCCTCTAGAGCTCAGCGCGGCCGCTACGGCGCGCCGGCAGTCCGGACACCCACACCCGCCCGAAAGAGATCAGTTTTGGCAATGAAGCGTCAACGCGGCCGCGGCCGGAAATCCGGCCATCAGAACAATTCCAACCGGTCGTTCGAAAGCAACGGCCCGGACGTTAAAATCCGGGGCAACGCCCAGCACATCTACGAGAAATATCTTCAGCTGGCCCGGGACGCGTCGTCGTCCGGCGACCGGGTGATGGCGGAGAACTACTTCCAGCACGCCGAGCACTATCTGCGCATCGTCCAGCTCAGCCAGCCCCGGCGGGAAGAGACCGACGGTGATGATGACCGCCAGAACGACCGCCAGCAGGGCGGCCAGCAGGGTCATCGCCAGGACCAGTCGCGCCCGGATCAATCACGCTCTGACCAGTCGCGTTCCGATCAGCCGCGCGCCGATGGCGACGCGCAGCGCGCGCGCGGCAATGGTCATGATGGCGAGACCGGCCAGGCTTCCGGGGATGAAGATGGCGAAGCCGGCGGGCGTCCGCGCCGTCAGCGCACGCGCCGGCGCCGGCCTGATTCCGAATCCGACACGGGCGCCTCTGATCCGCTGGCGGTGGTCGATCCTGAAGCCGCCAGCCAGGCGCAGGATGGCGCCAGCGCTGGCGATTCAGGCGAGCAGCCTGCGCCCAAGCGCGCCCGCACCCGGCGCCCGCGCGCCGATGTCGCCGCCGAGGATGCGCTGAAAGCGGCCGAGACCAAATCTCCGGGCGGCGCTGCAGCCTGAGCCGGTCCTAACATCACGAGCAGATCAGGCGGGCGGTCCTTCCAGGGCCGCCCGCGTCTGCTTGAGGCGCGCTGATCAGGCCGGAACCAGATGGGTGCGCAGCATGTCGATGCGCGCATTGGCTTCGGCCAACCGCTCCACGCCGAGGGCGCCGCGCTCCAGCGCGGCGCCGGTCCAGTCGACCGCCTTGCGGGCGAGATCGGGGTCAGGGTTGGCGGAATTGGATATCAGGATCAGGTCATTGCCCGCCGCCAGAGCGCCGGTGAGGGCCTGTTCGCGCGTGTAGTGATAGCGGATTGCGCCCATATCGAGATCGTCGGTGATCACCGCGCCCTCATACCCCATCACCTCGCGCAAGAGCCCGTGCAGCACCCGGCGCGACAGCGTGACCGGCAGGCCGTCGGGATCCAGGCGCAGATTGACCAGATGGGCGCCCATCATCAGATGGGCCCGGTCCATGCGCATCAGCCGGCCGAACGGCGCCGCCTCCTCGAAGGTCCAGGTGCTGGTGATGTCGACATAGCCGTCATGACTATCGCCACGTGAGCGGCCATGGCCGGGGAAATGCTTGATGGCGCAAGCGATGCCTTCCGCCTCGAAGGCGTCGATGAAGGCCGCGCACCAGTCCGCCGTTTCGTCCGGCGCGGCGCTGAAGGCGCGACCGTACTGGCCGATGGCGTCGTTCTCGGGATCGTGCAGATCGGCGATCGGGGCCAGGTTGAGATTGAAGCCCGCCTCGCGCAGCTCACGCGCCGCGGTGGCGAACAGGGGCCGGGCCGCCTCGACGCCGTCCGCGGCCAGCACGTTCGCGCGCGGAATGCGCGTATAGCCCATATCCCCGGTCAGGCGCTGCACCACCCCGCCTTCCTGATCGATGGCGAGCCAGGCGTCAGGGGCGGCGTCGCGGAAACGGCGCGCCAGCCCCTCCACGCCCGCACGCGTGCGGGCATTATGGCGCAGGAACAGCACCCCCCCGATGCGTCCGGCGGCCAGATCGGCTTCGATCGCATCTGCGCCCGGCGCATCGGGCGCAGCGCCCAGAAACCCGAGGATCAGCGTGCGCCCCACCAGCGCCTCCATCGGGCGCAGCACGTGGCGTTGCACGGCCTCGGCGGGCAGGCCAGAGGCGGCGGCGGACGCAGCCGCCGGCGCAGCAGCGCTGGCGGCCAGCGCGCCCAGGATATGGCGTCGCGTGAGCATGTGTGTCGGTATCCCCTCGTTTCCCCTGCCACCAGCTAACGCCGGGATCGCGGGCGTGTCCATATGCCCCCGCCTCTCGCAGGAAGCGGGCCAGGGGGCGGGCACTGTCGCGTTTTAAGTGTGCGGCCATGTTGCGGAAAGGTGAAAGGCTTCATGGATGAGGGCATGACAGGGAGGATCCGTCATATGAAACATCTTCTTTTGGCCGTTGCCGCCAGCCCTCTGATCATCGCAGCGTCCGCCGCCCCTGATGCGCCCGGCGCCTCTTCCGCGCCGCGCGAGGCGCAGATGCGCGTCATCCTCTTGCAGGACGGGACGGCGCAAGCGAACAGCTTCGATTTCGATTTTGACGGAAGCCGCGCCTGGAGCGAGGACCAGCGCGCCGAACTGCGCGAGGCGGTGGCGAACCTGCGCAGGGTCATCGCCGGCTTGCCGGGCGGCCCGCAGGGCGAGGTCCGCTTTGCGATGCGCGGCATGGATGGTGCGGCGCGCGACGCGGGTGGCGAGCGCGTGCGCGTCATGGTCCGGCGCGCCCGGGAGGCGGCGCTGGAGGGCGCCGAAGCCGCCCGCGAGGAAGGCCGCAGGACCCGCCTCGAAGGCGAGCGCACCCGCACCGCCGCGCTGCGGGCGAGCGCGCGCGGGATGCAGTCCGGGCTGGACGCGCTTGATGAGGCGCTCCAGCGCGGGGAGGTCTACCGCTATGGCGCGTGGCATCCCATGACCGAAGCCGAGCGGGCCGATATGGAGACCGCCCGTCAATTCATGGCGGACCGCATGGAGCGCCTGCGCGGCGAAACAGGGATTGCGGTTGAGCGTGACCGCGATGGCGAACGCCGTGTTGTGGTCATGCGCCGCGACGCCGCCGGGGGTGATCATCACCGGCGCAGCGAACGCGCCGGGCGCCGCCTGCGGATCGACGATCGGGACGGCCGCCTGCGCGTCTGGGTCGATGGCGAGGAGCTGGAGGGGGATGCGCTGACCGGCTGGCTCAACTCCGAAGAAGGTCAACGCGTCCTGCGTGAGCGCCCCGAGCCGCCTCTGGCCGGCGGCGGCTAGGCCCTGGAGAATAAAAAAAGCCCGGCGTCTTGCGGCGCCGGGCGTTGAATTTGGTTGGTCGATTAAGAGACGTCTCCTCCCCAGAGACACCGCTTAGAGACAAGACGGTCAGGCCCTGTCTGACGAAAACGTGACTCAACTGTCATGTAGGCGTCAACCCCCCAATCTCAGGCGGGGCGGCGGCGCGCCGCGGCTCAGCCGGGCGTCAGCCGGTCCAGGATGGCGGCTACGAGCCCCGCGCGCGGGGCGGCGAATTGCTGCTTTTGCGCCTTCCACTCATCGCGGTCCTCAATGCTTTCGGCCAGCTCAGCCCCGAGTTTGAGGTCCTTGATCTGCACCTCGCCGCGGGCGCGCTCCTCCTCGCCCTCGATCACGGCGAAGGCTGCGCCGCGCCGGTCGGCGTATTTGAGCTGCTTGCCCATATTGCCTGATCCGACAAAGGCTTCGGCGCGCAGGCCCGCCGCGCGCAGCTCGGCGGCCATGGCGAAATACTCGGCCATGCGCGCCTTGTCGGCGGCGATCACGATAACCAGCGGCGCTGCTTCCGCCGCGTCCAGCCGGCTCAGCGCCGACAGGGCGGCGGCGAAACGGCTGACCCCGAAGCTGAAGCCCGTGGCGGGCACGGCCTGGCCGGTGAAGCGCGCCACCAGATCGTCATAACGCCCGCCAGAGGCCACCGAGCCGAACTGCATCGGGCTGCCATCTGGATAGGTGGGGGTGACGAGAAGCTCGGTTTCGAACACCGGGCCGGTGTAATAGCCAAGGCCGCGCACGACCGATGCGTCGAACACCGCTTCGCTTTCGCTGATGCCCAGCGCGGTGAGCAGGGCGTCAATCTCGGCCAGCGCCCCGGCCCCCGCCACGCCCGATCCGGCCGCGATGGAGGACAGGCGCTGCGTGATGTCCGCCCGCGAGCCTTTGGCCTGCGCCACCTCAAGGAAGCCCAGCACGGTGCGCACGCCGGCCGCATCCAGCCCCGCGCCTTGCGTGAAGTCGCCGCTGTCATCCTTGCGGCCCGCGCCGAGCAATTGCTCCACACCGGCAAGGCCGAGGCGATCCAGCTTGTCGATGGCGCGCAGGACGCGCATGCGCCGTACATCATCGGCCTGACCCAGGCTCTCCAGCACGCCGTCGAGGAGGCGGCGGTCATTGACCCGGATCACGAACTCGCCGTCCTTCAGCCCCGCCGCGCGCATCACCTCGGCGGCCATGGCGATCATTTCGGCGTCGGCGGCGGGACCGGCCGCGCCGACACTGTCAGCGTCGCACTGGACGAACTGGCGGAAGCGGCCGGGGCCGGGCTTTTCATTGCGCCAGACCTCGCCGAACTGATAGCGGCGGAAGGGCTTGACCAGATCCTGGAAATTCTCCGCCGCAAAACGCGCCAGCGGAGCGGTCAGATCATAGCGCAGCGCCATCCATTGTTCGTCATCATCCTGGAGCGCGAACACGCCCTCATTGGGCCGCTCCTCGTCGGGCAGGAATTTGCCCAGCGCGTCGGCGTATTCAAACGCCGGCGTCTCCAGCGGCTCAAAGCCCCAGCGCTCATAGACGGCGCTGGCCGCGCTCACCAGGGCGCGCTCGGCGCGGATCACGCTGGCGGTGCGATCTTCAAACCCGCGCGGACGGCGCGCTTTTGGGCGGAAGGCCTTGGCCATGATCAAACTCGCTGCGCTGTGAGGGCGCGTGCACGCGCCGGGAAACCGGTCCGGGGCTTAGCCCCCTTGAGGCGGGCGATCAAGCGGCCCGCGCCTTGCACGCCAGCGCGCAAACGCCCTCAAGGAGACCCGCCCATGTCCCTGATCGCCACACTTCTGGCCGCCCTGGCGCTCCTGAACGCGCCGGATGTCCCGGATCTGCAGCGCACAGCCGCCGCTCTGGAGGCAGAAGCGAGCGCGCGCGCAGAGCGCCTCGCCACCGCGCCGGCCGCCAGCGCGCAGGCGCCTGAGCCGGGTGACCGCGTTCTGGAGGGTCTCGACGCGCTGGCGCTGGCCGCCGCGCGCCACGCCCGCACGATTGACGCCGACGGCGGCGCCAGCGATCTGGGCTGCATCTTTCGCGGCATGAGCGCGGACGCCGCCGCGTGGTCCGGGCGGCTGGGCGCTGCGTCCAGCGCCGCCGATCAGGCGCGCGCCTATCGCGGCATCGCCCGGCTGGCTGGCCAGGCGGTCATTCTGGCCGCAGAAGACATTCATTCAGGCCCGCCCGGCCCCTGTCCCTCGGGAGGCTAATCGCCGCTCGCCGAACGGCGCCGGCGCGCTATAGTGATCATCATGATCGCTGCGGCCCTGTTGACGCTTTCAATTGCCTTTACAGCGCCCGCTGACGCGGCGGAGGCGGCTTATGGGCGCGGCGCCTGGGCCGTGGCCGAGGCGTCGGCCAGCACGGCGCCCGACGCCCGGACGCTGACCCTCGCCGCCCAGGCGGCGCTGGCGCCGCTCATGCTGGGCGAGATGGCCAG
>JAFIEB010000044.1 GCA_020832735.1 Oceanicaulis sp.
CGGTTCGGCGGGTTCGGGCGAGCGCGGCGCGCGGCGCGCTTCGGCCAGGGGCGGCGGCGCATCCACGCCCGCCTGTTCCCACCACTGGGTGAGGCTCTTCAGCACACGGATGTCTTCAGGGGTGAGTGGGGCTGACATCTCGCCGGGCTCTGCATGCGATGTGGGCGCCGGGCGGGGTTCGCCCTAGCTCACGGGGAAACCCTAGGCTAAGACGGGATCGGGGAGCGCGCCAGACGCAAGGCTGCGCGACCGCGGCAAGAATGAAGTCAGCGGAGGCGAGAGTGGCCGAACAGACCATCGAACGCGAATCCATGGAATACGACGTCGTCATTGTCGGCGCCGGCCCGGCGGGCCTGGCCGCCGCGATCCGCCTCAAGCAGACAGCCGAGGCGAACGGCCAGGACGTATCGGTGGCGGTGCTGGAAAAAGGCTCCGAGGTCGGCGCTCATATCCTGTCCGGCGTGGTGATGGATCCCAAGGCGCTCGACGAGCTGTTCCCCGACTGGCGCGATGATCCGTCCCAGCCCTTCGACACCGAGGTGACGCAGGACAAGTTCATCCTCCTGGGCGAGGCGGGTTCGGCGGCGATCCCCAGCTTCGCCATGCCTGCCTTCATGCACAATCACGGCTGCTATGTCGGCTCGCTGGCCAATGTCTGCCGGTGGCTGGGCGAGAAGGCCGAGGCGCTGGGCGTGGAGGTCTATCCCGGCTTCCCGGCCGCCTCCTTCATCGAGGAGGGCGGCGTGGTCAGGGGCGTGGTCACGGGTGATCTGGGCGTGGGCCGCGACGGAAAACCCAAGGACGCCTACCAGCCGGGCATGGAGCTGCGCGCCAAATACACCCTGATCGGCGAGGGCGCGCGCGGGAATCTGTCCAAACAGCTGATCCGCGATTACGGCCTGGACGAGGGCCGCGAGCCGCAGAAATACGGGCTTGGCATGAAGGAGCTCTGGCGCGTGAAGCCGGAGAATTTCCACAAGGGCCGGGTGCAGCACACCATGGGCTGGCCGCTCGACAACCAGACCGGCGGCGGCTCCTTCCTCTATCATTTCGGCGACAATCTGGTCGCGGTCGGCTTTGTGGTGCACCTCAATTACAAGAACCCGCACCTGTTCCCGTTCGGCGAGTTCCAGCGCTTCAAGACCCATCCCGACATCGCCCCGGTCTTCGAGGGCGCCGAGCGTTTGTCCTATGGCGCGCGCGCCATCACCGAGGGCGGTTACCAGTCGGCGCCGAAGCTCGCCTTCCCCGGCGGGGCGCTGATCGGCTGCTCGGCGGGCTTTGTGAACGTGCCGCGCATCAAGGGCAGCCATAACGCCATGAAGACCGGCATGATGGCCGCTGAAGCCGTGGCTGCGGCGCTGGCCGACGGCCGCGCCCACGACACGCTGGACGCCTATGAAGCGGCCTATGAAAAGAGCTGGGTGCGCGCCGAGCTGAAAAAGGTGCGCAACGTCAAGCCGCTCTGGTCGAAATTCGGCACGGTTCTGGGCGTGGCGCTCGGCGGGATGGAGATGTGGACCACCCACATGTTCGGCGGTTTCTCATTCTTCGGCACGATGAAGCATGGCGGCCCGGACCACGCGGCCACCAAACCGGCCGATCAGTGCAAGCCCATCCATTATCCCAAGCCGGACGGGGTGCTGACTTTCGACCGGCTCTCCTCGGTGTTCATCTCCAACACCAATCACGAGGAGGATCAGCCCATCCACCTCAAGGTCGCGGACATGGATTTGCAAAAGGCCAGCGAGCTGGAGGTCTTTGGCGGGCCGTCTGCGCGCTATTGCCCGGCGGCGGTGTATGAATGGGTGCCCGACGAGAAGAGCGGCGATCAGCGCTTCGTGATCAACGCCCAGAACTGCGTGCACTGCAAGACGTGCGACATCAAGGACCCCAACCAGAATATCAACTGGACCACGCCCGAAGGCGCGGGCGGACCCAATTACCCCAACATGTGAGGCGTGGAGCGTCCAAGCGTTCCGCGGGCGCGATGCGCGCACTGATCGCGATCCTTCTGATGGCTCTGCCTGCCGCCTCGTGCGCGGCCGGGCCGCGCTTTCTGGCGCCCGATGACACACCGCAATCGGCGTATGGCGCCTTCCTGTCCGCGCGCTACGCCGCCCAGATGCGCGATATTGCGGCCTCTGCGGCCTATTACGACGCCGCGCTGGACCATGCGCCCGATCAGGCCCTGGTCGCCGACCGGGCCTTTTCCAGCGCGCTGATGGCGGGCGATTTCGCCCGGGCCGACCGGCTGGCGTCCGGGGCCGCGCGCGAGGGCGCTGCGGGCGGGGCGGCCAATCTCTATCTGATGGCGGCCGGTCTGACCGGCGCGCGCCTGACGCCCGCGCCGCAGGACAGCTTCGGGCCGTTCGGCGAGCTGATCGCGGCCATGCTGGAGGACTGGCGCATGGCCGCGCGCGGACGCTCCGGCGCAGCGGCGGCCGCCGCCGCCAGCCACGATCTGCCCATGGAGGCGGCGGGCTATCTTCTGGTCCATCGCGCCCTGATCCTTGAAGCTGCGGGCGAATTCGCCCAGGCCGAGGGCGCCTACCGGGCCGCCGACCAGTCCCTGTCCATGCGTGATTTCACGACCGTCTTGCTGGGCGCCTTCCTGGAGCGGCGCGGCCGGCGCGCGGACGCCGAGCAGCTCTATGCCCGCCAGATCGCCCGGTCGGGGCGCGACCCAGACCCCGAAGTCTTCGCCGCGCTGGAGCGGGTGCGCGCCGGAGGCCGCGCGCCGCGTTTTCCCGGCGCCGCGCAAGGCGCTGCGCGCGCCATTCATGCGCCGGCCATGCTGCTGATGTCGCGCGAGCCGGTGGAGTTCCCGGTGCTGTATCTGCGCCTGGTCCAGCGCCTGGACCCGGGCTTTGAGCGCAATACGATGGCCGCCGCCGACGCGCTGCGCCAGCTGGGCCTGGCGCCGGCGGCGCGCGCCGCCTACGCCTCGGTCGGGGAGGGACCCTTCGCCGAGCGCGCGGCGGCCTCGATGGCCTGGCTGGATTTCGATTCAGGCGCGCGTGAGGACGCGGTGCGCCGCGCGCGCGCCATGGCCGGACGCACGCGCACGCCCGGCGCGCGCGAGCTGCTGGCCAATCTCCTGCAGGTCTCGCGCGAGTGCGAGGCGGCCGAGGCGCTCTATCTTGCGCTCGCCGATGAGGCCGAGGCCGCCGGGGAGGCGCCCGACTGGCGCCATTTCTATCTGGCCGGCAGCTGCCGTCTGTCGCGCGCCGGCTGGAGCGAGGCCGAGCCGCTGATGATGCGCGCGCTGGAACTGGCGCCCGACCAGCCCTCCATACTCAATGATGTGGGCTATTCGCTGATTGTGGCCGGACGCGTCGATGACGGGCTGGACATGGTTGAGCGCGCCGTCGCGATGGAGCCTGACAACGCCGCCTTCCTCGATTCCATGGGCTGGGGCCTGTACCGGGCCGGAGAGCCTGACGGGGCGGTGGAATGGCTGGAGCGCGCCATTGAACGCGCGCCGGACAATCCGGTCATCAACTGGCATCTTGGCGACGCCTATGCGGCCACCGGGCGCACGCTGGAAGCGGGTTTCCAGTGGCGGCGCGCGCTGGAGCTGGATCCCGAGGCGGAGCTGGCGGCCCTGCTGGCCCGGCGCCTGGAGCTGGGCCTGGCGGCCGGACCGGTGGAGGCTGACTCCGGGGAGGCGTCATGAGCCTCGCGCTGCGTGAAGGCGTGGAGGCGTTTGCGCCCGCCAAGATCAATCTGACCCTGCGCGCCGGCCGCGTCCGCGCCGACGGCTATCACCCGCTGGACTCGCTGGTGGTCTTCGCCGACTGGGGCGACACACTCATCGCCGCGCTGGGCGAAGGCCTGACCCTGACGCTGGAGGGCGAGACCGCCGGCGCGCTGGAAGACGAAACGCACAATCTGGCGCTCAAGGCCGCCTGGGCTTTGCGCGCCGCCGCCGGCCAGCGCGAGCTGGGCGCGCAGCTCACCCTGATCAAGCGCCTGCCTGTGGCGGCGGGGCTGGGCGGCGGCTCCTCGGACGCTGCGGCCGCCCTGCGCGCGCTGAGCGCGCTGTGGGATCTGGATTTCTCGCTGCGCCAGCTGGCCGAGATCGGATCGGCCATCGGCGCCGACGTGCCGGTGTGCGTGCACGCGCGCGCGGCGCGCATGAGCGGGATTGGCGAAACCGTCACGCCGCTGGCGGCCTGGCCGTCCCTGCCGGCGCTGATCCTGCATCCCGGCGCGGCGCTGCCGACCAGGGACGTCTTCACCGCGTTCGACGCCGGTCACCCGGCTGCGCTGGAGCCGGCGGCCCTGCCTGCGGCAGGCGGGCTCGACGCCGCGCTGCGCGTGCTGGAGGCGTCGGGCAATGATCTTGAAGCGCCCGCCCGGCGCCTGCGCCCGGTGATCGGCGAGGCGCTGGCCTTGTTGCGCGACATGCCCGGCGCGCGCCTGGCGCGCATGTCCGGTTCAGGCGCGAGCTGTTTTGCAATCTTCGAAACGCTGGATGCGGCGCGCCAGTGCGCCGGTCTGATCCAGCGCGCCCGGCCGGACTGGACCGCGGCGCCCGTGACGCTGGGAGGTGCGGCGTGAGCGCGGTGATCCTCGCCATTTTGGCCGCCAGCTTCGCCGCCAGCCTCATCGTGACGGCGCTGGCCTGGCGTGCGGGCGTGCTCGACATGCCCAATGCGCGCTCCAGCCATCTGAACCCGACCCCGCGCGCAGGCGGGCTGGGCGTGATGGCGGGGCTTGGCGCAGGCGCGCTGGCCGCCAGCGTGTTCGCCCTGTCCGGCGGACCGCTGGCGGGGGTGCTGATCATCGCGGCGGCGTTCGCCGTGATGGGGCTGGCCGATGACCTGATCACGCTGGGCGAGCTTGGCAAATTCATCGCCAGCGTCTGCCTGTGCGTCGCCCTGGCCGCCGTGGCCGGACCGGTGACGCATATCCCTGTTGATGGCGGGACCGCGCTGGGCCTGCCGCTCTGGCTGGGCTGGGCGGGGTCGGCGCTGTTTGTGTTCGTGGCGGTCAATGCGGTCAATTTCATGGACGGCTCGGACGGGATGCTGCCCGCCGTCATGATCCCGGCCAGCCTGGGCCTGGCGGTTGCCGGGCTGGCGGCCGGGGTGAACGCCAGCGTGATCATCGGCCTGGCGCTGGCGGCGGGGCTCACCGGGTTTGCGCTGTTCAACTGGGCGCCTGCGCGCGTCTTCGCCGGGGATGTCGGCGCGCTGGGCGTTGGCGCGGCCTGGGCGGGCGGCGCGCTGGCGCTGGCTGGACACGGGTTTCCCGGATCGCTGTGGCTGGCGCCGCTATTCATCCTGGTGTTTCTCGCCGACGTGCTGCTGACCCTTTTGCGCCGCGCGCGCCATGGCCGCTTCTCGCTGCAAGCCCATCGCGAGCACGCCTATCAGCGCCTGATCGATGCAGGCTGGAGCCATCAGCGCGCCGCGCTCGCCTATGGCGGGCTGACCGTGCTGATCGTCCTGTCAGGCCTGGCCGCCGCGCAAGGCCCCGACATCGCGCCCTTCGTGACATTCTGGGCCTGGACGGCGATCCTCACCGTCCTGCATGTGCTCGCGGGGCGATTGGAGTAAAATCTAAATTTGGATGCTTAACGCTGCATAGGTCATTAGAATCTTGGCAAGCGTCTTGTGATTTTACCATGAAATTGGCTATCGTCTTTTTTAGTCGCCCTTGCTTTAAGGTTGCTGGTTGAGTATAATGAAAAGACCTGGTAATAGATTCCCTGTTGATACGCTAATCATTCTAGGCGCCGGCGCTTCTTATGCTTCAACATTGAAAAGAAGCAAAAAGAGTGAGGCATTAATCGAAAGTGTTGCGCCACTTGATAAGGATTTTTGTGACAGAATCAAAAAGCACTCTGATTCTGATTTGGATTGGGTTAAATTAGCAAAGGATAGATTGTGTAAGGGCTGGCTAGATGAGAAAGAGTTTAATCTATTCGGTCTCGAAGAGGCCATAATACGGCAAACGAGCCATATGGAATTTTTGAATGCAATTCAGCCAAGGCGTAGGGCCGGAATAACAGATCAAGAAGAGTATATAAATTTGATTTCTCATGTCATAACATATATATTATCTAGGTGTGGCGAGAACAACAAAAAACTATATAATAAATTGTATCAACGCTACTTTGGGGAAGATAGTTATTTTGATGATGGTGAATACACTGGACAACCTCGAAATAGAGTTATATCATTTAACTATGATTATATATTCGATCAATATCTTCTTGGGGAGCATGACCCTTTTCGTGTTTATTTTGATAAAATTAATTTAAATAGGGATGCTGGAGAAAGGAGGCATGAGCGTCACGATTTTCCATATTTGTTAAAACTCCATGGGTCCGCAAATTGGATAGTCGATACAAAGGATTTTAAAAAGGTTATTGGGGGGCGTGTTGAGGATGACAGCTATCTAGATAATATACATTTGAAAAAGTTCAAATCGCATATGCCAAAACCTGATGATGCAAGGAGCCCCCTCATTATTCCGCCTGTGCCAAATAAGCCTGTAACAAAAATTAGCTTATTTAAGTTTTTATGGACTAGAGCATCTGAATATATAGAGTCAGCAGAGCGAATAGTTATATGCGGATATTCATTGCCTGAGGCGGATGCAATGGCTCAAATGTTATTTAGAAGAATGAGAAATGCATCTGTAGAAGAAATTATAATAGTCGATCCTGATGCGGCAATTTTAGGCAAGTGGATGGACTTATTTTCTTCTAGAAACAATAAGCGCGCTGAATGGAAATACTATAGAGATTTTGATAGTTTTTGTTCCTCACTTTAATTGGTTCAGGTTCAAGCTAGCGCACGCGCCGGATCGCGTGGATCGTCACCGGCTCGGCGAGGAACTGGTGGGCGAAGCCGTCGGGGGCGTCTTCAAGTCCGGCGGCGCCGTTCATGATGGCTTCGGCGATCTCGATCCCCTCCACCACCTGGCCGAACACGGCGTAGCCCGCCTCGTCGCCGGGATTGCGCCCGTCCGGGCCGGCGTCGAGACCGGGCGCATCATTGAGCATGATGAAGAACTCGGTCGTCGCCGAACCCACCTCATAGCGCCCCATGGACACCGCGCCGCGCACATGGGACAGGCCGGTCAAGTCCGTGCCTTCATGGGCGATCCCTTCCGCCTCCGGCAGGCCCTCAAACCCCCAGCCTCCCTGGATCAGGTTCATCGGGCTCTCGATCTCGGGCCGGTCATTATCGTCGCGCACCACGCGGTAGAACGAGCCGCCCTCATACGTCCCGGCCTCCACATGGGCCAGGAAATTGGCGGCACTGACGGGCGCCTTGCCGGCGTGCAGCATGATGCGGATATCGCCCAGGCTGGTTTCGATCACCGCTTCGGGCTGCTCCGACGGAGCCGGCCCGGCGGTCTGTTCAGCCGGCGGGTTGCAGGCGGCGAGCAAGGCGGCTGCCATAGCTGCGGCGGCAAGGCGGATGGTCATGGCGATCTCCTGTCCCGGGACGGGTTCTGACCGCGGATCGGAGCGTGCGGCGCGCCGTGTGTCAATGCGCGCCGATTTCCGGCTTGACCGGACAATCGCGCCTGCGCCATGCTGCAGCGCATGATGACGCGCACGGCCTCATATCCGCTTTTTGGCTATTTTGGCGGCCCCAGGGGGACCGGCTGAGCTCGTCTGCGTGAAGATGAAGACCAGTCCGCCCCCGCCGCCCGGCGGGGGTTTTTTGTTGTTCAGGAGACCGCCCATGACGCCGCCGTCCGAAACCCGTAACGAACGCGCCGCCCTGCGCGCGGCCATCGACCGGGCCGACGCCGAGCTGATCAAGCTGCTCGCCGAGCGCCGCCGGCTGGGCGAGGCGCTGGGCGCGCTCAAGGCGGGCGAGCAGACCCCGGT
This sequence comes from Oceanicaulis sp., assembly GCA_020832735.1. GTDB lineage: Bacteria > Pseudomonadota > Alphaproteobacteria > Caulobacterales > Maricaulaceae > Oceanicaulis. Next base: position 7,862 of record JAFIEB010000044.1, read on the forward strand.
GCGCGATGTGGAGCGCGAGCAGGACGTGATCGCGCGCGCGGTGGCCGCAGGCGGCGAGCTGGGACTGGATGGGGGCTTTGTCGAGACTCTGTTCCAGGCGATCATCGACGACTCCCTGCGCCGTCAGCGCGCCGGGCTGGACGCGCGCGCGGGCGACCGCCTGCTGACCGAGGCGCGCGTGGCGTATCTGGGCGGGCCGGGCAGCTATTCGCATTTCGGCGTCTACTCCCACTATTCCGGGCGCTATTCGGGCGTGGCGCCGGTGATCAAGCGCGATTACGCAGCGATCTTCGCCGCCGTGGAGGCGGGCGAGGCCGAGTACGGCTTCATCCCGATCTAGAACACGGCCACGGGCGGCATCGTGGAGGTCTATGACCTGTTGCGCGAAACGCGCCTGAAGATCGCCGGCGAGCATCACCAGCGCATCGTTCATGCGCTGATCGGCAAATCCAGCGACGCCGGCGTGGTGCGCACGGTGTACGGCCACCCCCAGGCGTTGCGCCAGGCCCAGCGCTGGCTGAACGCCCGCCACGAGCTGAAAAAGGTCCCGGTCTCCTCCACCACCCGGGCGCTGGAGCGGGCGCTGGACGAGGGGCCGTCCGTGGCCGCAGTGGCGAGCCCGGACGCGGCGCGCCTGTTCGGGCTGAACGTGATCGAGCCCAACATCTCCGACTTTGCCGGCAATGAGACGCGTTTTGTTTCGCTGGCGCTGGACCCGGCGCCGGCCTCGGCCCTGCTGCCGTGCAAGACCTCGCTGGTGGTGGTCACCAGCGACGAGGCCGGCTCGCTGATCAGCGCGCTGGAGGGTTTCCGCACCGAAGGGGTCAACCTGACCAAGCTGGAGAGCCGGCCTGTGCCCGGCGCGCCCTGGGAGCAGCTCTTCTTCCTTGATCTGGAAGGCCATGAGGAGGACCAGGCGGTGTCGCGCGCGCTGGCGCATCTGTCCAGGCACGCCAAAACCGTGCGCCGGCTCGGCAGCTACGGTTCTGACCGGTTGAAGCCGGCGGGCCGGGCGGAGTAGATAAAGGCCAGGGGCGGTTAGCTCAGTTGGTAGAGCATCTCGTTTACACCGAGAGGGTCTGCTGTTCGAGCCCGTCACCGCCCACCATCCTTCTTGTGCGCCCCATCTGCGCATCACCGGCAAACGCGCTTGACCGGGGGCGGGAGCAAAAGTAGGAAAGCGCTCCCCGGCGCTGCGCCGGATGCCCACGCGGGTGTAGCTCAGTTGGTTAGAGCGCCGGCCTGTCACGCCGGAGGTCGCGGGTTCGAGCCCCGTCACTCGCGCCATTTTCCTCTTGAATGATCAAGAGCCCGTACTTCTCAACAGAATTGATCGTGTTCGCTCCGGCGCGTCAGCATGGGGCGGCGATGGTGCTGGCTGTCGGCGATTTTGGCGGCGTGCGCCCGCGCGCTTGACCCGCGCCGGCGAACGCAGCCCGGTTCGTATCGCGGCGCACGCGGTCCCTCGGCCTGGCATGATGGGCTGCGCGTGTTCTGCCGTAGGGCGCAAGGCAAATGCCCCGGATGTGTGGGCGCGCCAGAAAATAGGCTACAGCCTATTGAGAGCGCAATATTATTAGGCTATGATCTATCGATCAATATGATCCAGATAGAGTTAAGCCTATGAAAAAATCCCTGGCCCGTGCCCGGAACGCCCTTGATTCAAGGCTGGCGCCGCTGCGCCCTGCGGACAAATTTGCGGTTCCGCCAAAGGGCTGGGTGCGTGCGATCCGCGACGCCCTAGGCATGTCCGGCGCCCAGCTGGCGGCGCGCCTGAGCGTGAAGCCTCCGAGCGTGGTTGCGCTTGAGCAATCAGAAGCGGCCGGCACGATCCGGCTGGACACGTTGCGCAAAGCGGCGGCGGCCCTTGATTGCCAGCTGGTCTATGCCCTCGTGCCGAACAAGCCGCTGGAGGACCGTGTCGCGGAGCGCGCGCGCGCCCGGGCGCTGGAGGCGATCGGAGGCGTATCCCATTCCATGGCCATGGAAGACCAGGCGCCGCCGGATGATGATCTGGAGCGGCGGATCGCGGATTTCATCTCTCACACGCTGCGCGAACGCGATCTCTGGGATGGCGAATGACGGACCTGTTCGGTGAGCCGGAGCATGCAACCCCGCTTGAGCCAGACGAGCGCGAAGGCCTGCGGCTGACATGGGTGACCACGCGAGCGGACCTGAACATCGCCGAGCAGGACAATATCGACAAGGGCGCGGCCTGGGCGTTTCGCGCGCGCCAGCCCGATCTGATGAGCGTGGACTTCGTGCTTCAGCTCCACAAACGCATGTTCGGCGATGTCTGGTCCTGGGCCGGTCAGTATCGCCGCACGGAGCGCAATATCGGCATCGCCCCGCACATGATCGGCATGCAGACGAGCCTACTGATGAGCGATGCGGCCTACTGGCTTGAGCACGGAACCTACGAGCCAACCGAACTTGCAGTCCGGGTGCATCACAGGCTGGTCCTGATTCATCCCTTCGCGAACGGAAACGGGCGTCACGCGCGCATGATGGCTGACCTGGTTCTGCGCCGTCTTGGCAAACCCGCTTTGTCCTGGGGCGGCGGGTCGCTCAAGGACATCAGTGAGCTGCGGCGCGCCTATGTGGTCGCGCTGCGGCGCGCTGACCGCGAAGACTATGACGCCTTGATCGCGTTCTCACGCTCCTAGCGCGGACCGCCCGTTCCCCGCCCGTTGCGCCGCCGCTAGCGTTGGGGGCCTGTATCGCTTTATGCTTTCGCGGTGATTCGAAGCAATCGAAGGGGCTTAACATGGCCAATCTTCTCACCAATCTGCGCATGACCGTGCTGGCCTCGGTCGTGCTGGCGCTGGCCTTCTTCTTTATCTACGTGCTGGCGGGCATCGGGATGGGCGTGGGCGAGCCGCAAGTGCTGGAATCCCTGCTGCGCTGGACCCATGTGGTGGCCGGCATCATGTGGATCGGGCTCCTGTGGTATTTCAACTTCGTCCAGATTCCCACCATGCCCTCCATTCCCGATGAGCTGAAACCGGCCATCGGCAAGCATATCGCGCCCGCAGCCCTGTTCTGGTTCCGCTGGGGCGCGGCCTTCACAGTGCTGACCGGCGTGCTGCTGGCGCTGGCCAACGGCTATCTGCTCGAGACCCTCACCCTGGGCGCCATGACAGGTTTTGCGCCCGGTCACATCTTCATGGGGATCGGCATGTGGCTGGCCCTGATCATGGCGTTCAATGTCTGGTTCGTGATCTGGCCGAACCAGAAGATCGCGCTGGGCCTGGTCGACGCCGAAGCCGACGCCAAGCCGAAGGCGGCGCGCACGGCCATGCTGTTCTCGCGCACCAATACGCTGCTCTCCCTGCCCATGCTGGTGGCGATGGCGAGCTTCCAGACGCTGGGCTGAAGCCGCATCCCCCTCTGAACGCGGCGCGGCCCCCGGAGCCTCTCCCGGGGCCGCGTTGCGTTAAGGGCCCGGCCGCGATCAGCTCCGCGATTGGCAGCTTTCGGGCGTGATCAGATCGCCGATCAGGTTGGCGAAGACCGCGCCGGCGCTGGTGGTGTCGGGCGTGCCGGGGCCGGGCTCTTCCTGGGCCATCATCACCGCAACCACGCCCGTGGACGGGCTGACGGCGAAGATCGTGTCGAAATAGCCGCCCCAGCCGAAATCGCCGGGCTGGCGCCCGCCGTCTGCATTGACGTACACGCCCACCGAATAGCCGAACGCCAGGCCGATGCGGCGTTGCTCCTCGCCCATGCGCTCAAGCCCGACATGGGGCGTGACCATGGCCGCCACGCTGTCCTGGCTCATCACCCGCACGCCGTCGAGCTCCCCGCCATTGGCGAGCATCTGGGCGAAGCGGATATAGTCATTGGCGGTGGAGAACAGCCCTGCGCCGCCCGCCTCCACCTGCGCCAGCATGGCCAGGTCGCGCGAATGCTCGATGCGCCGGATCGCGCCGTCCTCGTCATGGGTGTAGAGCGCCGCGATGCGCCCGTTCAGGCGCTCGTTAGGAAAGAAGCTGGTGTCGGTCATGCCCAGCGGGCCGAACAGGCGCGCCTGCATGAAGGCCTCCACGCTCTGGCCGGACGCCACGGCGATCACCTGGCCGAGAATGTCGTTGGAATAGGAGTAGAACCAGCGTTCGCCCGGCTGGAAATAGAGCGGCAGGCCGGCCAGCGTGTCGATGCGCTCGGCAAGGGGCTGGTCTCCGGCCCGGTAGATGTCGCGGTCGATATAGAGCGCGCCCAGATGGGTTCGGTAATCGAACAGATAGCCCACGCCCGAGGTGTGGGTGAGCAGATCCTCGATGGTGATGGGGCGCACGAGCGGCGCGGTGGGGATCTCGAACGTCTCGTCATGCATCAGCCCGGCCGCCACCCGCGCATTGGCGAAGGCGGGGATGTAGTCCGACACCGGATCGCTGACCGACAGAAGCCCGTCCTCGGCGAGGATCAGGATCGCGGCGGCGGTGACCGGCTTGGTCATGGAGGCGATGCGCATCACCGTGTCGGCGTCCATCGGCCGGCCCGCCTCGATATCGGCGTAGCCTGCGGCGCTGACATGGCGCACCACCCCGTCGCGGGCGAGCACGGCGACATAGCCCGAACGGTCCTGGCTGGCGGCCAGCTCGGCCAGCGTGGCGTCCAGCTGGGCCAGGCCCGCCTCATCAAAGCCGCGCCCGGTCTCGGCCGGTTCCGCCGCTGTGGGCGGTTCGGGCGCCTGGCGTTCTCCGCAGGCGGCAAGCGCCAGGAGCGCGGACAGTGCAATAGCGGCAAGGCTTGCGCGCCAGGGCGCGGCGTCGGACCGGATCATGAAACCCCCTCAACTCAAAAAAACAGCCGCAGCGAGACTCGCCGCGGCTGCCGCCTGCGTCAATCGCGAAGTGTGCGCTTGTCAGGCCCTGGCGAAATTCTCCGCCGCAAACTCCCAGTTCACCAGATGCTCGAGGAACGCGCCGATATAGTCCGGGCGCCGGTTCTGGAAGTCGAGATAATAGGCGTGCTCCCACACATCCATGGTCAGGAGCGGCGTGACGCCGGCCTCGGTGATCGGGGTTTCGGCGTTGCCGGTCTTGCGCACCTCCAGCTTGGCGTCCTTCACCACAAGCCAGGCCCAGCCCGATCCGAACTGGCCGGCGCCGGCCGCCTTGAAGGCTTCGGCGAATTTTTCAAACGAGCCGAAGTCGCGGCCGATGGCCTCGGCCAGCCTGCCCGACGGCTTGCCGCCGCCCTTGGGCGACATGGAGTTCCAGTAGAAGCTGTGGTTCCAGATCTGGGCGGCGTTGTTGAACAGGGCCGTATTCCCGGCCTTCCACGCTGACCGGATGACGGTTTCCAGGTCCGCACCCTCCAGATCGGTCCCCTTCACCAGATCATTGGCCTTGTCCACATAGGCCTTGTGGTGCTTGCCGTGGTGGAAATCGAGCGTCTCAGGGCTGATATGAGGCGCCAGCGCGTCGCGGGCATAGGGCAGGTCGGGGAGGGTGAAGGCCATGTACGGATATCCTTTTATGTCTGTGCGGTCGAAACAGCCCCGTCGGGAGCGCCCCCGAGCGCCATATGGCGTCTGTCACGCTGAGGTCCACCTGAGGAGAGCGGATTGACTGAAAGAAGTTTCGAGGCGGCCCTGCAGCGCGAGGACCCGGACCGGTGGATGGCGGCGCTGTTTGCGCCGGCGGACATGCGCGCGCGCCTTGTTGCGCTGTATGCATTCTATCACGAGATCGCCCGCGTGCCCGATGCGGTCAGCGAGCCGGTGATCGGCGAGATGCGCCTGAGCTGGGCGCGCGACGCGGTGCGCGATCTCTACGCCACGCCCCCTAAAGTGCGCCGCCATGCCGTGTATGAGGCGCTGGCCGGACTGACAGACGCGCCTGGCGCGCCGGATGCAGACATGCTCGGCCAGCTCATTGAGGCGCGCGCCGCCGATCTGGGGCAGGGGCCGTTCCCGACGCGCCAAGACCGGCGCGATTACGCAGACCGCACCGCAGGGCTGCTGATGCGCGCCGCGGTGCGCCTGGCTGCGCCGGAGACCCGGCTGGACGGCGCGGCCGCAGAGGCGGTCGAGGCCGCCGGGCGCCTGTGGGGCCTGACCGGACTGATCCGCGCGTTCGCGCCGCTGTGCGCCGCCGGGCGCCCGCCGCTGGCCGCCGATGAAGCCGCCGGGGCGGGCCTGACCGAAGCCGACTGGCTTTCCGGGCGCAAGCCGGAGGCGGCGCGCGCGGCGCTGGCGGGCCTGTTTGCAGAGGCGGACGAGGCGGCCAGGACGCTGGCGCGCACCCGCTCGGCGCTGCCGGCCGAAGCGTTTCCGGCGGCGGGCTATGCCGGCCTCGCCCGGGGCTATCTGCGCCGCGCCCGCTCGCTCGCAGACCCGTATCGCGAGATCGCCGAACCGCCGCTCATCATCCGCCAGATGCGCCTGACCTGGGCGTCGCTGACCGGGCGGATCTAGCCTGTGATCCCGGCAGGCCTCGCCCGGGCAACCGCGGCGTTGTCATGGGACGCGCCGCGGCTGAAACCGGGCCGAGTGTCAGTCGCTGGCCTTGAAGAAATACCGGTACGCAAAGCCTGCAATCACCGCGCCAGCCAGCGGCGCGATCCAGAACAGCCAGAGCTGGCCGGTTGCTCCGCCATCACCCAGCGCCAGCCATTCCACCAGCGCAGGCCCTGTGCTGCGCGCCGGGTTCACCGAGGTGTTGGTGACCGGGATGCTGATCAGGTGAATGAGTGTCAGGCAAAGGCCGATGGCGATGGGCGCAAAGCCTGCCGGCGCCCGGCTGTCGGTTGCGCCGATGATCACGATCAGGAAGCCGAAGGTCAAAATGAGCTCGATCGAGAAGCCCGAGATCAACGAGTAATCACCCGGAGACCTCTCCGCAAAGCCGTTGGAGGCCAGGCCTGACACCTCGCCGGGCGCGCCCAGTGCGATGAAATAGAGCGCGGCGGCGGCGGCCAGCGCGCCCAATAGCTGGGCGGCGATATAGGCGGGGATGTCGCGGGCTTCAAACCGTCCGCCAGCCCATAATCCCAGCGTCACCGCCGGGTTCAGGTGGCAGCCCGAGATATGCCCGATGGCGTAAGCCATCGTCACCACGGTCAGGCCGAACGCCAGGGAAACCCCCAGAAGCCCTATGCCGACATCACCGAAGGCGGCGGCATACATGGCGCTCCCGCAGCCGCCGAATACAAGCCAGAAAGTACCGAAAAATTCCGCGACACCGCGTTTTGCAATAGGCATGAAGTGAGTCCCTTACCACTGTCCTGGTGGGACTATGGCGCCGGAAAACGGGCATGCCTATACGGAAAATGACACTGCATTTCATTCGTGCTTGAACAGCTGTCCGGCGAATCAGTCTAGCCGCTTGCGCGCCTTGAGCAGAAGCGTTTACCCCGCCAGCTTCTTCTGCCGCGCCCGGTCCCGCTCCAGAAGCGGTTTGAGATAGCGCCCGGTCCAGCTCGCTTCCACCGCCGCGACAGCTTCCGGCGTGCCGGCGGCGACCAGCTCGCGGCCATAGGCGTCTTCGTGCTCTTGATGATGTGGGTGTTCTAGGGGAATGCTCCATGTCACAACTTTGACTTGATTTAATTCGGGTTCTTTCATATGATGAGATGATTTCAAATTTAGGGGTGCTCCGATATGTTGACCTTCTCCGAATTCTCAGAACATGCGAGAGGCACTGATAATATACAGGAAGAGATTAGCCCGGAAGGACGTCGTGCAATGCTGCTCGCTGGGGTCATGAATGCGGCCGGTGCCGTTGCAAGGGTCGAGAAGCATCGCCTGCGCAACGGGCGCGAACTGAATGATAGAAAAGCCCGTGAAGATTTGTTAAATGCCATCGGGACATTGTTATGGTATTCAGACCTTATTTGTAAGAGTTATGGATTTGAATTAGCGGACGCAGCTAATAGCAACATGACGGTGAGAAAGAACCGTTGGAAAGGTTTGGAAGGGCGAAGCCTCCTAGACCCTAGGGTGGTTGAAGCTAATGCGGATACCCCCTATAAATTTGATCGAGTTTTCGATGTTGAATTTAGAGAGCTCCAGGTCAACAAAAATGGTGAACCAGTAAAATCGGTCTCTGTGCTTTTGGCGGGTGAGCAAGTTGGTGATACAATCGATGACAATGAATCGCAAGAAGACTTTTATCGCTATCACGATGTGCTGCACCTTGGATATATCGCCCACTTTGGATGGTCACCTGTCTTTCGTAAGCTCCTAAAGCTTAAACGAAAAGACGCGCCAAAGACAGACAGGGAGCAAGATGGAGCAAAAGCAATTGATACTGAAGAAGTAATTTCGCGCTTAATATTTGTCTATTTTCACGACAATGATCTTCTGGAAAATGTAAATACGATCGACTCCGATTTCCTCCGAATCCTCTCGCAGGTGGTAAGTGGGCGCGAAAGTTCATTCGCCACTGAGTACCAATGGGAAGAAATGTTGTTCAATACGGCGGATGTCCTGCGGAGCTTAATTAATAATTCAGGTGGAATTGTAAAAGTGGACCAAAATGCCGGTAAAATTACCTATATGAAACGAGAATTAAGTTAGTTAAGCGGCTAGCCCCGGAGATCTTAGGCTTAAAAATTCAGTAAAGTCTGTTAAATAATAAATCACTTTGCCAATTTCTTTAGCGTAATTTATTTCCCGGCTCGTTGAAAATCCAATATAATTGTCACAATTTATCACAAAAATAGCGTCGCTATTATAAATTTTCATGAAGTGAACGTGATCAAGTAATTCTTTGTCCTCTGCCGTGATGGACGGATCGCTTTCTGAATGCCCGAATATGCCAAGCGAATAAACGGCGTTTCCACGTAAAGTAAGTGATCGGTTCACAACGTCAAACACGTCTCTGTAACGAGACGACCCGCAAAGGGTTACGTAAATTCCTTCTGGTAATGTGGCGCTCATATTAGTCCTCCAACAAGTGACATTATTGCCCCGACTCGATGAACTCGTCTACCCCGCCAGCCTCTTCTGGCGCGCCTTATCCCGCTCCAGCAGGGGTTTGAGGTAACGCCCCGTCCAGCTGGCCTCGACCGCCGCGACGGCTTCGGGTGTGCCGGCTGCGACCAGCTCGCCGCCGCCATCGCCGCCTTCGGGGCCGAGATCGATGACCCAGTCGGCGGTCTTGATGACGTCGAGATTATGCTCGATCACCACCACCGTATTGCCCGCATCGACCAGCTCGTGGAGCACTTCGAGCAGCTTGCGCACGTCGTCGAAATGCAGGCCGGTGGTGGGCTCGTCGAGGATGTAGAGAGTCTTGCCGGTGGAGCGCTTGGCCAGCTCCTTGGAGAGCTTCACCCGCTGTGCCTCGCCGCCTGACAGGGTGGTGGCGGGCTGGCCGACCTTCACATAGCCCAGCCCCACGCGCTGGAGCGTCTCCATCTTGTCGCGTACTGACGGCACCGCCTTGAAGAACTCGGCGGCCTCTTCCACGGTCATGTCCAGCACATCGGCGATGGACTTGCCCTTGAAGGTGACCTCCAGCGTCTCGCGGTTGAAGCGCTTGCCGTGGCACACATCGCACTCGACATAGACGTCGGGCAGGAAGTGCATTTCGATCTTCACCACCCCGTCGCCCTGGCACGCCTCGCAGCGGCCGCCCTTGACGTTGAAGGAGAAACGCCCCGGCTTGTAGCCGCGCGCCTTGGATTCGGGCAGGCCGGCGAACCAGTCGCGGATGGGGGTGAAGGCGCCGGTATAGGTCGCCGGGTTGGAGCGCGGCGTGCGCCCGATGGGCGACTGGTCGATATCGATGATCTTGTCGAGCTGTTCGAGCCCGTCCACCCCGTCATGATCGGCGGGCACGGCCGAGGCATTGTTGAGCCGCCGGGCGGCGGCCTTGTAGAGCGTTTCGATGGTCAGGGTGGACTTGCCGCCGCCCGACACGCCGGTGACGCAGGTGAACACGCCCAGCGGGAAGCTGACGTCCACGCCCTTGAGATTATTGCCGCGCGCGCCGCGCACGGTGATCTGGCGCTTGGCGCTGGTCTTGCGCCGCTTTTCAGGCACAGGCACCAGCCGCGCGCCGGACATGTACTGGCCGGTCAGGCTCGCCGGATTGGCGGCGATCTCGGCGGGCTTGCCTTGCGCGATGATCTGGCCGCCATGGACGCCTGCGGCGGGTCCCAGATCGACGACATAATCCGCCGTTTCGATAGCCTCTTCGTCATGCTCCACCACGATCACGGTATTACCCAGATCGCGCAGGCCCCGAAGGCTTTCCAGAAGGCGCGAATTATCGCGCTGGTGCAGGCCGATGGACGGCTCGTCGAGCACGTAGAGCACGCCGGTCAGGCCCGAGCCGATCTGGGAAGCCAGGCGGATGCGCTGGCTCTCCCCGCCCGACAGCGTGCCTGACGCCCGGCTGAGGGAGAGATAATCCAGCCCCACATCCACCAGGAAGCGCAGCCGGTCGCGGATTTCCTTCAATATGCGCCGGGCGATCTCCTGATCCTTGGACGACAGGGTCGCTTCCACTTGCGTGAACCATTCCAGCGCCTCGCGGATGGACCGGTCGCCGGCCTGCGAGATGTCGGCCCCGTCAATTTTCACCGCCAGCGCTTCGGGTTTCAGCCTTTTGCCGCCGCAGGTCTCGCACGGCTGGGCGGACTGGAAGCGGCCGAGATCCTCGCGCACCCAGGTGGAGTCGGTCTCGCGCCAGCGCCGCTCCAGATTGGGGATGACGCCTTCAAAGGTCTTGGTGGTGGAGAACTGGCGCAGCCCGTCCTCATAGGTGAACTTGATCTTGTCCGGCGTGCCCTGGAGCACCGTCTTGCGGAAATCCTCGGGCAGGTCGCGCCAGGGCGCGAACATGGACGCGCCATAATGGTCGGCGATGGATTGCAGGGTTTGCTGGTAGAGCTTGGACGTGGCCCGGCTCCAGGGCGCGATGGCGCCGTCATAGAGCGACTTGTCGCGGTCGGGCACGACCATGTGCTCGTCAAATTTCAGGCTCTGGCCCAGCCCGTCGCAGGCCGGGCAGGCGCCGAACGGATTGTTGAACGAGAACAGGCGCGGCTCGATTTCGGCAATGGTGAAGCCGGACACCGGGCAGGCGAATTTTTCTGAAAAGATCAGCCGCTCGCCGGTCTGATAGGTTTTCTCCCCCCACCCCGGCCCTCCCCCGGCGGGGGAGGGAGTGCTGTCGTCGCGCGCCGCGCCATCCGGGTCTCCCTCCCCTTGAGGGG
>JAFIEB010000053.1 GCA_020832735.1 Oceanicaulis sp.
CGCCGCCTGCGGGCGGGCGAGCGGGCCGCTCAAGCCGCCTAATAACGGCCTGCGCCACCGCTAAAACTAAAAAGCCGGGAGCCTTTAGGGCGCCGGCCTTTTCAATTCATGCACGCAATCGCGCGTTAGCGGGCGCAGGCCGCCAGGGCCAGATTGGCCTGGACGGCGGTCTCGCCGCCAGCCAGCTCGCCGGCGCGCGCAAAGTCGGTGCGGGCCGCCGCGTGATCGCCGGCCAGCCACAGGGCGGCGCCGCGATTGGTGTGGGCCTGCCAGGTCCCGCCAGTGCGCTCGGCGGCGTCATTGCAGGCTTCAGCCGCGTCGGCGCTGCCCTGATTGGCGAGCGCGGCGCACAGATTGACCGCGGCGGCCGCCTTGTTGCGGCTGGTCGTGCCCGAATTGATCGCCGAACGGGCGAAGTGCTCGGCGGTGGACCAGTCGCTGCGCTCGATGCGGCTGGCCGAAGCGCGCACATTGGCGTTGGCGGTGGAGACGCTGACAAAGGCCGGCGCAGCCGAGCAATCGGCGGCCTGGGCGGCGGGAATCGCGGCGAGGCTTAATGCTGCGCCAGCGAATAGCACACGTGCGAGAGCGGTCATGGGGAGGTCTCCTGGTTCATGTGGGCCAATCCCGGCCCTGACAAATTATCCAACCAAATTAGTACGCTCACCGCCGCTTGAAAAGTGAACAGCGTTCATTTCTGTGTGAAATTCCTGTAATGTGGACAGTTTTTGCTGCGCATCAAAGACTTGGCCGGACGCGTGAGCGCCCGGCCTTGTCCGATTTCAGCTGTCAGGCGCTTCAGGGGGCGGCGTCAGCGCGGGCGCGGCGGGCCGCGTCGATCTCGCCCAGCATGGCGTCGGCGCGGATCGCCACATCCACCGCCGTGTCCACCGCGCCCAGATAGAATTCCGGCATGATGATCTCGAACGTGTCGCCAGGCGTGTGATAATAGGGATGATCCTCCACGCCCAGATACAGGAAGGGGATGCCCGCCATATGGAAGGCGGCGTGATCGGACAGCATCGTCCAGTCGTCGCGCCGGTCCTCTGTGGGACGGTCATAGCCTGCGGCCAGCGTGATGGATGACGCCGCCGCCGCCGCCTCGATGAGGGGCGCCAATTCGGGCGTATGATAGGACCCGGCGGCGATCAGGCGCCCGTCCTCGTTATGGCCCAGCATGTCGAAATTGAGATTGAAGGCGATCTCGCCAATGCCTTCAGGCCGGTTCGCCACGAAGTGACGCGCCCCGTCCAGACCGCCCTCCTCGGCGTCCAGCGCGGCGATGACGACGGTGTGGCGGGGCGGGTGCTGGAGGAAATGCTCCGCTGCGGCCAGCAGGCCGCCCACGCCGGACGCGTTATCGTCCGCGCCGTTGAAAATCTCGCCGTCCGCGTTGACGCCCAGATGGTCGTAATGGGCTGTGATGACCATGGAGATCGAAGTGTCCTCGCCCTCGATCACGCCGATCAGATTGACCCCGGTCAGATCCTGGCGCGGCCCGTCCCGGTCGGCCGGATCAACCGGGCGGGTCAGGCTGAACGCCTGCTCATACCCGCCTTCGGCCGGCGCCAGGCCGATGTCTTCAAAGCGCGAGAGGATATAGGCGCGGGCCCGCTCGCCGCCTTCGGAGCCGACCATCCGGCCTTCCATGTCGTCAGCGGCCAGAATGCACACATCGCGCAAGGGCTGGGCGGCGACGCCGTCGCAGGCGCCCGGCGCCACGGCGGTGTCCGGCCCGGCCTGCGGCCCGCACGATGCCAGAAGAAGCGCCGCGGATGCGGCGGCGAAGAACAGGCGATTGGTCAGCATTTTCATCAAACCCCATGGCGAAGCGCGCCAGCGCGCTCATATACTAGGGGTCAAGCTTTACGCCATGACGGAGCGCCACGCCATGCCCATGCCCGCCGACGACATCGCCAGGCTGATCCGCGAAGGTGTGCCGGGCGCGCAGGTCGAGATCATCGACCTGGCCGGTGACGGGGATCACTACAAGGCTGTGGTCGTGTCCGAGGCGTTTCGCGGAATGCCCCGCGTGCGCCAGCACCAGCTGGTCTATAAAGCCCTGCAAGGGCGCATGGGCGGCGAGCTGCACGCCCTGGCCCTTGAAACCCGCGCACCGTAAGTCTTCCTGCCGCCTCCTTGAAGGACACCATCCATGACCGATCCCGCCACGCTCGACTCCATCCGCCAGACCGTCGAGGCCAACGACATCGTCCTGTTCATGAAGGGCGATCCCATGTTTCCCCAATGCGGCTTCTCCTCCGTGGTCGCGCGCGTACTCGACCATCTGGGCGTCCAATACGCCTCGGTGAACGTGCTCGAGGACATGAATGTGCGCGAAGGGATCAAGGCCTATTCTGACTGGCCGACCATCCCCCAGCTCTATGTGAAGGGCGAGTTTGTCGGCGGCTGCGACATCGTCAAGGAGATGTTCGAGGCTGGCGAGCTGCAGGCCCTGCTGAAAGAAAAGGGTCTGATCGCCGCCTGAGCGCAAAGGACCTCCCGCCATGGCCCGCCTGTCCAAAGACGAGATCGCCCGCCTGCGCGAAAGCCTGCCGCCGGAGGTGGACCGGATCGCCTTTCATGAAGGCACCGAACCGCCCGGCTGCAGCCCGCTGAATGGTGAAAAGCGCGATGGCGCCTATCATTGCCGGGTATGCGGCGAGGCGCTGTTCTCCAGCACGGCCAAATACGAATCCGGCAGCGGCTGGCCGAGCTTTTTCGAACCGGTCTCGCCCGGCGCCATTGGCACGAAGCGCGACCTCAAGCTGATCATGCCGCGCACCGAGTTTCATTGCGCCAATTGCGGCGCCCATGGCGGTCATGTTTTCAATGACGGCCCGCCACCCACCGGCCAGCGCTGGTGCGCGAACGGGCTGGTGCTGGACTTTCGTCCCGCCACAGAGACCTAATGGGCAACCGACATTCTCAGGGAGCCGGGCGCGCCCGGACAATAGCGATGTTTCACCGTCTGACCGCCCTTGCCGCGCCCGCCATCGGCGCTGCGCTGATTTTGTCCGCCTGCCAGGACGCGCCTGGCGGAACCACACCGGAGACCCCGACCGACATGGATGCAACGCACACCCCGGCGCCCGATCTTATGGCCCGCGCCCTGACCCTGACCCCGCCTGAGGCCGAACAGCGCCCGGTCACCATCGAGCAGCTGGGCCGCACGCGCGTGGACGAATATGCCTGGATGCGCGATGACGACTGGCAGCAGGTGATGCGCGATCCGTCCGTGCTGCGCGACGATATCCGGGCGCATCTGGAGGCGGAAAACGCCTATTACTCCGCGGTGATGGCTCCCACAGAAGCGCTGCAGCAGCGGCTCTACGCCGAGATGCGCGGGCGCATCAAGGAGGACGATTCCTCCCCGCCCGAGCGCGATGGCGCCTGGTTCTATTACAGCCGTCACCGTGAAGGCGGGCAGTATCCGGTGTTCGCGCGCCGCGCCGCCGGACCGGACGGAGAGATGACCGGCGAGGAGCAGATCCTTCTTGATGGCGATGCGGAAGCTGAAGGCATCGCCTATTACCAGCTGGGCGCGGTGGAGCACTCCCCGGACCATCGCTGGCTGGCCTACGCCGTCGACACCGCCGGGTCTGAATTCTACCAGCTGCGCATCCGCGATCTGGAGACGGGCCACGACGTCGCCACCCTGACCGATGAGAGCTATGGCGCGCTGGAATGGGCCAATGATTCGCACACCCTCTACTGGGTGTGGCGCGACGAGAACAACCGTCCGCGCCGGGTCTACCGCCAGGCCATTGATTCAGAATCGCGCGAGCTGGTCTACGAAGAGAGCGACCCGGGCTTCTTCCTGGGCGTCGGCAAGACCGACGGCGACACCTGGATCGTCCTGTCGGCCAGCGATCACACCACGTCGGAGCTGCGCCTGTTCGACGCCAACGATCCGGCCGCCGAGCCGCTTGTGGTGTCTGAGCGCGAGAGCGGCGTGGAGTATTCCCTCACCGAGGCTGGCGGACAGCTGTTCGTGCTGACCAATCAGGACGGCGCGGTGGACTTCCAGATCATGACCGCGCCGCTGGATGATCCGCGCCGGGAAAACTGGAGCCAATTCCTTGATCACCGCCCCGGCGTGCTGGTCACCAGCCTGATCGGCTTTGAGAACTGGCTGGTGCGCCTGGAGCGCGCCAACGCCCTGCCCCGCCTGGTGGTGCGCCGCCTGTCCGACAGCGCCGAGCACGAGATCGCCTTCGACGAGGAAGCCTACGCGCTGGGCGCATGGGGCGGTTACGAATACGCGGTCGACCGGATGCGCTTCTCATACGAGAGCCCGTCCACGCCCACCGAGATCTATGACTACGACATGGCGAGCCGGGAGCGCACGCTGATCAAGCGCCAGGAGATCCCGTCAGGCCACAACGCCGACGACTATGTGGTGCGCCGCCTGACGGCCCGCGCGCGCGACGGCGAGACCATTCCGGTCACCTTGCTTTACCGCGAGGGCACGCCGCTGGACGGCTCGGCGCCAGTGCTGCTCTACGGCTACGGCTCCTACGGGATCACCATCCCGGCGGGCTTCTCCACCTCTCGCCTGTCGCTGGTCGATCGCGGCATGATCTACGCCATCGCCCACATCCGCGGCGGCATGGCCAAGGGCTATCAGTGGTATCTCGACGGCAAGCTGGACAAGAAGGAAAACACCTTCAACGATTTCGTCGACGCTGGACGGATGCTGGTCCAGGAAGGCTACACCCGCGAGGGCCAGCTGGTTGCGCATGGCGGCTCGGCGGGCGGATTGCTGGTGGGCGCGGCGATCAACCAGGCGCCGGAACTGTTCGCCGGCGCGATTGCGGCGGTGCCGTTTGTGGACGTGCTCAACACCATGAGCGACCCCAGCCTGCCGCTCACCCCGCCCGAATGGCCCGAATGGGGCAATCCCATCGAGGACGAGGCGGCCTACGACTACATCTTGTCCTACAGCCCCTACGACCAGATCCGCGCTCAAGCCTACCCCCATGTCATGGCTACGGCGGGCCTGACGGACCCGCGCGTGACCTACTGGGAGCCGGCCAAATGGATCGCCCGGCTGCGCACGGCGCGCACCGATGACGGACTGACCTTGATGCGCACCAATATGGGCGCAGGCCATGGCGGCGCCTCGGGCCGGTTCGACGCCCTGCGCGAACGCGCCGAGGAATACGCCTTCGCCCTGATGAGCGCGGGGCTGGCCGACGCTGAAGCGGTTGAAGCGGCCGAGGCCGCCGGAGACGCCGGGTAAGGCTCGGGGTCTCTACACGCCAGAATGATCCGCCCTGCCGGGCCTGCAAGACAGGCCTGACGGGGCGGCTCAGACCGCCCCGTCTTATTCCAGCCTGAAATCGAGGCGCGTTTCCGCGCCCCGGCGGACGATCTCGTGGCCCGGACGGCCGAGTTCGGAGGCGTGGCTCCAGCGCTCCACCGCCGTGACACTGGCCCGCGCGAAGCCGGAACTGTCGCACGCCAGCACCTGCACGTTCGCCGTCGCGCCCGACGCCAGAATGTCATAGCGCACGGTGCAGGACCCCTCGATGCCGCGCGATTGCTCGCGCTGGGGATAGACCGGATCCACCCTGCGGGTCAGAGGCGGCAGGCTGATGGACACTGGCGGCGCGGTGATGGGTTCCGCCTGAAAGGTGATCACAGGCGTAGTGAGCGGCAGCGCCTCCACGCCCGGCGCCGCCACGGCCTGCTGACGGATCTCCGCAAAGGGCGGCGGCGGCTCAACGGCGGGAATGTCCATGGGCCCCCGCACGGGCGGTACAAACTCCGGAATGTCGAAAGAGATGACGAATGGCTCCGCGCGCTCAGCCGTCTCCTCAGCGGGCAGCGCGACGTCGATCAGCGTGCGCATGAACAAAAACAGCGCCCCCGTCACCAAAACCGAGATGGCGGCGGCGGCGAGCAGGCGGTTTGCACCGCCGGCGGGTGAGCCTGCACGCGGTGCAGGCCGGATCAAAGCGGTCATGAAAGCATCCTCCCTTGCACGGACGGAACCGTCTCCGCCCTGTTGACCATGACCGGATCAGGATGATGCGCGTTTAAGGCGATTTTTCGGCCCGGACTCCCGCCATGATTGCTGCGCGCACACAATGCTCGCAAACGCAAAAACCCCGTAGGCTTGCTGCGGGGTTGTTACGGCCGTTTCGGCTCAGTCAGTTGATGGGCTCAGCCCTGACCGGATGCTGCAGCAGCCTGGGCCGCACGTTCACGCTGGAGTTCAGCGGCTTCTTCATCGCTCATGCCCGCTTCGCGGATCTGCTCGCCAAACAGGTTGAAGTAAGGCTCGCAACGCGAAGGGATTTCCGTGAAACGGACCCGGCCGTCTTCGTCCACCGCCCCGGTCAGCACGATGGAGCGCCGTTCGGCCTCCAGCGTCAGGCGGCACTCGTCGATGAGCACTTGTTCGCGCTGGACCGCGCGCATCTCGGCGCCTTGAATCTGTCCGTTGATGAAGCGGATCCAGCCATCAGCGTTGCGCCGGCTGGTCGGGAAGCGGGTCGCCTCGCGATAGGCGGCGATCGCAGGCTGGATACGATCCTGATTGTAGCGCACGCTGCCCAGAAGCTCCCAGGCTCTGCCCGTTTCGGCGTTGGACAGCCCGCCGCGGTCAAGCGCCTGGGTCAGGATCTGTTCGGCCTGCGACCATTGACGCATCTGGAAACGCGCTTCGGCGATTTTCAGCGCCGTCTCGCCGCTCGGGCGGATGCGGTTGAGCTGTTCCAGCGGGGCGATGGAGCGTTCAAACTCGTCGGCCTGACGCCACAGATTGCTGAGCAGGGTCAGATGACGTTCGGTCGGCTGGACGCGGCCCGAATTGATCTCACGCTCGAGAATAATGGCGCCGCGATAGGGATTATTGAAGTGGCTGTAATAGGCCACCATTCCCACAATTTCGTTTTCTTCTTCCAGAAGGCCGTTCAGATACATCAGCTTGGCGGTCTCGAAGGAGTTCTCTTCCTGATCGAGACGCGCATACAGCGCCCGCAGGTTCTGCCACGACCGGCGCGAGGCCGGATAGGCGTTGAGCATTTCACGCACCACACGCAGCTCGTCCTGAATCCGGCCAAGCTGGTTGTAGTAGTATTGCATCAAATTGTAGTCGCCCTCGGACTTGTTACGCTCGTTATTGTAGAAAAACTCGGCGTAACGCAGCCCGTCCTGGTAACGCTCGGCCTGGACATAGGCTTGAGACATCATGCGCGCCAAAGGCACTGTGAGCTCAGCGCCTGCAGCCATCGCCATTTCCAGTTGCTGAATGCCCTCATTGATGCGATCTGAAATCAGCATCAACTGACCGATCTGCGTGCGCAGGGTGATGACCTCATCACGTACGAGCGCATTTGTCGCAATAGCCGCCAGAAAGTCATCAATGGCGCGCCGGTTATCATCCAGCTGATAATGCCCCGCACCTCGCATGCGCAGCACGATGGAGCGCTCATACGGCGTCATGTCACGCCGGCTGACCTCGTTGAGGATATTGACGGCCTCACGGAACTGATCGGCGTCAATGGCTTCGCGCGCACGAAGAACCTGCTCGCCAATGGCCGAGCTCATCTGGCGGTTCTGGGAGGGGTCATCCTCGCCCTGGTTCTGCTGAGACCGGCGCTGGGCGTCAGCAGGAGCGACCGATGCAACAGCCAGGACAGCGGCTGCAGTAAATACGCCCAGCGCTGCAAGCGCTCGCAGGGTCAGGGAACGGACATGCATCATGGTCACTCTCCTTGAACACGGCCAGGCCAGCGCACAAGCGGGCGCGCGGCCGCCATGCCAGATTAACCGCTGATATTGTAAACCAGCGTCGTACGAACACCCCGGCGCCAGACCGCATTACCGCCTTCGATACGCGGCTCATAGCGCCAGCGCTCCACGGCCCGGATCGTCGCGCTCTGGAACAGGGAGCTGGTGCAGTTCACGATACTGATGTTCGTGGGCTGGCCATCCGGCGTCACATCAAATTCGACCGTACACTGCCCTTCAAGACCACGCTCTTGTGCGCGCATGGGGTATTGCGGCTCGATCCGCACCAGCGGCTGGGCGTCGCGGTCGGAGACGTCGAAATTGACCTGATCACCTGTCAGGTTCGGCGAGTCGAAGTCCGGCAGGGCGCCCATGGTGGTGCGCATGTCTTCAGACGGCGCATCGGCGGCCTGACGCGGGATTTGCGGCGGCGGCGGCGGCGGTTCGGCGGCCTGCACGTCGTCAAGCGTCAGCTCGCGCTGGCGAACCTGAACGTCCTCGGCCACGTCGGAGATCGTGATCCGGATCTCTTCGGCCTCCTGCTCAAGCGGCGTTTCTTCCTCGAAAATCAGAATCTGCATCAGCGTGAACAGCAAGAAGGTGATCACGCCGGCGACCGGTATGCCGATGATAAGCCGGAAGATGCTGGCCATGGCCTTAGAACCCCGTCTCTTCAGTGGATATGGTCACGTCAATGCCCATATTGGTCAGCAGCTCCTGGATATCCAGAACCGTGCCGATCGGCGCCCCGACATCACCCTGAATCATCGCCTCGGCGCGCGGGTTCTCGCTCTGGAGCTGCTCCACGATCGGGCGCAGTTCAGATATACCATATGCGCGCCGGTTGACCCAAATCTCCCCGGCCGCGTTGACCGCGAACAGCATGGTCGGGCGTTCACGTTCCTGCGTCGTGGTTTCGGGCCGTTCGACATCAATGCCGGGCTCTTTCACGAACACGGCGGTCACGATGAAGAAGATCAGAAGGATGAACACGACATCCAGCATGGGCGTCATGTTCAGTTCGACGTCTTCGTCATCCTTCATGACGCGGCTTTGTCGGCGAGCCATGGTTTCTCTCCTGCCGGTCTAGCTGCCCGAGCCCGATCCCGTTTGACGGGATATGGACACTGGAATGTTGTTGGCCCGCATTTCGTCCCAGATCATCACGATGGTGCCATGACGCGCGTCATCGGCCACCTCGATCAGAACGGCGGACTGCGGCTGCTCGGCGCGCAAACGCGACACGGCTGCCAGAACGCGGAACTCGCTGGTGGATTCCTGGTTCACGAACACGCGGTTCTGGTCATCCACCTGCACCAGGATCACCGGGTTGTCCGGCGCCTGCTCGTCAGACGGTGGCGGCGGGCGCATGTCGATGCCTTCTTCCTGCAGGAAGGTGGCGGTGACGATGAAGAAGATGAGGAGGATGAACACGATATCCAGCATCGGCGTCATATTGACGTCGGCCTGATCGTTTCCCCGCTGTTTTTTACGGCGCATGGGCTTTAATCCACCTCAAGCTCGTCAGCCAGCTCGTTGACGCGCTGCTTGGCCATGCGCTCGATCTGACTCGAGAACATCAGGCCCGACAGCGCGGCCACCATGCCGGCCATGGTCGGGATTGTGGCCCGGGCGACCCCGGACGACATCGCGCGGGCGTCCGAGGAGCCCAGGATGGCCATCACGTCGAACACGGACACCATGCCGGTCACCGTGCCGAGCAGTCCGAACAGGGGAGCCACCGCGACCAGGGTCTTGATGAGCTCCACGTTCTGATCGACCTTCTGCTTGACCTCGCTGATCAGCTGGTCCCGGATCGCCATGGCGTGCCAGGAATGGTGGTCGCTGCGCGCCCCCCATTCCCGCAAGGCCCGGTTGCGCACGCCTTTGTGCGCGAAGTTGAAATAGGCCAGCCGCTCCAGAATGAACGCCCACATTACGAAGGTGAGGGCCATGATCCAGTTCAGGACCGGACCGCCGCGTTCCAGAAACATCTGGAGATTATTGAAGGCGGTGGTGGGATCCATGGGTCTGTTCCTTTAGCCCGCGGACTTTTCTTCAGCGTGACGCGCGATGATGCCCGCAGCCTGCTCTTCGAGCGTGCTCTGGGCGCCGCGCGCGAAGCTCGCCGCGAACGAGTGGATGAACAGCAGCGGGATCGCCGAGATCAGGCCCATCACCGTCGTCACCAGGGCCTCGGAGATACCGCCCGCCATGATGCGGGGGTCGCCGGTGCCGAACAGGGTGATCTGGGTGAAGGTCCGGATCATGCCGGTCACGGTGCCGAGCAGACCCAGCAGAGGCGCAACGGCCGCCGCCAGCTTCAGGAAGTTCAGGCCGAACTCCAGCTTCGGGGTCTCGCGCAGGATCGCTTCATCGATCTTCAGCTCGATGGTGTTGACCGGCCTGTCCTTCACTTCCTCATAAGCCAGCATGATGCGGCCGAGCGGATTGGAGGAGGAGGCGGTCGAACGGCGCTTCTGGGCGTTGATCGCCGAGTTCACGCCCATCAGGACGAACAGGCGGAAGAAGCCGAAGGCCGCCGAGAAGACCAGCAGGCCCAGAATGATCTTGGCCACAAGCCCGCCCTGCTCGAAGCGCTCCTGAAGATTGGGCACTTCCAGATAGACGCGCAGCAGGCCGCCGCGGGACGGATCCACCGGCCCGCCGACAATGCGGCCCGGCTCGGCATTGATCAAAGTGCTGGCCGCACTGACCAGACGGCCCGGAGGCTGGCGGGTCAGTTCGGTCATGCGGTAGCCGGCAGCCCGGTTGCTCGGATCGACAGACCACTGCACGAACTTGGCGCCGCCGCGATCAGCCATGGCGACGAACGGCCCCACACGGGTCACGGGCAACGGCTGACCGTCAGCCTGACCGATGACGCGGGCGCTATAGGTGACCACCTGGCCCTGGGCGCGCATCTCGTTGATCTGGGCGCGCCAGATCTGGTCGAGATCGCGGCGGTCAGGCAGCGTGCGGGTTTCCGCCAGCGTGCGCAGCGGCTCATGCCGGCGCGGATACTGGTGAGAGATCAGCGACCCCTCGATCAGGGCGGCGACTTCGCCCGCAGCCTGACGGGCCGCGCCGAACAGTTCGCCATATTCGCCCTGCGCAGCGCGCAGTTCGGCGTCAAGTTCGGTGATGGCCCGCTGGTTTTCCTCAAACTGGGCGCGCAGGCGATCGGCCTCAGACCGCAGCGAGGACAGCGTGCCCTGCGCCTGGCGCAGAAGGGCGGATTGCTCGTCGCGGCGCTGGCGGAACTCCTGGAGGCGGCGCTGGTTTTCAGCCGCAGCGTCGCGCGAGTCTGCGCGAACACGGTCAAGAAGCTCCTGGATGGAGCGGACCGGCTGGCGGTCCTGCTGGGCAGCCAGGGCGGGGGCGGCGAGCGCGCCGGCCCCGATCGAGACGGCGGCGATCATTGTGATCAGGGTTTTCATCGGTTTCAGTCTCCCGTCTCTATCCGTTTAGCGCGCGTCGGTCGGACCCGGCAGAGGCGCGACGAACACCTCCGGCGTGGTCACTTCGCGCGCAATGCGGAAAGCCCGCTGCACGTCGACCGCAAGGCTGCCCGGCACGGGCCGCCATTCGCGATTGTCCTGGGTCATGATCTCGAGATTTCCGCCAATATCGCGGATGAGCGCGACGCGGCCGATCTGGAGGACCTCGGCGGCCTGGGGCGCGCCATCGACCTCGGTTTCCTCGGTGAAGGCGCGCAGCGAGCGGCCATAACCCATCTCGATCTCGTAGGCGTTCAGCAGCAGACGGTAGCGCTCGGCCGCCGAGATGTTGGCGTCGCCCAGAGCCGTCTGGATGCGCTCCAGGCGTTCACGGCGCACGTCCATCTGGAAGGGCATGTCCTCATTGATGAATTCTTCGAGGGCCACGTACATGTCCAGAAGCATCGGTGCGAGATCGACCTCGATCGACCCCACCCGCTCGAGCTGTGAACGCAAGGCGGTCAGCTCGTTTTCCTGGGACATCAGGAAGACCCGCTGTTGCTCCAGGAAGATGCGTTGTGATTCGATCTCCTCGCGCGTGGCCAGATACTGGCGCTCGGCGTTGTCAGCCGCGTCGGCGAGCTGGGTGATCTGCTCCTGGGCCCGCGCCCCCTCCTGGGTCGACTGGCGCGCGGTTCTCAGAGCGTCGTCAAGCTGGGCGTACGCGCCGCCCGCTGTGACGAGCGCTGCTGCGCCCGCGGCCATACCCATGCGGATTGCCTTTAAAGTCTTGGACATTTCTCGCCTCACAGTAGCCGGCGCGAGCGGTTGCCCGCGCGCTTCCGTTTCCCTCGCTTCGACACGATCCGGCTGATCAGCCGTTTCTGGGCTCCCCCGGTCAGTCCGGCCCGCGTCGCGCACACTCAGCCTTGCGGCTGCAAAAATGACATGAGGAAACAATGCCAGTCATCATCCCCTCGGCTCGGCAGCGTTTACCGCTGTCTTGTTCTCGTTTGGCGCGACGCTAGCACCGGCTTCGCGCATCAATCAACCGCCCTGACAGCAAACAGCGTGCCGCCGAGCAGTCCGGCAGAGGGGTTGTAGGGCGCAAGCGTTGCCAAATTACGACAGCACTGCGCCGGGCTGCAAAGAAGCTAGCACAGAGCGGACAATGCGTTAACCCGTCATGCACTCGCCGTCAGGCGGCGCCCGGGCAACACTGTAGAAAATAATCTTACTGCATCAGCCGTGACACTGCGCCGGCAAGAGGTGGGGAGAGCGCAACCGCCTGCTATATGGCAGGGTGCCCTCATGTGAAGGATGGCTGATTCTGAAGGATGGCTGGGGCGCCAGGATTCGAACCTGGGAATGGCGGTACCAAAAACCGCTGCCTTACCACTTGGCCACGCCCCAATACCGTGCCTATCCGGCGACGGGCCGCGCTAAATAGCCCGGCTTTCAGACCGATGCAACGGCCCGTGCTGCAACATGCGCCTGCATCGCAATACGGCCTGCATGCGCCCTGTTTCAGGGTGATTGCCACGTCCAGCGCCTTTGTCTATACACCGCGCCTCTGATCGGAGCATAGCTCAGCCTGGTAGAGCACCGTCTTCGGGAGGCGGGGGTCGCAGGTTCAAATCCTGCTGCTCCGACCAGCCCTTCTCCCGCAATCTTCTCATGTCGGGACCGAGTCTCTCCCGTGCAACGCCTGAAGCCTTAAATGGCGCTCAGGCCGCGGGCCGGGGACCCCCCCCCCGCCCCCCCCCCCGAAAATTTAAAACCACAACCCCG
>JAFIEB010000068.1 GCA_020832735.1 Oceanicaulis sp.
CCCCCCCCCGCCCCCCCCCCCGGTTCCTGGGCCGCAGCTCAGCGCTGCGACTGCATCATTTCGACGGCCGCGGCGGCGCGGTCGTTGAGCGGCTTGAAGCTGTCCTTGACCATGGCGGACATCAGGTCAGCGTGCTTGTTCACTTCGGCCAGGTAGGCGTCCATGGCGGATTTGGCGAAATCGGCCTGGGCCTCGATCAGCTCCTGGACCGACTTGGCGCCGGCCATGGTCTTGGCGGCGGCGACAGAATCTTCCATCGACTTTTTCGCATAAGCGACCGCGGCGGCGTTGATCTCTTCCATCGACTTGGCCGTGGTGGTGGCCGAGGCGATCATGGCGTCAACCGATTCCTTGTGGAACGCGGTGAAATCGTTGAGCGTGCTCACGGACTTCTCGAAGTTTTCCTTGAACGCCTCGTTGGACGCGGCGGTCACGGTATCAAAGGCTTCTTTGGCGGGGTCTTTCTTGGCGGCAGCCATAGCTGTCTCTCCTGTGATTTTGCGGGGCGGCGAAGGCTTGCGTGCGGCCTTGGGGGCCGATTTCACGCTCTGCGCCGGTTTGCTGGCGGGCTTTGCAGAGGAGGGTTCGGCGACAGACGTGTCCGCCGCAGCCGTCACGGACGGCGCCGCAGCGCTGTCAGCCGTCTGTTCGGGGGTCGCAGTCTCGGTCGCCATGACAATCCTCTTTCAGCGTTCTGTTCTGCTTCTTCGCAGATGCAGCAAATATCGCGGATACGGCCCCGGGAGTCAAGAAAAATGTTGCGCTGCACAAAAACTGCGGCGCGTCATGCGGTTAACGGCTCGGCAATGCCTGACTGGCAGCATCCGCCCATGGTGCAAGCGCGCTGGGCGATGATCCTTTTGCTGCTGGCCTCGCTGGGCGCCGCCAGCGGGGGCGCCGCTGCACAGACAGAACGCTACGCCGCCTTTGTAGCGGACATGGAGACCGGCGAGGTGCTGCACGCGCGCCGCGCCGACGCCGCCCGCTTCCCCGCCTCCCTGACCAAGATGATGACCCTCTACATGCTGTTCGAGGCCGAACGCGAGGGGCGCGTCTCGTTTGACGCCATGATGGCGGTCTCCGCCGAAGCGGCGTCGCGCCCGGCCTCGCGCCTGGGGCTGGCGGAAGGCGCTGAGATCCGGGTCGAGGACGCGGTGCGCGCCCTCATCATCGCCAGCGCCAATGATGTGGCGGTGGTGGTGGCCGAGCATCTGGCCGGGAGCGAGGCCGCTTTTGCTGAAGCCATGACCGTCCGCGCCCGGCGCCTGGGCCTGACCGGTACGACCTTCCGCAATGCATCCGGCCTGCCCGATCCGTTGCAGCGCACCACGGCGCGCGACATGGCCCGGCTGGCCTATGCGCTGCAGCGCGATTTCCCCGGGCGCTACGGCTACTTCTCCGAAACCCGTTTCAACTGGAACGGACGCGCGATCAACAGCCACAACACGCTGGTGGGGACGATGCGCGGCGTGGACGGGCTGAAGACCGGCTATATCCGCGCCTCGGGCTTCAATGTGGCGCTGACCGCCGAACGCCATGAGCGCCGGCTGGTGGCCGTCGTCATGGGCGGCGCCACGCCTGCGGTGCGCGACGCCCATGCGCGCGATCTTCTCGAAGCCGCCTTCGCCACGCTCGATGCGCGCGATCAGGGACTGTTGCTGGCGCGTCTCGACGTGCCGCGCATCAGCCCCATACGCGAACAGGAATTGCTCACCGCAGAGCTGGCCCACCTGCCCGGCCGCATCGAGCAGGGCTCGGCCAGGGGCGCGCCGCCGGTCAGAGTGGAGCTGGCTGATGCTGACGGGCTGGCCGGGCCGGCGCCCGAAACTTCCATTCTGGACCTGCCGCGCGGCTGGTCGATCCAGGTCGGCGCCTATGGCTCGGAGGCGGCTGCGCGCGCGCGCCTGGAAACCGTGTCGGCCATGGGGCTTGAGGATCTGGTCGCCCAGGCCCGCCATGCCGCCGAACCGCTTGAACGCGGTCAGACGCGCCTGTGGCGGGCCCGGTTTTCCGGGTTGGACGTGGATGCGGCCCGCGCCGCCTGCGCGCGTCTGCAGGCGCGCGGCGAGGCCTGTTTCACCGTCGCTCCGGACGCCTGACCCGCCGTCAGTTCACAGCGCCGCGGCGATGCGCTCTGCAAGCGCCTTCAGCGCCTCGGGATCACTCTGCGCGGCGTTGCCGTGACCGGCGATTGACCGGCCTTCCCAGCGCGGAATGATATGAAAATGAATGTGATACACCGTCTGGCCGGCGGGCGCTCCGTTGAACTGGGCGACCATGATCCCGTCGGGCTTGAGCGCTGACTCCACGGCCCGCGTCAGCGTCTGGACACGTTCGATCGCGCGCGCCGCCGCCTCGGCCGGCAGGTCCAGCAGATTGCGCGCCCGCGCCTTGGGCAAGACCAGGACATGTCCCTCGCTCTGAGGGAAAAGGTCCATGATCGCAAGGACATGATCGTCCTCATACACCTTCGCCGCCGGCGCCTCGCCGCGCAGGATTTTCGCAAAGATGTTCTGGTCGTCATAACTGCCGTGCAGGGCCATGAGCGTCTCCGTTCCAGGGGCTGGCTGAGCCTAAACAGTGGGCCGTGCATTCGCCAAGTCAGATGGCCGCCTTGAACGGCCCCTCCCGGCCCAGCGCCTCGCATTCGGCGATCATGGCGGGGCGTTCGGAGGCGAGATAGCGGGCGACGGCGGCGCGAAGGCCTTCATGTTCAATATGATGGGCCGAATGGACCAGCTCCGGGCGGTAGCCGCGCGCGAGCTTGTGGGCGCCCTGGGCGCCGGCCTCGACCCGGGTCAGGCCGCGGGCCAGGGCGAACTCGATGGCCTGATGATAGCAAAGTTCGAAATGCAGGCTGTCACGGGATTCCAGCGCTCCCCAGTAACGGCCGTAGAGCGTGTCAGAGCCTATGAAATTCAAGGCGCTGGCGATATAGGCGCCATCGCGACTGGCCATCACCAGCAGGACTTTATCCGCCATGCGCTGGCCGATAAGAGAGAAGAATTCGCGGTTGAGATAGGGATGGCCCCATTTGCGCGCGCCGGTGTCGAGATAGCAGGCGTAGAACACATCCCAATGGGTTTCGGTGATGTCGGCGCCGGTCAAAAGGTCTATTTTTACATCGGCTTGCGCGGCTTCGCGTTCCTTTCGCAGGGCCTTGCGTTTGCGCGAGGCGAGGGCGTCGAGGAAGTCGGCATAATCGCGATAGCCCTCGCTGGTGAAGATGAACTGGATGTCGTGGCGCGCCAGAAGACCTTGGGATTCAAGGGGTTCTCGGTCGGCTTCGTCCGGGAACAACACATGCCAGCTCGACGCGCCCAGCTGCCGCGCCGCTGCGACGCCCCCCTGGATGAGGGCGTTTCGTGTGTTGGGACAATCACTTAGGATGCGCGGGCCGGTGGCGGGCGTGAACGGAATGGCGGTCACCAGCTTGGGGTAATACGTCCCGCCCGCGCGCTCCAGCGCATGGGCCCAGGCATGGTCGAAGACATATTCGCCATAGGAATGGTCCTTTAAATACATGGGCATAGCGCCGATCAGATTGCCGGCTGCGTCTTCGGCCAGCAGGTGGCGGGGCGTCCAGCCGGTATTATTCCCGACGCTGCCGCTGGTCTCCAGCGCGTCGAGGAAAGCCCAGCTCGTGAACGGGTGAATCGCGCCGCCTTTACCGTCAGCCCCCTCTTTTTTCGCGGTGAAAACCCCGTCTTTCGCGGTGAACCCTCCCTCTTTCGCGGTGAAGCTTGCGTCTTTCCTGGTCAAAAGCGCATTCCACCTGTCAGCCGGCATGGCTTTCATGCTGTCGGCGAGGGAGAGGCGCACAGAGCTCATGAATTTAACGGGCCGCCGGGGGTCAAAACGGGGGATAGATATGCGGATATAGCGCCGCCCCCTGCAATGAGCGAGGGACGGGTGATGAACCGGTCAGCCGGGCGCCTGTCTTCACACTTGCCGGGCCGGCGTGTCACCCCGTCACCCGACCCTCTCAGCCCAGCTCGATCACGGCGTCCACCTCCACCGCGGCGCCCAGCGGCAACACCGCCACCCCGACCGCCGAGCGGGCGTGGCGCCCGGCCTCGCCGAACACCGCCACCATCAGGTCGGAGGCGCCGTTGATCACCTTGGGAATGTCGGTGAAGCCGGGATCGGCGTTGACGAACCCGCCCAGCTTCACCACCCGGCGCATCCGGGTGAGATCGCCCGCGCAGGCCGATTTGAACTGGGCGATGAGATTGACCGCGCACAGCCGCGCCGCCGCCTGTCCGGCCTCCAGGTCAAGGTCTGCGCCCACGCGCCCGGCCACCAGCCCGTCCGGGCCGAGCGAGATCTGACCGGACACGTGCACCAGATCGCCCGAGCGCACGAAGGGGGTGTAGTTGGCCACCGGCGCGGCCGGTTCGGGCAGGGTGAGGCCCAGCTCGGCCAGGCGGGATTCCACGGCGTTCACGGCTTGCGTCTCCAATGGCTTGCGGTTGCGGCGCCCAGTAAGGCCCGATCGTGACCGCATTGCAATCATCGCACGGGTTGCGGCGCGCACGCGCGCGCGGCATGGTCCCCGGCGAGGCGCCCGGGCCGGCCGGGCGCGACAGCCCGGGACAGTCATGACCCGCCCCGCCCCCACCACCAGCCGCGACACCGCCATCACGGCCCGCGACGGGCGCGTGCTGTCGGGCCGTGTGTTCGCGCCGGCGCGCGGGCGCCCCCGGGCGGTCATGGTGATCAACCCGGCCACGGGCTACACCCAAGCCTTCTACCGCCCGTTTGCCCGGGCCGCCGCCGCGCGGGGCTGGGCCGCGCTGACCTTTGATTATCGCGGCCAGGGCGCCTCGCTGGACGGGCCGCCGCGCGGCGATCCCGCCCGCATGCTCGACTGGGCCCGCTTTGACGTCCCCGCCGCCGCCGCCCACGCCAGCGCGCTCTATCCCGGCCTGCCGGTGGATGTGGTGGGCCATTCGGTGGGCGGGCAGTTCGC
Source organism: Oceanicaulis sp. (assembly GCA_020832735.1). Lineage (GTDB taxonomy): Bacteria > Pseudomonadota > Alphaproteobacteria > Caulobacterales > Maricaulaceae > Oceanicaulis. Next base: position 4,973 of record JAFIEB010000068.1, read on the forward strand.
CGGCCTGATCGACGAAACCCGCGTGCCGGTGCGCGCGCTGGCGCTGTTGTCGTCCTCGGGGCCCTACTGGGGCCATCACGCCCCGGCCATGCGGCTCAAAGCCTGGAGTTTCTGGCGGCTCTACGGCCCGGCCTGCCTGGCGCTCAGGGGCCACGTGCCGCGCGGGCGGATGTGGGCCGGCGCGCCGCTGGCGCCGGGCGTATGGCGCGACTGGCGCCGGTGCGGGGTGAACCGCGACGGTTTCCGCGACCTGTTCGCCGAGCACGGGCTGGACGCGCGCTGGCGCGCCTTTTCAGCCCCGGTGCGCGCCTGGGTGCCCGACGACGACCCCATCGCCACCCCGGACGGCGTGCGCTGGCTGCTGGCCCAGTACGCCCGCGCCCCCAGCGACATGAAAATCGTGCGCCGCGACGATCTGGCCCGCGGCCCCATTGGCCATGACGGCCTGTTCCGCGAGCGCCTGGCCGGCGCGATCTGGCCCCAGATCTTCGGCTGGCTCAGCCATGATCCGCTGAAGCTGGCGGCGGAGTGAGGGGGGTACTTGCGCGGTCCCCTCACCCGTCTTCCGTCCTCCAGACGGAGCTTGCCGCCGGTCAGTCCGCGCGCTCGGCCTCGGCGAGCTGGAGGGTGTCGACATATTGCTGGAAGGCGATGGCCTGACCGTCCTGCACGGTCCAGACGTGGACCACCTGGGCGTTGATCGGCTTTCCGGTGGCGCGGTACACGCCGGTATAGCGGCCGGTCACCACGACCCGGTCGCCCTCGGAGATGAACGCCTCCGGCGTCACCGTGAACTCGTCCCAGTCGCCCAGAACGCGGCCGATAACGCCCTCCATCACCGCTTGCGGCCCGGCATAGGGGTTGAGATCGGCATAGGTGTTGTTTTCCGCCTCCATCCAGACAATCTCGGGATGCAGCGCGGCGGCGAACGCGTCGGGATCGCCCGCGGCGAAGGCTTGGTAAATGCCCTCGATCACCTGCCGGGGCGAGTGATCATCGGCCAGGGCGGCGGGCGCCGCGAGCATGGCGCAGGCGGCGGCGAAAAGAATGGTTTTCATGGACGTCCCTCCCTTAAAGGACGGACGCTAGCACCCCGGTCCGGGCGCTGACAGGAAAATGTGGCCGATAGGCGGGCCGGGGCCACCGGGCGCGCGCTAAATGAAGGCGCGCCGCCTTCGCAGCGCCTTGCTCCTACCCCGCCGCAGCCGCGCGGCGGGCGATCAGGTCGCGGGCGTGGTCGGGGCTGTCCACCTCTTCGATGGTGTCGATCATGCAGCGCCAGCCGTCATCGGGGATGACGTATTCCATGTGGGGCTGGCAGATGCGCTGGTTGGCGCTGAAGCTGGTGCCGATGCGGTGGCCATAGCGCAGCCCCGAGCAGCGCTGGCGGGTGGTGACCAGATATTGCCGGCTCGGCCCGCCCTGGATCAGCATGTGGCGGTCATCGATCACGGTATAGCCGGAGATGGTGCGGATGCGCACGCAGCGCGCCGGGTCCAGATCCTCATCCTCATCGAAAGCCTCATCGGCCGGTTCGCCGGGCTCGGGCTCGTCGGCCAGGGCGTATGCGGGCGTGAAGGCGATCAGGGCGCCGGCCAGCGCGCCGGCCAGATACAGCGATGCATTCATGGCGTTCACCTCGTCTTGGCGGACCCGGCGCACCGGCGCCGGGACAGCAGGCGGCGCGTTGAGCCGCCTTTCATTCCTGACTACATCTCCAGTTTGGCCTGATTGAGGCGATTTGGCGAGATGACCCCCCTGCCCCGGACACCCTCTGGCCCGTGCCTGCGCCAGCGTGCGGCC
>JAFIEB010000085.1 GCA_020832735.1 Oceanicaulis sp.
CCGGCGCCTGTTCGGTTTTGCGCCGGACGATGACGCGGCGCTGATCCTGGAATCGGCCGCCGCCGCCCCCGCAGGCGCGCCCCCCCGGGCCCGCGCGGCGGGCCGTGGGCGGGCGGGCGGGCGTTCGGCGGGGGCGGCGGCCGATTCCAGGATCAGCGCCGCGTCATCGTCCGGCGCAAAACCGAACAGGCGCCGGTGCGCCTCACCAAAGGCGGTGCGGATGTCGGCCTCCTCGCCTGCCGGGACGGGGATCGCGGTGTCGGACCCGGCGGCGCGAAGGCGCAATTCAGTTCGTATACGAATATTATCGCCGCCCTGATCGGCGACGCTGGCGCGCGCCTGATCCGAGAGCGTACCCAGAGCGGCGCGCGCGGCCTTCAGCCCCGCCGCGTCAAACGCCCGCTCCAGCCCCGCCTCGTGCAGGGCGCGGATGGGGGCGAGGCCGATGCCATAGGCCGAGAGCAGCCCCGCCTGGGGGTGGATCAGCGCTGTGGTCATGCCCAGCGCGTCGGCCACGCGGCAGGCATGCTGGCCGCCCGCGCCGCCAAACGCGTTGAGGGCGTAGCCGCGCGGGTCCACGCCCTCAGCTGTCGTGATCTGGCGGATGGCGCCGGCCATGGCCTCCACGGCCACCGCCAGAAAGCCTTCAGCGGCGGCTTCAGGGCTGTCGAGCCCCATGGCGTCTGCCAGATCGGACAGCGCGGCGCGGGCGGCGCCGGCGTCGAGGCCCTGATCCTGATCGGGACCGAATACGCGGGGAAACCAGTCCGGCTGGATGCGGCCGAGCGCCAGATTGGCGTCGGTCACCGCCGCAGGGCCGCCGCGGCCATAGCAGGCGGGTCCGGGGTCTGCCCCGGCGCTGTGCGGCCCGACGCGGGCGCGCTCGCCGTCAAAACCGAGGATCGATCCGCCGCCCGCCGCCACGGTGTGCACCGCCAGCATGGGTGCGCGCAGCACGCGGCCATCCAGGCGGGCGATGTCGGTGCGGGCGTAATCGCCGCCATCATGGCGCGACACGTCGGTGGAGGTGCCGCCCATGTCAAATCCGATGACCTTCTCGAACCCGGCGGCTTTGGCCGTCACCGCCATGCCCACCACCCCGCCGGCCGGACCGGACAGGACGGCGTTGCGCGCCGCAAACATATTCGCATCCGAAAGACCGCCGCCCGACTGCATGAAATAGAGCGGCGCGCCGTCGAGGCCTTTGGCCACCCGCGCCACATAATCCTGCAGGACCGGCTGGAGATAGGCGTCGATCACGGCGGTGGAGGCGCGCGGGATCAGGCGGATCAGCGGGCTCGCCGCGCTGGACAGGGTGACATGCTCGAAACCGGCCGCGCGGGCGAGCTCGGCGAGGCGCAATTCCTGCCGATCATTCGCATGTGAATTGATAAGCGCGATGGCGACGGACTGAAAGCCCTCGGCCTTCGCCTGTTCCAGCGCCTGGCGTGCAGCCGCCTCGTCCAGCGCGTCGGCGATGTCGCCATCGGGCGTCATGCGGCCTGTGACCCCGCACACGCGCGCCGCCAGCGGGGCGGGGCGGTCGATGCGGAGGGCGAAAATGTCGGGCCGTGTCTGATCGGCGATGGTCAGCGCGTCTTCAAAGCCCTCGGTCACCAGAAACAGGGTGCGCGCGCCCTTGAGCTCCAGCAGCGCATTGGTCGCCACCGTGGTGCCCATCTTCACGGCTGATACCGCGCCTGAAGGAATGGCGGCGTCCGGCGCCAGGCCCAGCGCCCGGCGCACGCCGGCGCTGGCCGCATCGTCATAGGCGGGCGACTGGGACAGAAGCTTGAACGCCTCCAGCCGGCCATCGCCGTGGCGCGCCAATATGTCGGTGAACGTGCCGCCCCGGTCGATCCAGATCTCCAGAGGCTGTGTCACCTGCGCGCTCCTGCAATTGAGGCGGATTTCCAGCACAGCCCGGCGCGGCCCGCAAGACCGGGCGCCGGGACGGGTTGACGCGTCAAAGCGCGCCGGTCAATCAGAACGCTCAGGCTGCGCCCTTTCAAGGCGCTCCGGGCGGAGTTTAGTGACCGGCCATGAATTTCTGGCGCAAGCTCGCCGCCTTGCTGACCGGATCGAACGATCCGTTCGACTGTGCGGAGGAGGACTGCCCGCCGGGCCGGCGGGTGGACGACGCCGAGTTCGCCATGGCGCTGATCGGGCTGGGCGCCAAGATGGCCAAGGCCGACGGCGAGGTGAGCCGCGAGGAAGTCGACGCCTTCGCGCAAGTTTTCCGCGCGCCGCCGGGCTTCGAGGCGCCGCTGGCGCGCGCCTTCAATCTGGCCAAGCAGACCACGCTGGGCTTTGACGGCTATGCCCGGCGCCTGGCCAAACGCTTCCGCCATCATCCGGCCGTGCTGGAGGATGTGCTGGACGGGCTTTTCCACATCGCCAAGGCCGATGGCCGCGTGACGCAGCGCGAGGAGGCCTATCTGCAAGCCGTGGCGGAGATTTTCGGCTTTGATGATCAAGGCTTTGAGCGCATCAAATACACCCATATCGCCGCCCCGGACGATGATCCGTACGTGATCCTGGGCGTCAGCCGCAGCGCCAGCGACGCCGAAATCAAGGCGGCCTACCGCGCCATCGCTTCGCAAAACCACCCCGACCGCCTGATCGCCCGCGGCGCGCCCGCGGAGATGCAGCGAATCGCGGACGAGAAAATGGCCGTGATCAACGCCGCCTACGCCGCCGTGATGCAGGCCCGCGGCGCGCGCCCGCGCCGGCTGGAGGCGCAGACGGGGTGAGGCGGGGGCGCTCGTCACCAACTCTGCTTTCCCGGCCGACCGCAGGGAGAGCCGGGAGCCATCCACCGTTTTCTGCCGCCTGCGCGACGGTTGAGACGGCCCGGGTTGGATCCCGGATATTTGCTGCGCAAATTCCGGGAAGGCAGGCTTTGGCGCCCGGGGTTTTCTTATCCATCCGCCCTGAACAGGGGATGTGCGCCGCCTCGCGCCTGAGCCAATCATCGCGCTGACCGGCGTGGCGATGGGCCTGCCCGGCCTTTGCATGAAGGGGGCGGCCATGGCGCCGATGCTGATCAGGACTGTAAAAATGATGATTCTCGCCGTGGCGGTCACGCTTGTGGCGGGGTGCGAGAGCATGATCACCGGCGGGCCGCTGATCCGTCCGGGCGAGCCGACCGGCGTGATCGAGGTGGTGAATAATTCGGGACGCACCCTCAACGCGGTGCTGATCTCCAACTGCTCGGCCAGCACGTACGGGCTCAACCGGCTTCCCAGCGGCGTCGTGATCCCGCACGGGCGCAGCTACGCCTTCCCCGTGTCGGCGGGCTGCTGGGACGTCAATGCAGGTTATTCCACCACCGATTTTTCCTATGCCGATGTGCGCAGGCGCATCAATGTCGCGCCGAACATGCGGTTCCGCTTCCACGTGAATGACGGCCGGTAGCGAAGAGCTCGCCATCCCCGCAGCGCGTGATGCGCGGGCGGGGATGGCAAGCTCATGGCGCCTTTGTAAGCCTCGCGCCATTGACCTGAGGCGCAGAAACCCCAACTCTGGGAAGCAACGCCGCAATGCGCCCCGCATTTTATCCGGGTCGGTGCGAGGAGACCGCCATGACACAGAGCCAGACGTTCAACTCCCAGGGCCTGATGGATGCGATGCGCGCCGTTCTCGCGGCCCTCTTGGCCGGCGCTGTGATCGCGCTGGGCCTGATCCTGGCCGCCTTTGTCACCATGGCCGCACTCGTGGTCGCAGCGGTGGCGCTGGCAGGCGCCGGCGCCTGGTGGCTGTACCGCAAGGTGCGCGGGCGCAACGCAGCGCGCAAGGACCCGCGCGTGCTCGACGCCCATCGCGGCCCCCACGGCTGGACCGTGGACGGCGGGTCCACCAGCACGGACCGGCCCTGATTCCAGCCAATCGCGCCGGTCCCCCTTCTGCGGAAGGGAGCGGCCTTCATTCGCCTCTCATCATGACAGTCAGCGCGCCGGCGCGCGCAGTCTCTATGCCTTGACGGCTATCGGAGGCGGCCCGTTCCAGGCGGCGAGCGTGTCGCGGTAAAGCGGGTCAGGCCTGAGCGACAGGGCCGCGCGCGCGTCATCAAGCGCCAGCGGGAACAGCGCGGTCAGATCGGTCACGGGCATGGGCGCGGCGGCGCGCGCCATGGCGGCGGCGTTGCGCATCATACGTCCGACAGGCCAGCTTGGTATCTCCGAGCGGATTTTCAGCCCGCCCATGGCGCCCAGCAGGCGCGAGCCGCGCGAGCCGGTCTGCACCCCGGTGAACACCAGCAGCAACGCCTCGCCCAGCGCATCGCGGCCATAGCCGGTGAGCACATGATACAGATCATGGGTCAGGCTCATGGCCCAGGTGTAGGCGCTGAACTCAGGGTAATCGCGGTCCAGCAGGGCGTAGTGCTCGGGATTATTGGCCACCGCCGCCTCGTACACGCCCAGCGGATCCAGCCCCTCACTGTCGAGATAATGAAGATAGGCCGCCGCGAACGTGCCCGGCCCGCAGGCCTCCAGCCGCTCACGGTCCATCAGCCGGTCAGCGAGCCACTGGCGGTCCGCGATGATGGTGCGTCCCAGTTCGCTGGCGCAGAAGCGCCGGAAGCTCGCCTCGCCCGTGCGCCCCTGCGCAGCGGCGAAAAAGCGGAACACATAGCGGGTGTCCTCCTTGTCCCGGATCAACCCCCTGAACGCCGCCAGCGCCGCCAGCGGTCTTACAGGCTGATACGGGAAGGCGGGATTTTCGGCGGTCTGAGCAGACATGGGCCAGCCCTCTCGATCCTGGAATTTGCGCGAGCCTAGCGCGATCTGCGCAAAAAGTGAACAATGTTCACACCTCTCCCTTCACGCTGCCGGCCTGACACGGCGCAGGCCGGGGCACGGGCGCAGGTCCCCCGCGAATGCAAACGCGTCTCAATGCAGGGCGCAAATGCTTCTCAGTGACTTAAATAATTATCTTTCAATCACTTGGCCCAGCCGAAATTGGTGCTACATTCATTTCAAGCCAGCAACCGGATATGGAGTCGACATCATGAAGGGTGATCCCAAGGTCATCGAGCACCTCAACAAGGCGCTGAAGCTGGAGCTGACCACGGTCAACCAGTATTTCCTGCATGCGCGCATGCTCAAGGACTGGGGCTTTCACCGCCTGGCCAAGATTGAGTACGAGGAATCCATCGACGAGATGAAGCACGCCGATGCGCTGATCGAGCGCATCCTGTTCCTGGAGGGCCTGCCCAACGTCCAGGACTTGGGCAAGGTGCTGATCGGCGAGACGGTCAGGGAGATCCTGGAATGCGATCTGGAGGCCGAGCGCCGCGCGCATCCGATCTACAAGGACGCCGTCGCCTATTGCGAAAGCGTTGGCGATTACGTCTCGCGCCAGCTGTTTGATTCCATCCTGAAGTCCGAGGAGGAGCATATCGACTTCCTCGAAACCCAGCTGGGCCTGATCGAGAAGATCGGCGAAGACCGCTACATGCAGTCCCAGATGGGCGGCCACGACGACTGACGGCGCGTCTTCAGGCTGCTGAACCGGGACGCCTTCAGGCGCGGCGGATCACTCCGCCGCGCTTAGTGTCGGGTCCGCCCATTTGTCGCGCATCGTGACCAGCTCCTCGGCGACGGTGGGATGTACGGCGCATGTCGCGTCGAACTGGGCCTTGGTGAGTTTGGCTTTCACCGCGATGCCCACCGCCTGGATGATCTCCGGCGCGTCGTCGCCCACAATGTGGACGCCGACAACCACCTGATCCTCGGCCCGCACCACCAGCTTCATCATCATCCAGTCCGGCTTGGCCGTCAGCATGCCTTTCATGGGCCGGAACTTGGACTTGTAGATATCGATCCGGCCATGGGCGCGGCGCGCCTCGGCCTCGCTCAGGCCCACGCTGCCCACCGGCGGCTGGGTGAAGACGGCGGACGCGATATCGCTGTGGTCAAAGGCGGTGGGGCGTCCGCCGAACACCGTCTCGACAAACGCCATCGCCTCGCGGATCGCGACGGGGGTGAGGTTCACCCGGTTGGTCACATCGCCCACCGCGTAGATATGCTCCACGCTGGTGCGCGAATAGCGGTCCACCGCGATGGCTCCGCGCTCATCCACCGCCACCCCGGCGGCCTCAAGGCCCAGCCCGGCGGTATTGGGATCGCGCCCGGTGGCCAGCACCACGGCGTCGGATTCCAGTGTGTCGCCAGTATCGAGATGCACGGTGTGGAAACCCTCGCGCGCTGACGGCTCGATGGATGTAAGCACCGCATGGGTGATCACGCGCACGCCGCTTTCTTTGAGCTGTTCGTGGACGAAGGCGCGCACATCATCGTCGAACCCGCGCAACACGGTGTCGCCGCGATAGACAAGACAGGTCTTCACCCCCAGCCCGGCGAACACCTGCGCAAACTCGCACGCGATATAGCCGCCGCCGGCGATGACCAGGTGCTCGGGCAGTTTGTCGAGATGGAACAGCTCGTTGGAGGTGATCGCGTGCTCGGCGCCGGCGATCCCTGAGGGCCGGTTGGGCGCCCCGCCCGTGGCGATCAGGATATGGCGCGCCGTCACCGTGCGCCCGGATTTGACCAGGCGGATCTCGTGGGGACCGGCGAGCTCGGCGCGGTCCTCGATCAGCTCGACCCCGGCATTGGCGAGGTTCTTGGCGTAGATGCCGGACAGCCGGTCCACCTCGCCGGCCATGGCGTCGCGAAACGCCGGCCAGTCAAAGCGCGCCTCGCCCGTGGTCCAGCCATAGCCCTCAGCCTGGCGGAAGGTTTTGGCGAAGCTGGAGGCGTAGACCATGAATTTCTTGGGCACGCAGCCGCGGATCACGCAGGTTCCACCCGGCCGGTATTCTTCGGCCACCGCCACCCGGGCGCCGGACAGGCTGGCCAGGCGCGAGGCGCGCACGCCGCCCGATCCCGCTCCGATGGTGAACAGGTCATAATCAAAGTCGGCCATGGGATGTACGCTTTCTGCTGGCGGTCGCGATCCCTGCCTAACTGGCCCTGACGGGCCGCCGCGTCAATTCACGCCTGTGCGACCCGCGCCGCAACGCGCCCTGCAAACGCCGCGCAGCCGCTTGAGCCGCCGAGATCGGCGGTGAGCGGCCCGGCGCGCAATTCGGCCTCCAGCGCCGCCTCGATGTGTTCAGCCGCCCTCGCCTGACCCAAGCCATGGCGCAGGAGCAGGGCGGCGCTGGCGATGGCGCCGGCGGGGTTGGCCTTGTCCTGACCGGTGATGTCCGGCGCGCTGCCGTGGATCGGTTCAAACAGGCCCGGCCCGCCGGCGCCCAGGCTCGCCGAGCCCAGAAGGCCGATGGAGCCGGCGATCACGGCGGCCTCGTCCGACAAGATGTCGCCGAACAGGTTTTCAGTGAGGATGACGTCAAAGCGCGCCGGATGGGTGACCAGCGCCATGGCGCACGAATCCACCAGCTGATGGTCCAGCGTCACGTCGGGAAAGTCTTTCGCCACATCCTCCACCACCGCCCGCCAGAGCCGCGAGGTGGCCAGCACGTTGGCCTTGTCCACGCTGGTCACCCGGCTAGAGCGTCCGCGCGCAGCCTCGAACGCCACGCGGGCGATGCGGCTGACTTCGTCGCGTGTGTAGACGCAAGAGTCAGACGCGCGCTCGCGCCCCTCGTCGCGGGCGCCGAAATACAGCCCGCCGGTGAGCTCGCGCACGATCAGCAAATCCGCGCCGCGCACCCGTTCGGGCCGCAGGGGCGAGAAATCCTCCAGCCCCGCCATGACTTTCACCGGGCGCAGATTGGCGAAAAGGCCCAGCGCCTTGCGCAGGCCCAGCAAACCCGCTTCAGGACGCACCGGGCCGCCATCCCAGGCCGGACCGCCCACCGCGCCCAGGAAGACCGCATCGCTGGCCTTCGCTTTGGCGAGCGTGTCCGGCGGGAGCGGGTCGCCGCTGGCATCAATCCCGGCGCCGCCAAAGGGGGCCTCCTCAAACGTCAGCGTCAGCCCGCACGCCCCGCCTGCGGCTTCAACGCACAGCCGCCCGGCGCGCGTCACTTACGCGCCGAAGCCGAAGCCAGGCAGGAGAAGGATGCGCGCGCTCATGCGGCGCGGCCAGCCTCGAAGCGGGTGATGGCTTCGCCCTGCGCCAGGATATAACCCATGGGGTCGACGCCCTCGATCAGACAGGTGCGCGCGAAAGGCTCCAGCACGAAGCGGGCGGTGATGTTGCCGGCGGTGATGTTGCCTGCCGCGACATCAATGCTCATCTCCAGCCCGTCGCGGTCCATCAGGGCGGCGTGGGCGGCTTCGTCCACCTCGCAGATCACCAGACCGTTCTTCAGCGCATTGGAGCGGAAAATGTCGGCGGATCGCGTGGTCACCACGGCGCGAAAGCCGAAATCCTTCAGCGCCCACGGCGCATGCTCGCGCGAGGACCCGCAGCCGAAATTGTGACCCGCCACCAGAATGCGCGCCTCGCCTTGCGCGATGTCATTGAGGCGGTGGGCTTTTTTCGAGCCGTCGCCATGGAAGCGCCAGTCGTGAAAGCACGCTTCGCCCAGCGCGCCGCGTGTGGTGGTGGTCAGGAAGCGCGCCGGGATGATCTGGTCGGTGTCCACATTGGCCTCAGGCAGGGTGAAGGCTGGCGCGGTGATGGTGAGGATCGGCTCATTGCGCATGGGAGGCCTCCAGAATGCGGCGCGGATCGGCGATGGCGCCGGCGACGGCCGAGGCGGCGGCCGTGGCCGGGCTCGCCAGCACGGTGCGCACGCCCTGGCCCTGACGCCCGGCGAAATTGCGGTTGGAGGTGGAGACGATGAGCTCGCCTGGGCGCCCGCTATCGCCGTTCATGGCGATGCACATGGAGCAGCCCGGCTCGCGCCATTCAGCTCCGGCAGTGCGGAAGATCGCATCGAGACCTTCGGCCTCGGCCGCGCGCTTGACCGCTTCAGAGCCCGGCACCACCAGCATGCGCACGCCCGCCTTCACACATCGACCGGCCATCACCGAGGCCGCCTCGCGCAGATCGGACAGGCGCGCATTGGTGCACGAGCCGATGAACACCGCATCGATCTTCTCGCCCAGCAGCGCCTCGCCCGGCTTGAAGCCCATATAGGCCAACGCCTCGGTCATCTTGGCCGAGGATGGCGCGGGCGGGCTGGAATCCACCGGCGCAGCCATGTCCGGGCTGTCGCCCCATGTGATCATGGGCGCCAGGCGCGAGGCGTCGAGGCGCACTTCCCCGTCAAACACGGCGTCCGCATCGCTGCGCAGCTGCGCCCAGCGCGCCTTGGCCGCCTCGAATGCCGCGCCCTTGGGCGCATGGGCCCGGCCCTGCAGATAGCGGAAGGTGATTTCATCAGGCGCAATGAGCCCGGCGCGCGCGCCCGCCTCGATGGACATGTTGCACACCGTCATGCGCTCTTCCATGGACAGCGCCTCGATGGCGGGGCCCGCATATTCAATGACATGGCCCGCTGCGCCGCCCGCGCCCAGCTCGGCGATGATGGCCAGGATCAGGTCTTTCGCGCCCACGCCCACGCGCAGCTCTCCGTCGACATAAACGCGCATGGTTTTGGGCTTGCGCTGCAGCAGGCACTGGCTGGCCAGCACATGGCCGACCTCGGTGGTGCCGATCCCGACGGCCAGCGCCCCGAACGCGCCATTGGTGGAGGTGTGGCTGTCGCCGCAGACAATGGTTTGGCCGGGCTGGGTCAGGCCCAGCTCCGGCCCGATAACGTGGACAATGCCCCGGTCAGGGCTGTCCCAGCCGGCCAGGCGGATGGCGTGGCGGCGGCAATTGGCCTCCATCGTTTCCACCTGGTGACGCGCCGCCGGACTGGCGTAGATCGGCCGGGCGCCCGGCGCGCGCGGCGTGGTGGGGGTGGAGTGATCGAGCGTCGCATAGGTCAGGTCCGGCCGCCGCACGCTCAGCCCCCGGGCGTCCAGCTCGGCGAACGCCTGCGGGCTTGTCACTTCATGGATCAGGTGCAGATCGACATAGATCAGCGCCGGCGCATCCTCGCGCTCAGGGGTCACCACATGGGCGTCCCAGACCTTGTCGAACAGGGTTCTAGCGGGTGACGGCATGGCTGGCCTCCTTCGCGGCGCTGGCGGCGCGGACCGGCTCCAGCCAGCCCCATTCATCCTTGGTGGTTCCGTCAAACAGGCCGAAGAAACGCTCCTGGATCAGGCGCGTCACCGGCCCGGCGCCGGCGGCGCGGGTGGTCTTGTCATCCACTGAACGGATCGGCGTGACCTCGGCGGCGGTGCCGGTGAAGAAGGCCTCATCGCACAGGTAGAGCATCTCGCGCGGCAGGGCCTGCTCGACCACTTCAATGCCCTCTTTACGCGCCAGCGTGATCACCGTGTCGCGGGTAATGCCCTGCAGGATGGAGCTGGCCGCCGGCGGGGTCATCAGCTTGCCGTTCTTGACCAGGAACAGGTTTTCGCCCGCCCCTTCGGACAATCGTCCGTCCACGTCGAGCCCGATGCCTTCGGCATAGCCGCGCGACTTGGCCTCGCGCGAAATCAGATAGCTCGACAGGTAATTGCCCCCCGCCTTGGCGCCGGTGGGCGTGGTGTTCGGCGCCAGCCGGTTCCACGACGACACGCACACATCCACGCCTTGCGTGCGCGCCTCGTCGCCCAGATACGCCCCCCACGGGAAGGCGGCGATGAACAGCTCGATGGGCGTTTCCTTGGCGGGCACGACCCCGATCGAGCCATAGCCGATAAAGGCGATGGGCCGGATATAGGCCGAGCCCAGCGCGTTCCTCGCCACCAGCTCCTTGCAGGCGGTGACGATCTCGTCCTCGGAAAAGGGAATGTCGACCGAGTAGATGCGCGCGGAATCAATCAGGCGCCGGACATGCTCGCGCACGCGGAAGCCCGCCGGGCCCGACGGCGTGTCATAGACGCGAATGCCCTCAAACATCGAGGTGCCGTAGTGCAGGCCGTGGCTGAGCACGTGCACCTGCGCGTCGGCCCAGCGGATATACGCGCCGTTGCGCCAGATGAATTCGGTTTGGGAGATGGCCATGGTCTTTATCCTTCAGGCGGCTGCATCGGCGCGGGCCTCTCGGCGGCGGCGCACAGCAAGGGCGTTGTTGAGCGCGTCAATATACGCACTGACGCAGGCAGGAATGATGTCACGGCCGCGGGCGCGTCCGGGGAAGCGTTCGCCCTCGATCTCGGCTTCGAGCTCGACGAGCACGTCAGCGCCCTGATTGTCCGCCCCGGCCTCGTCCGGATCGGCGGCGATGTATTGCATGTCGATCCCGGCCACGCGCGCGGGCGCGTCCATGATCTGGCTGACCGCTTGATAGGCGGCGTCCAGCGCGCCGGGCGCGCGGGCGATATCGCTGACCCGGCCACGGGTCGGGTGATCGAGCTCAATGCGCGCCACCGGCTGGTCCTTACGTGAAATCGGCGCGCGAATCTCCAGCCGCGACAGCGTCCACATCTGGTCATCGGCCGCGCCGTCCAGCCGCGCAAGGATCGCCGCCAGCCGGGCCGAATCCACCGTGCCGACCTCGTCCGCTGCCGCCTTGAAGGCGGTGAAGGCGCGCGCCAGCGCCTCGCCCTCCAGCGTCCAGCCCAGCTCCGCGGCGCGCGCAGCCAGGGCGTGCTTGCCCGAATGCTTGCCCAGCACCAGCGCATTGGACGCCAGACCCACATCCTCGGGCTTCATGATCTCGTAGGTCTCCCGGTTCATCAGAACGCCGTGCTGGTGGATGCCGGACTCGTGGGCGAACGCATTGGCGCCCACGATGGCCTTGTTGCGCGGCGGATGGGTATTGGTCACCTGGGACAGGGTGCGGGTTGCGGCCATGATCTGGCGGGTGTCGATCCCGGTGGTCAGGCCGAACTGGTCCTTGCGGGTGCGCAGCGCCATCACCGCATCCTCCAGCGCGCAATTGCCCGCCCGCTCGCCAATACCGGTCAGAGCGCACTCGATCTGGCGCGCCCCGCCGCGCACGGCGGCCAGCGAATTGGCCACCGCCATGCCCAGATCGTCATGGCAATGGGTGGAGAAGATCACGCCGTCCGGCCGCTCGACCGCCTCGCCCAGATGGGTGAACAGCTCGGCCATTTCCTCCGGCGTGGCGTAGCCGACCGTGTCGGGGACGTTCAGCGTGCCCGCCCCGGCCCCGGCGGCCACTGACAGCGCCTCGACGAGAAAATCACGCTCGGTGCGGATGGCGTCCTCGGCGGAGAACTCCACATCGTCGGCGAACTCACGGGCATAGGCGACCATGTCCGCGACCCGGGTCAGGATCTCGTCCCGGCTCATTTTCAGCTTGAACTCGCGGTGCAGGGGGCTGGTGCCCAGAAACACATGAATGCGCTTCTTCGCAGCGGGTTTGAGCGCCTTGCCCGCCGCCTCGATATCGCCCCGGGCCGCCCGCGCCAGCGAGCAAATGATCGGACCGTCCACCTCGCCGGCGATGCGCTCGACTGCGCGGAAATCACCGGGCGAGGCGATGGCGAATCCGGCTTCAATAACGTCCACCTTCAGCGCCGCCAGCGCCTTGGCCATTTTCAGCTTGCCCGCCTCGCTCATGGAGAAGCCCGGCGCCTGCTCGCCATCGCGCAGCGTGGTGTCGAAAATAATGACCCGGTCACTCATGACGCCGCCTCCAGCGCCCGGGGCTCCGCCGATGTGACGCCAACCACCTCATACATTTTGGACAGCTGGGCGCAGATCGTCTCCACCCGGCGGCCCGCATCGCGCGGCGCCACGTCCAGGGTCAGGCGCGCCGAAGCGCCCGCCCGCGTCTCGGGCAGGTTCATGGCGCGCACCACAAAGCCACGCCGCTCCACCAGGCCGATGAGGCGCAGCACCGCACCCTCGCCGGGGCGAAAATCAATATCGATGCGGCAGGTCATGAGGCCTCCATCATGTCGGAATTGGATTTGCCCGGCGGCACCAGCGGCCAGACATTCTCCGCCGGGTCGATGCGCACATGGGCCAGGATCGGCCCGCGGGTTTTGAGCAGGCGGTCAATGGCGCCGGGCACGTCGGCGCGCCGGTCCACGGTGAACGCCTCGATCCCGAAGGCGCGGGCGACTTCAGCGAAATCGGGATTGTCGTAGAGATCGACCTCGGAGAAATTCTGCTCGTAGAACAGCTCCTGCCACTGGCGCACCATGCCCAGCTGGGAATTGTCCAGCAGCACGATCTTGAGCGGCAGGCCGTAGCGGCGCAGGGTCGCCAGCTCCTGAATATTCATCATGATCGAGCCATCGCCCGTGACCGTGATTACAGTCGCGTCCGGCTCGGCGAACAGCGCGCCAATGCCCGCCGGGATGCCATAGCCCATGGCGCCGAGGCCGGCGCTCGTCAGATGCGCCTGCGGGCGCGAGAAGCGGCAATGCTGGGCCACCCACATCTGGTGCTGGCCCACATCGCAGGTGGCGATGAAGCGGTCGCCGGCCTGGCGCGACAACTCGTTGAGCAAGGCCGGGGCGTAGACGCCGGCGCCCGGCGCGTCATAGCGGAAGGCCCAGTCGGCGGCGTTCTGGGCGCAGCGCGCACGCCAGGCGGCGATGTCGAGGCGGCCCGGCTCCAGTCCGGTCAGGATCGCCGCGATATCGCCGGGCAGCGCCACATTGGCCCGGCGCAGCTTGGAGATTTCCGACGCGTCGCCATCGATATGGATCACCTGTGCGCCCGGCGCGAAGGTGTCGAGCTTGCCCGTGGCGCGGTCATCAAACCGGGCGCCCACGCAGATCAGCAGATCGCTTTCCATCACCGCCGTGTTGGCCGCGCGCGTGCCGTGCATACCCAGCATGCCCAGGAAATCGGCGCGCTCGGTGGGCAGGCCGCCCAGACCTTTCAGCGTCGCCACCGCCGGGATGCGGGTGCGGTCATGGAAATCGCGCAAGGCCGCTTCGGCGCGGGCAATGGCGATGCCGCCGCCGAAATACAAAACCGGACGGCGGGCGTCGCGTATCATGTCTTCAGCGGCGCGCATGGACGCCGCGTCAGGCGGCGCAAAGCTGGCGGGCGCCGGAACCGGTCCTGCCGGGGGGATCGGCCCGGACGCTTGGGTAACGTCCTTGGGCAGGTCGATCAGGACCGGCCCCGGACGCCCGCCCTTCGCCAGGGCGAACGCCTCGGCGAAGATCTGAGGAATATCGGACGCGCTGCGCGCGATGAAGGAATGCTTCACGATCGGCAGGGTGACGCCGAACACGTCAATCTCCTGGAACGCGTCGGTGCCCATCAGGGGCGTGGGCACCTGGCCGGTGATCGCCACCATGGGGACTGAATCCATGAAGGCGTTGGCGATGCCGGTGATCAGATTGGTGGCGCCAGGGCCAGACGTAGCCAGGCACACGCCCGGCTCGCCCGACACCCGGCCATAGGCGTCCGCCGCGAGGGCGGCCGCCTGTTCATGGCGCACCAGCACATGCTTCAGCCGCGAGCCGGGCAGCGCGTCATAGACCGGCATGATCGCTCCGCCGGGATAGCCGAACACATAGTCCACCCCCTCACGCTCCAGAGCCTCGACGACCAGATGGGCGCCGGTGCGGGGAGCAGCGGAGGCGGTTGTCCGGGCGGCGGCGGCAGCGGTCATGGCGTCACTCCGCCGCACTGGTGTTGGCGCCGGGCTGCAGCCACGCCATGCGCGCCCGCAGGCGGGCGCCGGTTTTTTCGATGTCCTGCTCCAGATCCTGGCGCAAGAGGGCGTCATATCGCGGCTTGCCGGCCTGGTTCTCCAGAATCCAGTCGCGGGCGAAGGCCCCGGACTGGATGTCGGTCAGCACCTCGCGCATGCGCGCCCGGGTCTCGGCGTTGATGACCCGCGGGCCGGAGACCAGATCGCCGTATTTGGCGGTCTCCGAGATGAAGTCATGCATGCGCGCCAGCCCGCCCTCATACATCAGGTCGACGATCAGTTTGAGCTCATGCAGGCATTCAAAATAGGCGACCTCCGGCTGGTATCCGGCCTCCACCAGCGTGTCGTATCCGGCCGCCACCAGCTCGCTGGCGCCGCCGCACAACACCGCCTGCTCGCCGAACAGATCGGTTTCGGTCTCCTCGGCGAACGTCGTCTCGATGGCGCCGCCGGTGGTGCCGCCATTGCCCTTGCAATAGGCCAGCGCCCTCTCGCGCGCCTCGCCCGACGCATCCTGCCAGACCGCGAACAGGCTCGGCACGCCGCGGCCGATCTCGAACTCGCGGCGCACCAGATCGCCCGGACCCTTGGGCGCCACCAGCACGACATCGATGTCGGCGCGCGGGCGCACCTGGCCGTAATGGATGGAAAATCCGTGGGCGACCATCAGGGTTTCGCCCGGCGACATATTGGGGGCGATATCGGTCTCGTAGACCGCCTTGTGGGTCATGTCCGGGGTCAGCATGGCGATGAAAGTGGCGCGCTTGGCGGCGTCGGCGGGCGTGAAAACCTCAAACCCGTCCGCCTCGGCCCGCGCCGCGGCCTTGCCGCCAGGCCGGGCGCCGACAATGACCGCATGGCCGCTGTCACGCAGATTGCGGGCATGGGCCCGGCCCTGGCTGCCATAGCCGATAATGGCGATGGGCCCGGGCTTTATCGCTTCGGCGCGGGCGTCGTCTTCGGTGTAGATGCGGGTCAATGGTCAGTCTCCGGTGTGAAAGTCAGGACAAGAAAAAAACCCCCGCTCGGGAGAGCGGGGGTCCTTGGCGTCTTTTGGAAGTTCAGCTTCCGTCAGACAGGCGCCACCGCTCCGCGAAGGGAGGTAATAAGCACGACGACAAGAAGGACGAGCGAGGACAGCGCCACGGCGGGCAGCCGGGCGTCTGTAGTCTTCGCAATGGCCTTTGCGTCGCGCATGGCGGGCCGTCTCGATTTCATGTGCGTCCAGGCCGGTCCTGAACGCGGCTGACCCGGCGATGCTGCATGTGCGGCCTCGCCAGTCTGTTGAGAAGGCTACGGGCGATAGCGCCCGCTTGGCAACAGGGAAAATGTACGGACCTTCGGAAAAAATATTTCGTTATTTATATCAATAACCTACTGCCTGATTTTCGCAATCCGCCCCCGAAATTGTGTTTTTCAGGCAACACCGGGCCGGTTGACGCGCTGCGGAAAAGCCGCCCATCGTAGGGTCAGCGCTGAGCAAGTGCAGCGCAAATTCGTTGGAGTTCGACATGGCTCAGGCCGCCGTCCTTCGTGGTCTTGATCTGGCAAGCGCCGATGCGCTGGCGGGTCCTGGCGCGCGTGCGTCCGGCCTCCTTATCGTCTCCACAACCGTGACCACCTCCACCACCACGATTATGGGCGGGCGGTGCGGCGCGGGCTGAGGATCAACACTCACACCTGACCGACCCGACCCGCTCCCGGCCCCGGCAGCGGGTTTTTTCTTGCCTGAATTCCTGACCATCGAACAAGGACTTGACGATCATGGACGCCGCCCTCGACCAACCCGCCGCCCGCCCGCTCTGCGTGCTCAAATTCGGCGGCTCGGTGCTGACCGCCAAGGCTGACTACGCCGCCGCCGGCGCTGAAGCCTACCGCCATGTGCGCGCCGGCGAGACCGTGATCATCATCGTGTCCGCCCTGCACGGCGAGACTGACGCCCTGTTCGCCGAGGCTGAAGCCGCCGGAGCGAGCGCCTGTCCGGCCATGACGGCGCGCCTTGTCAGGCTGGGTGAGTTCCGCTCGGCCGCGCTGATGGGGCTGGAGCTTGCAAGGCTCGGCGTGCGCGCCCGCGTCCTCGATCCCCACGAGATCGCGCTGGAAGCCGAGGGCGATCCGCTGGACGCCGACCTCGTGCGCCTCGACCGGGCCCGCCTGCACGCCGCGCTCAGTGATGTGGAGGCGGTGGTGCTGCCCGGCTTCACCGCCGGTCACGCCCGCCATGGCGCGGTGACGCTTGGACGGGGCGGAACCGACCTGACGGCGGTGTTTTTCGCCGCCGAGGCCGGGGCGCGCCGGGTGCGCCTGATCAAGGATGTGGACGGGGTCTATACCGATGATCCGGCCCGCGACCCGTCCGCCCGTCGCTATGACCGGCTGGATTATGACGCGGCGCTGAAAGCCAGCCGGGGCCTGATCCAGCCCAAGGCCATCGAGGCGGCCCGCGCCGCCGGTCTGGAGATCGAGATCGCCGCCATGGGCGCCGGCCACGCCACCCGCATTGCCCCCGGCCCCGCCGTGATCGGCGCGCCCGTGCGCACCCGGCCTCTGCGCGTGGCGCTATTGGGTTGCGGCGCAGTGGGATCGGGCGTGCTTGATCATTTGCTCGCCCGGCCCGACCTGTTTGCGCTCAACCCCGTGCTGGTGCGCCGGCCCGAGCGCCGCGCCGGGGATGCGCGCGCCGCCTTCACCGCTGAGGCGAATGCAGCGCTTGCGGGCAGTCCCGATCTGGTGATCGAGGCGATGGGCGGAATCGACCAGCCCGCCGAGCTTATGCTGCAGGCGCTGGCGGGCGGCGCCCATGTGGTCACCGCCAACAAGGCGGCTCTCGCCGCGCGCTATGACGCATTGAAAGCCGGCGCCCGCAATGCGCAGCAGCGCCTGCAATACGCCGCCAGCGTAGGCGGCGGGGTGGTGATTCTCGAAGCGCTGGAGCGGCTTAAACCCCGCGGCGTAGTCAGCGTCGAAGGCGTCATGAACGGCACCGGCAATTTCATCCTCAGCCGTCTTGGCGCCGGCGCGGCGTTTGATGACGCCGTGGCTGAAGCCCAGCGCCTGGGCTTCGCCGAAGCCGACCCCAGCGCCGATGTGGACGGGCATGACGCCGCCGACAAGCTCTCCCTCCTCATCCGCGAGGCGTTCGGAAAGACCGTCGCGCCGGACGCCATCGCCAAACAGTCCCTGCGCGAGGCGAGCCCGGAACGCCTGGCCAAAGCAGCGGCGCGCGGCGAGGTGTTCAAGCAGGTTGGACGCTGCGCCCTGAGCGCTGACGGATCGGTGGAGGCCAGCGTGCGCGTGATGAGCGTGCCGGAATCGCATCCGCTGGCGGGCGCCGTGAACGAAGAGAACCGGTTTGTCGTCACCCTCGCCGACGGTTCGGTTCACGCCCTCTACGGCAAGGGCGCCGGGCGCTGGCCCACGGCGGCGGCGGTGTTCGCAGATGTGATGGACATTGCCCGCGCTTGCGCGTGTGATGCGCCCGAACGCGCGGCCCTCGCCGCCAGCGCCTGAGGGAGCCAGGTCCATGATCCATTCCGCCTCCGCCAGCGCGCCCGCCAGCATCGGCAATGTCTCGGTCGGTTTCGACGTTCTGGGCCAGGCCTTTGACGCCGTGCGCGACACCATCACCGCCCAGCGCACCCCAAAGCGCGGCGTAACCCTGGGCGCCGTCAGCGGGCTCGTCGACGCCCTGCCGGACAGCCCTGCATCCAATACCGCGCTGGCCGCCGCGCAGGCGGTGCTGAAGGCGGCGCGCGCGCCGTTCGGCGTGCAGGTGTCGATCCACAAGGGCGTGCCAGTCAGCGCCGGGATGGGCGGGTCGGCCGCCTCGGCCGTGGCTGCGGCCGCGGCGGTGAACGCCCTGCTGGATGCGCCCTTTGCGCTTGAAGACCTCCTGCCATTCGCCCTCAAGGGCGAGGCGGTGTCGGCCGATCCCCCGCCCTGGGACAATGTGATGGCGAGCCTCTTGGGCGGGCTGGTGATCGCCGCGCGGCTCGAGCCCGCGCTGGTGCGCCGCATGCCGGCGCCGAAGGGCGTAACGGCGGTGCTACTGCACCCCGACGCCCAGATCGAGACCCGCGCTGCGCGCGGCATACTCAAACCCTCAGTGCCGCTACACACCGCCGTGGAGCACGCAAGGCGCATCAGCGCCTTTACGCTGGGCTGCGCCACCAACGATCTCGATCTCGTCCGCGCAGGGTTTGAAGACATCCTTATCGAGCCCCAGCGCAAATACCTCCTGCCCGAACTGTCCGCCGTGAAGAAGGCGGCGATGGAGGCGGGGGCGCTGGGCTGCTCCTTCTCCGGCTCTGGCCCGTCTGTCTTCGCCTGGGCGCTGAGCGCGGACGCAGACGCGGTGGAAGCGGCCATGGCGGCCGCCTTCAAACGCGCAGGGCGCGAGGCCAAGGCCTATCGCGCGCCGCTGGACAGCGCCGGAGTCAGAATCGAACAGGTCGCGGAGGCGGCGGCGTGAACTTTCTCTCGACACGCGGTGGCGCCAGCCCCGTCCGGTTTGAAAACGCGATCCTCGCCGGAACGGCGCAGGACGGCGGGCTGTTCAGGCCCGAACGCCTGCCCGACGGCGTGCTGAACCACCTCACCGGCCAGGAAAGCATCGCGCAGACGGCTCACGCTCTCTTGCGCCCCTTCGTTGAGGGCGGCGCGCTCGAACCGGCATTGGAGGCTCTGTGCGCTGAAGCCTTTGACTTTGAGGCGCCGCTCATAACACCAGACCCGGACCGGCCCGGCCTGACGGCGCTGGAGCTGTTTCAGGGCCCCACCGGCGCGTTCAAGGATTTCGGCGCGCGATTCCTGATGGCCTGCCTCAGCCGTCTGTCAGACCCGGACCATCCGCGCACCGTGCTGGCCGCCACCTCGGGCGATACCGGCGGAGCGGTGGGGTGCGCCGCTGAAGGCCGGTCCGGCGTGCGCGCCGTGATCGTGTTTCCAAAGGGCCGGGTCTCGGCCTTCCAGCGCCATCAGCTGACATGCTGGGACGCGCCGGTGAGCGCGCTGGAGGTCGACGGCGATTTCGACGCCTGTCAGGCTCTGGTGAAATCGGCCTTCGCCGACGCAGCCCTGTCCGCCCGCCATCGGCTGACCAGCGCCAATTCGATCAACCTCGCCCGGCTTTTGCCCCAAGGCGCCTATCTCGCCCGCGCCTGTTCTCAAGTTTACGCGAAGACAGGCATGGCGCCCGGCCTGATCATCCCGACAGGCAATCTCGGACATGGCGTCGCAGCGCTCTATGCCCGCGCCATGGGCGCCCCCCTGGGGCCGGTAGTTCTGGCCACCAACGCCAATGGCGCCCTCGCCGAATGGGCCACCAGCGGGACGTATGAGCCGAGAGCGTCCGTCGCCACGCTCGCCAACGCCATGGATGTGGGGGCGCCCAGCAATTTCGAGCGCCTTGCCGCCCTGCCCGCAGGGCTCGGCGATGTGCAGGTAGAGCGCGTGGAAGACGACGCCATCAGCACGCGCATCATCAGCGAGTATGTCCGCTCAGGCTATGTGTGGTGCCCCCATTCGGCCACCGGCGCCGAAGCCTTCGCCCGTCTGGCGCCTCTCGAGCGCGACGCCCGCCCCTGGATCGTCGCGGCCACCGCCCATCCGTTCAAATTCGCCGATATCGTGGAGCCCCTGATCGGACGCGCGATTGACCCGCCGCCAGCGCTGCGAGCCGTGCTGTCGCGCCCCTCGCACGCCACGGCGGCGAAGGCCGATCTCGCCGCCCTCGCCCGCCATCTCAACACGCTGGAAGAACCTGCTCTGTCATGACCGCAAAACGCCCCTCCCACACCCTGATCAAGGGCCCCGCCCGCGCCCCGGCCCGCGCCATGCTGCGCGCCGCCGGGTTTGATGATGAGCGGCTCGCCAGGCCGATGATCGCCATCGTCAACACATGGACCAGCGTGACGCCGTGCAACATGCATCTGGCGGGCCTGGCCGATCATGCCCGCGCGGGGATCGAGGCGGCGGGCGGCACGGCGGTGGATTTCAACACCATCGTGGTCACCGACGGCATCGCCATGGGCACTGAAGGCATGCGCGCCAGCCTGATGAGCCGCGACTGCGTGGCCGATTCCGCCGAGCTGGCCGTGCGCGGCCATTGTCTGGACGCGGTGCTGTTTCTGGTGGGCTGCGACAAGACCCTGCCTGGCGCCGCCATGGCCGCCGCCCGCCTCGATCTGCCCAGCGTCATCCTTTATGGCGGCTCGATCATGCAGGGCCACCGCAATGGCAAGAACCTGACCATTCAGGATGTATTCGAAGCCGTAGGGGCCTGCGCCGCCGGACGCATCAGCGAGGCTGAACTCGTCGAGGTGGAGAAGGCCGCCTGCCCCGGCGCCGGAGCCTGCGGCGGCCAGTTCACCGCCAACACCATGGCGCTGGCGCTGAGCGTGCTGGGCCTGAGCGATATGGCGCTTAATGATTTGCCCGCCGTCCACCCCCAAAACCCCAAAGCCGCCGCGGGGGCGGGGCGGCTGGTGGTCGAAGCCCTCAATGCCGGGCGCAATGCGCGCAGCCTGATCACGCCGCTCTCGCTCAAGAACGCCGCCGCCGCCGTGACGGCCACCGCCGGTTCGACCAATGCGGTCTTGCACCTTCTGGCCATTGCGCGCGAGGCGGGGGTGCCCAAAGACGCCTTCAATATCGATGATTTTGACGCCATCTCGCGCGCCACGCCGGTGATCGCTGATCTCAAACCCGGCGGGCGCTACATGGCGCCGGACATGAGCGCGGCGGGCGGCACACGGCTTCTCGTTCAGCGCCTGCAGCAATCAGGTCATCTCGCAGATGCGCCCACCATCACGGGCCGGACCTTGTTCGAGGAAGCCGCCCTCGCAAAGGAAACGCCCGGCCAGGACGTGATCTGCAGCGCAGACAACCCGGTGAAGGCGCGCGGCGGGTTCGGCGTGCTCTATGGCGATCTGGCGCCGGAGGGCTGCGTGGTGAAGCTCGCCGGTCATGACCGGCTTCATGTCTCAGGCCCCGCCCGCGTGTTTGACAGCGAGGATTCCTGTTTCGAGGCGGTCAATCAGGGCCGCATCACGAAGGGTGATGTAGTGGTGATCCGCTATGAGGGCCCGGCCGGCGGCCCCGGCATGCGCGAAATGCTGGCGGTCACCGCAGCGATTCAGGGCGCCGGGCTTGGTGATGACGTGGCGCTGATCACGGACGGGCGGTTTTCCGGCGCGACCTACGGCTTCATGGTCGGCCATGTGGCGCCGGAAGCCGCGCGCGGCGGGCCGCTGGCCTTCATCCGCGACGGCGACGTGATCACTATTGATGTGGATGGCCAGCGCCTTGATGTGGACGCTGATCTCGCCGCCCGCATGGCGCGCGGCTTCATTGCCCCAAAGCCGCGCTATCCCACCGGCGCCTACGCCAAATACGCCGCCCTGGTGCGCTCAGCGTCCGACGGCGCTGTGACCGGTTTTCCGTTCGACGCGCCACGATGAGATGAGGACGCGCGAAGCGCTCGCCAAGGCGCGACTCGCCTGCTAAACGCTGCGCTCATGAAAACCGCTGTCATCGTCTTCCCCGGTTCGAACTGCGACCGCGATGCGGCCGTGGCCATCGAACGCGTCACCGGCGCGGCGCCGGCCATGGTCTGGCACGGCGAATCCAGCCTGCCCGACGGCCTCGATTTCATCATGATCCCGGGCGGGTTCTCCTACGGGGATTATCTGCGCTCGGGCGCCATTGCGGCGCGCTCGCCCATCATGGGCGATCTGGTGGCCCGCGCCGAAGGCGGCACGCCGGTTCTGGGCGTGTGCAACGGCTTTCAGATCCTGATCGAGGCGGGGCTCCTGCCCGGCGCGCTGATGCGCAATGCCGGCCTGCGCTTCATTTGCGAGAAGACGCCGCTCTATGTGGAGAGCGCCAATACAAGCTTCACCCGCGCCTATGCCGGAACCAGCGATCTGGTCATCCCCATCGCCCATCATGACGGCAATTACTTCGCCGACGACGCCACGCTCGACCGGCTGGAGGGCGAGGGCCGCGTGGCCTTCCGCTATGGCAATAATCCCAACGGCTCGGCCCGCGACATCGCCGGCATCACCAATGCGGCTGGCAATGTTCTGGGGATGATGCCCCACCCCGAACGCGCCGTGGACCCGGTCCATGGCGGCACGGACGGGCTCGGCGTGTTCGAGAGCGTTCTGGGGAAGGGGTGATGGCCGCTGCGCGTCCGCACCCTCTATCCGGCTGTGCGCACCGCAGCCTGACTAACCGACGGCGCCGGCGCCCAGCCTACCGCGCGCAGCGCCTCGACCAGGCTCTCCACACGCGCACCGCCCTCCGGAGCCAGCAGGCGACGCACATGGGTCTCGCCCTTGCCAAGGCGCCGCGCCAGCTCGATCTGCGCGCCGCGGCCATAGCTGTCAGCCCACTGGGACAGGACAATGCGGTAGGCGGTGACATGCTCGACCGGAACCGCGCGCTCGCCAGCCTGACAGGCGCGCGGCGCGGGGATCTCATCGCCCGTGCGCAAGCGTTCGCGCAGCACCACATCCAGCGCGTCCGCCGCGTTCTCCAGCGCTTCGGCTTCATCCGCGCCATCGGTGGCCAGTTCGGCAAAGTCCGCGCTGGTCACCAGAAGCCGCCCGTCCTCGTCCCGCTCCAGGCTCACCGGATAGGCGTAGACGAGATGGTCGGTCATGGCCGGCTCCTAGAAAGCGTCTTTGGGGATGGCGAGATCGCGCAACATCTTGTGCAACAGGCCCGTCCCGATCTCGCCGGATTTCACCGTCGTCGGCCGGCCGGCGACCCGGATCAGCTGGTGGCCGCCCTTGCCCCGCTCCGGCGACACCTCGAAAGGCAGGCCGTGGGTGCGGGCGTAGGCGCGGGCTCGCCGGATGAATTCCTTGCCGTTCATCCATCCAGCATTCCACAGTTTAGCGTCAGACGCGAAAAGATCAATAGTGTGCGCACAAAGCTGTGCGCAATTCACGCAGCCGGGTAATCCTCATGACCGACACCAACCGCTACGCCCCCGGAATCACGCCGGAAATCGCGCTCGATCACGTCACGGCGGATGAGTATGAGATCATCTTGCGGGAGCTTGGACGGGCGCCGAACCTGGTGGAGCTCGGGATTTTCTCGGTGATGTGGTCGGAGCATTGCTCCTACAAGTCGAGCCGGGTGCATCTGGCGAACTTCCCCACCACGGGCGAGCGGGTCATCTACGGCCCCGGCGAAAACGCCGGCGTGGTCGATATCGGCGACGGCCAGGCGGCGATCTTCAAGATGGAGAGCCACAACCACCCCAGCTTTATCGAGCCCTATCAGGGCGCGGCCACGGGCGTAGGCGGCATTCTGCGCGACGTGTTCACCATGGGCGCGCGCCCGGTGGCGCTGATGAATGCGCTGCGCTTTGGCAATCCCGAACACCCCAAGACCCGCCAGCTGGTGGCCGGTGTCGCGGCGGGCATTGGCGGCTATGGCAATTGCGTCGGCGTGCCCACGGTCGGCGGCGAGACCAATTTCGACAAGGGCTATAACGGCAATATCCTGGTCAACGCCATGGCGGTGGGGATCGCCGATACCGACAAGATTTTCACCGCCGCCGCGCGCGAAGCCGGATTTCCGGTCCTCTATGTGGGCGCCAAGACAGGCCGCGACGGCATTCACGGGGCGACGATGGCCAGCGCCGAGTTCGGTGAGGGTTCTGAAGAAAAACGCCCCACCGTCCAGGTCGGCGACCCCTTCACCGAGAAAAAACTGATCGAGGCGTGCCTGGAGCTGATGGCCGAGGACGCGATCAGCTCGATCCAGGACATGGGCGCGGCGGGCCTGACCTCGTCGAGCGTGGAGATGGCCTCGCGCGGCGGGCTGGGCATAGAGCTGGATCTTGATCACGTGCCCCAGCGCGAAACCGGCATGACCGCCTATGAAATGATGCTGTCGGAATCCCAGGAGCGCATGCTGATGATCGTGAAGCCTGGGCGCGAGCACGTGGCCGAGGCGATCTTCCGCAAATGGGATCTGGACGTGGCGACCATCGGGGTGATCGCGCCCCATGGCCGCCTGGTGCTGCGCCACAAGGGCGAAGTGGTGTGCGATCTGCCGCTCGACCCGATCGGCGAGAAGGCGCCCAAGTACGAGCGCCCCTGGTTCCCGGCTGAGGCGCGCGCCAGCATTGACGCCAAGATCCTGCGCGCGCCTGAACATCTGGGCGAAACCCTGCTGGCGCTGATGGGCTCGCCGGATATGGCGTCCAAGCGCTGGATCTGGAGCCAGTATGACCGCCACGTCATGGCCGACACCGCCGCCAGCTCCGAAGACCCGGCGGACGCGGCCATCGTGCGCGTGCACGGCTCGAACAAGGCGCTGGCCATCAGCACCGACTGCACGCCGCGCTATTGCTCGGCTGACCCGTTTGAGGGCGGCAAGCAGGCCGTGGCCGAGGTCTGGCGCAATCTGACCGCCGTGGGGGCCGACCCCATCGCCATCACCGACTGCCTCAATTTCGGCAACCCCGAGCGGCCTGAAATCATGGGCCAGTTCGTCGGCTGCGTCGAAGGCATGGCTGAAGCCTGCCGCGTCCTCGCCTTCCCGGTCGTGTCGGGCAATGTCTCGCTCTATAACGAGACTGACGGCAAGGCGATCCCGCCCACGCCCGCCGTGGGCGGCGTCGGGCTGCTGCCGGATGTGAACGTGCGCGCGGGCTTTGGCGCCATGAAGGACGGCGATGTGGTGCTGCTGGTGGGCGATGCCCACGGGGCGCTGGGCGCCTCGCTTTATCTGCGCCATATCGAGGAGCGCGAGGACGGCGCCCCGCCGCGCGTGGACCTGGCCGCGGAAAAGCGCCATGGCGATTTCGTCCGCGCCGAAATCCGCGCCGGACGGGCCAAAGTGGTCCACGACATCTCCGATGGCGGGCTCGCCTGCGCCGCCGCCGAAATAGCCATGGCCTCGGGCGTCGGGATCAAGCTGGCCTATAACGGCGCCCTGCCCGTCTTCGCCTGGATGTTTGGCGAGGATCAGGCGCGCTATCTCATCGCCGCCGACGCCGCGACGGCCGAGACGATCCGCGCCAACGCGATGACCGCCGGCGTGCCGGTGAGCGTGGTTGGCCTCGCAGGCGGGCGCCATGTCTCGATCAACGGAACCCACAGCATTGATCTGATCGCGCTCAAACAGGCCCATGAAAACTGGATGCCGCGCCTGATGGCCGGCGAGCCGGCCGCTCAAGCCGCCGAATAAAGGCCTGCGTCACCGCGAATACGAAAAAGGCCCGGGGCCTGGGGGGGCCGGGCGTTTGAAATTCTGGGCGCCAAAGGGCGGTTTGGGGGGGCGGGCCCGCCGGG